>JAKZRT010000169.1:0-31013 GCA_047518005.1 Brevirhabdus sp.
TCACACGTCGTTACATGACGCTGGAAACCGTCGCCGCCATCTGCGAGGATACCACCATGGACCCGGCGAAAATCGCCGCCCTGTAAACCGGCTCAACACCCAGCCGGAGAACAATTTACACCACGCCCTGGGGCACTACCTGGATGGCGCTGAAATCTTATCAGCCCCTCGTGCTGCCGGATGGCTCGATCATGTTCAACATTCTGATGACAAACGGTGGCAGCGGCCCCGCCAGAGCGATAAGGTCTAAGCTTGGAGCGATAGTTGCGCCCCGCAGCGAGCCGACTCCCGACGTAATTGAGAGCAAGCCCGAGAGTGACCACGTTATCGCTGCTGGTCCAAACATGCCGGTTACTATTAACGGCACGTCATTTCTAAGGCTGACATCGATTGCGTGGTCGCTAATACGGCCTATTTGTACCTCTCTGGCACAATTTCCTATCGCGCGGGCAGTGGTGATGAACAGGGCGTTACCATATTCTTCCTTCGCCTCTACTACGACGGCGTTGAGGTAAAGGATGGCCGCGAGTATCCAAAGTTTGGCGCGTCTATTTTGGGGCCACACAACGACATGCTTTAGGCACCTAATCACCCGCCCGCTCCGGGCTTGGTGCTTTTGCTACGTAAGGCCGGAAATTTACCATTCCTAAACCATCCCGACCTATTGGTTAACGGGTTCGTTAACCAAAGGGGCGCGGATGGTTTCCAAGGCTTATACGGTTGCCTTTGAGGGCATCGAGGCGCGGCTGGTCGAGGTGCAATGCGCCTTGGCGCCTGGCCTGCCTGGGTTTTCCATCGTCGGCCTGCCCGACAAGGCGGTGAGCGAAGCGCGCGACCGGGTGCGCGCAGCGCTTGCATCGATGAATATTGCGCTGCCGTCCAAGCGCCTCACGATTAACCTTTCGCCCGCCGACCTGCCCAAAGTGGGCTCGCATTTCGACCTTCCCATTGCGCTTTCGGTTCTGGCAGCCCTTGAACTGGTTCCGGGCGACGAGATTGCCGCCTCGGTGGCCCTGGGCGAGCTATCGCTGGACGGCTCGTTGGTTCCGGTTGTGGGTGCCCTGCCCGCGGCGATGGCGGCCGCGGCGTCCGATCGACGTCTGATCTGTCCCCGCGCCTGCGGGGCCGAGGCGGCCTGGGTCGGGGCGGCCGAAGTGGTGGCACCCGAAAGCCTGGGTCAGGCCATCGCACATTTTACCGGGGCAACGCCGCTTGGACCGGCGCAACCGGGCGAGGTGACCGGGCAGGTATGGACGCGGGACCTGCGCGACGTGAAGGGTCAGGAACGCGCCAAGCGAGCGCTGGAAATAGCCGCTGCCGGGCGGCACCACATCTTGATGACCGGGCCACCGGGGTCGGGCAAATCCATGTTGGCCGCGCGCATTCCGGGAATATTGCCCCCCCTGACCCCAGGCGAGGCGCTGGAAACCTCGATGATCCATTCGTTGTCAGGGCTCTTGGAGGAAGGCGGGATCAGCCGCGCGCGTCCGTTCCGCGAACCCCACCACACCGCGTCGATGGCCGCGATCGTGGGCGGCGGCAAGGGCGCAAAACCCGGCGAAATCAGCCTGGCGCACAACGGCGTGCTGTTCATGGATGAATTCCCTGAATTCGCGCGCCCGGTCCTGGAGACCCTGCGCCAGCCCATTGAAACCGGAGATGTGGTCGTGGCACGCGCCAATGCCCATGTGCGCTATCCCTGCCGGTTCATGCTGGTGGCCGCGGCCAACCCCTGCAAATGCGGATACCTTGCCGATCCGGCGCGCGCCTGCGCCCGTGTACCGATCTGTGGCGACGATTATCTGGGCCGTATTTCGGGCCCGCTGATGGACCGGTTTGACCTGCGTGTAGAGGTACCGCCGGTGGCCTATACTGACCTCGATTTGCCGGCCAGCGGCGAAGGATCGGCAGAGGTGGCTGAACGCGTAAAGTCGGCGCGCGACGTGCAGAGCGCCCGCTATGCTGGCACCGACACCAGAGTGAACGCAGAAGTCGAAGGTAAGGCGCTGGAAGACGTTGCGACCCCCGATGCCGAAGGGCGCGAATTTCTGGCCCGGGTGGCAGACCGGTTGGGACTGACCGCGCGCGGCTATCACCGGGTTTTGCGGGTGGCGCGAACAATCGCCGATCTGGCCGGGTCCGAGTCCGTGCGCCACCCGCATGTCGCCGAAGCGGTGAGCTATCGGATGCCGCAAGCTACGGGGTAAATTCTTGCGCCGCGCGCCGCCACGCGGGGGCTGTCGGCCCCCGCACCTCTGAAAGACCTTTCGAAACGATGATATGCGAGATGTCCGATTTTTTCTTTGATCTGAGAAATTCTTCGGGCGAATCCGCGTTCGCGCGAAGCGGCGCGTCGCCATTGGGCGATCGGGTCAGGCGCGTCAGCCGTTGACCATCGCCAGAATGATCAAAAAGACAAATATACCGATGACCGTCCGGGCCACGAATGTAACGAGCCCCGAAAAGGTCTTTTCGTGGACGTCGGTGTTCATCGAGCCGTGTTGGTGTTCGGCCATCGGGCCTCCATGAATTCAGATCTTGCCTGCCGCATAGCGCATACGCGCGGAACTGTCACGGGGGCAAAGGCGCGCAGGGCTTAGGCGCAGTGCCACAGCCAGGCGCCATCGTCACGCCGTCGGCGGGATGCCTCGCCAAGGTGAGAAAGGTGCAGGCAATGGGCCATGGCCTCGACCAGCGCGAGCCCGTATTCGCCCACGTCGATCTCGCGCCGAAAGAGCGGCTGAAAACATTCGGCGGCGGTGTGCGGGGTGGCGAGGTGGGCGCGCAGCCGGTTCAGCGCGCCGTGGTGGTTGGCAATCAGTTGATCAAGACGCAGCGGCAGTCCGGTAAAAGGCAATTTGTGACCGGGAAGAACCAGCTGGGCCTCGGTTGCATGGCGGGCGAGCCGCTTGCAGGTCGCCAGCCAGCCGGCAACCGGGTCGGCCTCGGGCTCGGTGGCATAGACCCCGAGATTGGGCGAGATCGACGGCAAAAGCTGGTCGCCGCCAATCACCACGTCACCGTCGGCGGACCAGAGCGTGGCATGCTCGGGCGCATGGCCGTTCCCGATCCGCACGATCCAGTCGCGGCCGCCTGCGGCGATCCGGCTTGCCTCGGCGATGCGGCAATAGCCCAGAGGCAGCGGCGCAACGACATCGGAAAAGTTGAAGGGGCGCTCGGTCATCCGGGTCGACAGAATTCCCGCATTCATTCCGGCTGACCGCCAGAAGGCAAGCGTTTCCGGCGGCGGCCGGTCCTGTTCATCGAGCTGCAACATTCGGGCCATCAGCCAGGCGGTTCGGGTGGTGACCAGATCGGCCCCGTGGGCGGTCTGAAACCACCCCGCCAGCCCGATGTGATCGGGGTGATGGTGCGTGGCGATTACCCGGCGCACCGGGCGGCCCTGCAATGGCCCAGCCAGCAACGCCTGCCAAATCGCGCGGCTGCGGTCCGAGGCAAAGCCTGTATCGATGATCGTCCAAGCGTCGCCGTCATCCAGCGCGTAGATATTCACGTGGTCGAGCTTCATCGGCAGCGGCAAGCGCATCCACAGTATTCCGGGCGCAACCTCGATTGCCGCGCCCTCGGCCGGCGGCGCGTCAAAGGGATAGTGGATGGCAGGCTTGGGCGCGTCCATCAAAGGGATAGTTCCAGATCGCTGAGGCCGTATATCGGTGCGGCACCGGTGCGTACTGCGGCGCTCAGGCCCCCATACGCCGGCAGCAGGCGGGTCACAAAAAACCGGGCCAACGCGGTGCGCGGTCCGTCGCCGGTTTCGGTCGCCGCAGCCCTCAGGTGGGCCGCGGCACCCAGAACCAGAGCGAAGGCCTCGAGATAGGGCACCGCACCGGCAAAGCGGTCGTTCAGGTCGGTCTGTTCGGCCAGCCATCGGGTGGTGCGGCGCAACTCGTCGACCGCTGGTGCCATTTCGGCACCCAGGTCTCCGACCGCCATTTCAAAAGCCTCGTCCAGCAATGCAAAAGCTGCCGCGCCGCCGTCTGCCATCTTGCGGGCCACCAGATCCATCGCCTGAATGCCGTTGGTGCCCTCGTAAATCGAAGTTACGCGCACATCGCGCAGAAACTGCGCCGCCCCAGTTTCTTCGATGAACCCCATGCCGCCGTGAACCTGGATACCCAATTGCGCGATCTCGAGCCCCACATCGGTGCCAAAAGCCTTGGCAATCGGCGTCAGAAATGCAGCGCGGGCCTCCCAGTTCGCCGCCCCGGTGGCCCGTGCCATGTCGATGGCAACCGCGCAGTGAAACGCGATGGCGCGCGCCGCAAACAGCTTGGCTTTCATCGTCATCAGCATCCGGCGCACGTCGGCGTGGTCGATTATGGTGCCAGCACCACCCTTGACCGGCGTCCGACCCTGTTTGCGATCCTGCGCATAGGCCAGCGCGTGCTGAAACGCGGCCTCGGCGACGCCGATGCCCTGAATGCCCACGCCCAGACGCGCTGTGTTCATCATCGTGAACATCGCCGCCATCCCGGCGTGTTCGCCGCCCACCAGCCAGCCGACGGCGCGGTCGTATTCCATCACGCAGGTGGGCGAGCCGTGCAGACCCAGTTTGTGCTCCAGCGACACCACCCGCAGGCTGTTGGCCACGCCCGCGTTACCGTTGTCGTCGGGCAGGCGCTTGGACACCATGAAAAGGCTGATCCCCCCGGTGCCCGGCGCGGCGTCCGGCAGGCGGGCCAGCACCAGGTGGCAGATGTTGTCGAAGAAATCGCCGTCGCCCCAGCTTATGAATATCTTTTGGCCCGAAATGGCGTAGGTTCCGTCGCCCAATGGTTCGGCGCGCGTGGCCAGCGCGCCTACATCCGATCCGGCCTGGGGCTCGGTCAGGTTCATCGTGCCGGCCCATTGGCCCGCGATCAGCTTTGGCAGGTAAATATCCTTGATCGCATCGCTGGCGTGGGCCTCAAGCGCGTCGATCTGGCCCTGGGTCATCAGCGGGCTCAGTTGCAGCGCCAGACAGGCCGAGGAAAACATATCGTTGACCGCCATCGACAGGGTTACCGGCAGCCCCATGCCGCCGTACGCGGGGTCGGCCGCCATGCCGATCCAGCCGCCCCCGGCAATCTGCGCAAAGCCCCGAGCAAACCCCGTTGGCGTGCGCACAACGCCGTTTTCAAGCCTCGATGTTTCGGTATCGCCGATCCGGTTCAGCGGGGCCAACCCGTCGCTGGCCAGTTTTCCCGCCTCGGTGAGGATCGCAGCGGTCAGGTCGGGCGTTGCCTCGGCAAACCGCTCGGTCGCGGCAACCCGGTCAAATCCGACCACGTGATCAAGTATGAATTGCAGCTCGTCGGTGCGGGCGCGAAAGGGCAAGGCTGACCTCGGTGTCTGGGCCCCGATCAATGCGCGCTTGGCAGAGGGCCGTGGGTGTGGTTTGAGCATAGGGCGTAAGCCATACCCGCAGGATCGTCCATCACCTTGTCCGCTCAAAGCACTGCCCAGTGACCGAACCGCGCACCGAAATACTGAACCCAGATCAGGCCGGGATCGCACGCGCCGCGGCACTACTTCGGGGTGGCAGGCTGGTCGCCTTTCCGACCGAAACGGTTTACGGGCTGGGCGCGGATGCGGGCAATGACCGGGCGGTTGCCGGGATATTTGCGGCCAAGGGTCGCCCCGCGTTCAACCCGCTGATCGTGCATGTGCCCGACCTGGCCGCGGCCCGCGATCTGGTGATGTTCTCAGACACTGCCGAGCGGCTGGCGTCGGCCTTCTGGCCCGGCCCCCTGACCCTTGTATTGCCGCTCAGGGCCCGGGCCAGGGCCAGGGCGAGGGTGTCGAAACTGGTCACCTGCGGGCTTGAAACGTTGGCGGTTCGGGTGCCCGCGCATCCGCTTGCGCAAAGCCTGCTGACGCAGGTCGGTCGGCCCGTTGCAGCGCCATCCGCCAACCCGTCCGGGCGGATCAGCCCGACGACAGCCGCCCATGTGCTTGACGGTCTTGGTGGAAAGCTGGCGGCGGTCATTGATGGCGGACCGGCCCAGGTTGGGTTGGAGTCGACGATTGTTGAATGCACGACCGCACCGCGCCTTTTGCGCCCGGGTGGTTTGCCGGTCGAAGCGCTGGCCGATGCCGTGGGGCCGATTGAAACCGCGCCGGTAACCGATGATCAGACCCCCACGGCACCGGGCCAGCTGTCGTCGCATTACGCACCGCGCGCGTCGCTGCGCCTGAACGCCGCGTCAAAAGCCGCGGGCGAGGTGTTGCTGGGCTTCGGCGCGTGCCCGGAGGCTGATCTGAACCTGTCGCGCCGGGGCGATCTGGCCGAGGCTGCCGCCAATCTTTTCGCGGCTCTGCACGAACTCGACGAAGCCGGTGCCGCGATCGCCGTGGCCCCGATCCCGGATCATGGGCTTGGACGCGCCGTCAACGACCGCCTGCGCCGCGCCGCCGCGCCAAATGGTCAGGTCTAGGGCCGAATTGCCCGCCAAATCGAGCGTGCAGCGAAAGTCGACGCTCAATCACATTTCCATAAATACATCGGGGGGTGCGGGGGGCAGGCCCGCGCGCGTGGCAACGCGGAACGCGGCGCAATCGCTGGGGCGGTGACCCTAGGCCCGTCCTGCTGTTGCCGACAACGCAATCACGTCAACGCCCAATGTGCCAAGTGCAGCTGCCCATTTGCCGGGGTTTTCCGTGGAAAAAACCAGATCGGCGTTGGCGTCACAAGTCAGCCACCCGTTCTGGGCGAGCTCGGCTTCAAGCTGGCCGGGGGCCCACCCGGCATAGCCAAGCGCCAATATCGCGCGTTCGGGGCCGTCGCCGGTGGCGATGTCCTCCAGAATGTCCAGCGTCGCGGTCATGCCAAAGCCGCCCGGCACCTGCATCGTCGTTTCACTGGTTCCGTAGTCCATCGAGTGCAGGACAAAGCCGCGCCCGTGTTCGACCGGACCGCCAAAACAGATCGCCGGGCCCCTGGCGGGGTCGTCGGTGTCGATTCCCAGGTGCTTGAGCAGATCCGCGAAGGAAACCTTGCGCGCTGGCTTGTTGATGATCAGCCCCATGGCACCATCGTCAGAATGCGCACAGATCAAGATCACGCTTTTCTCAAAACGCGGGTCGCCCATGCCCGGCATCGCGATGAGCAATTGGCCGGTCAGGTCAATGGTGTCCAGATGATCTGACATAGCCCTATGGTGGGGCCGCAATGAGCCGCGTTCAAGGATTCTTATCCGCGATACGTTCAATTTGTCCAATCTCCCGATTGTGACTTTC
Organism: Brevirhabdus sp.; assembly: GCA_047518005.1. GTDB lineage: Bacteria > Pseudomonadota > Alphaproteobacteria > Rhodobacterales > Rhodobacteraceae > JAKZRT01. The sequence goes on from JAKZRT010000169.1 coordinate 7,240, forward strand.
ATTTGAAAGCCCGATGGCTAGGTTATCGGCGTTGTGTTCATTCTAAAACGGATATTCGCCGCTGTCGTGCTGGCGCTTGGGCTGTCGGCGCCGCTCGAGGCGCAGGAACCGGTGCGGCTGGAAGTTCTACCGGGTTGGCGGACGGCGCAGGGCACCCATATCGCGGCTTTGCAGATCAGCCTCGCGCCCGGCTGGTACACCTATTGGCGCAGCCCCGGCGATGTGGGCTTTCCGCCGCAGTTTAACTGGGACCGGTCACGCAACGTCGGTTCGGCAAAAGTGCACTGGCCGCGTCCCGAGATATTCGAAAGTTACGGTGCCCATACCGTGGGCTACAAAACCCAGGTGGTTATCCCGGTCACGCTGACGCCGCGGCGCGCCGGCGCGATGCTGGTTGCGGGCAAGATTGAGATCGGTGTTTGTCGTGACATCTGCATTCCGACGTCCTTGACTTTCCGTGCCGATTTGCCAGCCGATGCCGCACCGGACCCAGTAATTCAGGCGGCTCTGGCGCGGGTGCCGGTGAGGGTCGCGGGTGCGGACCAAGACGGGTTGGGCTGCTCGGTCGCGCCGATTGCAGACGGGCTGCGGCTGACCGCGCGGCTGCCGCTGGCGCGTTTGGGCGAAGATGAGGCCGCGGTAATGGAATATTCCGATGCTTCGGTCTGGGTTTCCGCGACCGAGCTATCGCGCGACGGCGGTCAACTTGCCGTCTCGGCGGAATTTGTCGATCCCGGTGGCCAGCCGTTCATGCTGGACCGCAGCCAGGTTACGCTGACGATATTTGGCAGCACCGCGGGCGTGGAACTGGTCGGGTGTCCGGCGCGCGGCTGAGCCCCGGAACCGCCCCGGTCAATTTGCGCATCGCAAATTCGGTCCCGATCCTAATTGAACGTGCCGGCCACCCGGCCAAGCAGCATGAAGGCGCGCGCTGTCCGGGTGTCGGAAAGCGCCACGATCTCGGCGTCCGAGGCCTCGGGCTCAAAGGCGGCCAGCGTGTGGTCGAACTGGCGCAGGAAATGGTGCGCCGCGTCGCGGAAGATATGATCGTTGCGCATACGCTGGGCGCTCAGTGCCAGGCTTGACCGGTCGCGCACGCCGCCCAGCATCGCCACTGCTCGACCCCGTTCGCCCTGGGCAAACCGCCGCCAGATCTCGGGTCGTGCCCGGTCGGGCGCGAGATCGTCCATATAGATACCTTCCTGGCTGAGCAGGGTCAGTACATCCTGGCTGGCCTGGACCAGACGCCCGACGTGAGCGTCGCTGAGCGCCCTTCGCAAGGCGCGGAAACCGGCTTTGTCTTCGGTGGTTTTGGGGAAATTCAGCGCCATGATGAATTCTTCGGGCGTCAACTGGGGCCCGCTTTCGGCGGGCTTCAGACCAAGCGCCAGGTCACCCTGCTCGCCCCTTTTCATGGGCTTGAGGTCGCGGCGGGTCGAAAACTGTGCGGGAAGTGGCTCGGCGGTCGCTGGTGCGCCTGGTTTGGCCGGTCTGACTTGCATTCGCCGGCTTTGCTGAAGCTCCAGATAATTCTGCCGAAGTACATCCATTGCTGTTCGCAGCCGCAGCGATTCCTCGCGGACCATGCTCATGCTGCGCAGCGCGATCGCGGCGACCCAGATCAGAACCAGCGGCAGAACGATGACAATCGCCGTCACCAGGCCGTTGATCGTCTGGGCGGTCATCGATCCGTCGTCGTCGCGCAAAAAGATTACAAAAACCACTGCAATCAGCACCCAAATGATGCTGAGCGCCGCTGCGGCCACATCGACAGGCGTAAGCTGGCCAACGCCCGGACGATTGAGCATGCCCAGATCGACCCGTTTTCTGCCTTCATTGTTGCTCATTGCTGTGTCGCTCAGGGGCATTTCCCCACTTAGATATATCTTACGCTGAGTATCTCATAGGCCCGTTCGCCACCCGGCGTGGGAACCTCGACGCTGTCGCCCGTCTCTTTGCCGATCAGAGCGCGCGCCAGCGGCGAGGCGATGTTCAGCCGTCCGTTTTCGATATCGGCCTCGGCTTCGCCGACGATCTGATAGGTCTTTTTCTCGTCGGTGTCTTCGTCGACCAGCCCAACTGTCGCGCCAAACTTGATCGGGCCGGAAAGTTTTGCGGGGTCGATCACTTCGGCGCGCGACAAGATCGCCTCCAGCTCGCCGATCCGGCCTTCGATAAAGCTCTGCTTTTCACGGGCCGCGTGATATTCTGCGTTTTCGCTCAGATCGCCGTGCTCGCGGGCCTCGGCGATCGCGCGGATCACCGCTGGGCGCTCAACCGATTTGAGCGTCTTCAATTCTCCTTCAAGCGCGGTGTGCCCCGCGCGGGTGATCAAAATCTTGTCCATCGGATTTCAGCGCTGTGGATTGTGAATACGCAACACGTTGGCCCTTAACGCCGCCTTGGAGACAAGAGTCAATAGAACGTTAGTTCGCAGCGGCATAGAACACTGGCAACCTATCAAAAAGTCGAGCACTGCGAAGGGATTTCTGGCGTTCTCATTGGTTTATCTGGCGGTGGCGGTCGCCGTTGCCTGGCTGTCGGGCGCCAGCCGCGAGATCGTCGCGTTCGGTATTTTCGCGGCCCTTAAGGGCCAGTTGGACATTATGTTGGCCGCCCTTGTCCCACTCGCCTTGGGGATTGTCGCCGTTGGCGTTTTGCGCAGCCCCGAGGTGATCAGACGGCGCGGGCCCGAGATAGTTCAGGCACTGGTTGGTTCGTTTATTTTCATGGCGGCTTTCATGACACTCAAAACGCATTTGCAGGACATCGCGCAGCTTGCGAGTGATCAACCATTTTTTTGCCGACCCTTTGCTGGCAGCCCTCGACCGCGCGTTGCATTTTGGATTTGACCCTTATCAGATGACCCACGCGGTCTTTGCGGGCGTCCCGGCATCGGCAATCGCGGTGATCTACGTGTCGCTGTGGCTGCCATTCTCAATTCTATTTCCGATAGTCCTTGCGATTTTCGACGGCGACCAGCGCCGCAAACGCGACTATATGAAACTTTATGTCATTGTGTTTCTGGTTCTCGGAAATGTCCTGGCGATCCTTGCCCTTTCGGCAGGCCCGGTTTTTTACGACCGTATCTTTGACACTGACCGCTTTTACGATCTGGCGCTGGCGCTCGAGGCCTCGGGCCTGGCTGGCGGATTTATCGGACAAGTCCAGGTCGAGATGTGGGACATGTACGCCGAGGGGTTCCTGGCGCTGGGCACCGGCATTTCGGCCTTTCCGTCGGTGCATGTGGCGATGGCGACGGTAATCGCGCTGTATGTCTCCGAACGTTCGGTCTGGCTGATTCCGGTTGCCAGTGCCTATCTGGCGGCAATTCTGGTGCTTTCTGTTCACACTGGGTTTCACTATGCCGTTGACGCGTACGCGTCGATTTTTCTGGTCGCGATTGCCTGGCGGTGGCTGAGGCGCAGCCGACGATCGGACCGAGGCCCTTGGTGTGCAAGGCAATTGCCCTGTTGACAGACCTGCGCTAAGGACGCGCCAAACGCGCCGGGCGGACGGCATTCAGAAACAGGGTTATGACATGGTCGATGTGACACGCGAAGCGATGGAATACGACGTTGTGATCGTGGGCGCGGGGCCTGCGGGTCTTAGCGCCGCAATCCGGCTGAAACAACTTGATGCCGATCTCGAAGTCGTAGTTCTGGAAAAAGGCTCCGAGGTCGGTGCGCATATCCTGTCGGGAGCGGTGCTTGACCCCTCGGGTCTAACGCGCCTGATGCCGGACTGGAAAGAAAAGGGCGCGCCTTTAGACGTGGCGGTCAGGAAGGACAACTTTTATATCCTGAGCCATTCCGGGCAGATCCGCCTGCCGAATTTCCTGATGCCGCCCTTGATGAACAATCACGGCAATTACATCGTTTCCATGGGCAATGTCACCCGCTGGATGGCCGAGCAGGCCGAAGCGCTGGGGGTGGAGATTTTTCCGGGCATGGCCGCTTCGGAACTGGTCTGGGGCGAGGGTGGCGCGGTCAAAGGCGTGGTCGCCGGCGAGTTTGGCCTGACTGCCGAGGGCGACCCCGGCGACGGCTACGAGCCGGGGATGGAATTGCACGGCAAATACGTATTTCTTTCCGAGGGCGTGCGCGGATCGCTTGCCAAACAGGTGATCGCAAAGTTCGGGCTGGCCGACCAATGCGACGTGCCCAAGTTTGGGCTTGGCATGAAAGAGATCTGGGAGGTCGCCCCCGACAAGCACAACGAGGGCGAGGTCACGCACACCATGGGCTGGCCGCTGGGGTGGAAGAACTCGGGCGGGTCGTTTGTCTATCACCTTGATAAAAATCAAGTTTACGTGGGCTATATCGTCGACCTGAACTATAAAAACCCGCATCTATATCCCTACATGGAATTCCAGCGCTTCAAGCATCACCCCAAGATTGCCAGACTTCTGGAAGGCGGCAAACGCATGGCTTACGGGGCGCGCGCGGTGACCAAAGGCGGGTTGCAGTCGATCCCGCAGGTGGCATTTCCGGGCGGCGCATTGCTGGGATGTTCGGCCGGGCTGGTGAACCTGCCGCGGATCAAGGGCAACCACAATGCCATGCATTCGGGCATCGAGGCCGCCGAGGCCGCCCACGCCGCGATCAAGGCAGGCCGGTCGGGCGACACGCTCGATGCCTATGATGCCGCGCTGCGGTCCGGCCCGGTTGGCAAGGACTTGAAAAAGGTGCGCAACGTAGCACCTCTGAACGCGCGTTTCGGCCCCCTGGGCGGGCTCACGCTGGGCGGCTTTGACATGTGGTTTCAGACGCTCTTCGGTTTCTCGCTTTTCGGAACGCTCAAACACGGCAAGACCGATGCCGCCGCGACCGGCAAGGCGGCGGATCATCCGGTGATCGACTATCCCAGGCCTGACGGAAAACTCAGCTTTGACAGGCTGACCAATGTCAGTTTCTCGATGACCAACCACCAGGAAAGCCAACCGGCGCACCTGCACCTGAGCGATCCCGATATTCCGATCCGCGTCAACTTGCCCGAATTCGGAGAACCCGCACAGCGGTACTGCCCGGCGGGTGTATTCGAGGTGGTTGACGGGCAATTCGTCATCAATTTCCAGAACTGCGTGCATTGCAAGACCTGCGACATCAAAGACCCCAGCCAGAACATCACCTGGGTGACACCGCAGGGCGGCGATGGGCCGAATTACCCGAATATGTAGGGGTCGGGGTGGTCTGCCCGGGCGAGGCATCTTGGTAACCATTTCGCAAATTTGAAGGGTCCGTGTACCTGCTCTGCGTTGCTTTTGCCATCGCGAAGCGGCTAGGTTCAGCGCGAAATCGATTGGGAAGACCAAACCATGATCCGAATGTTTTTTGTGGCGCTGACGATTTTAGGGTTATCGCCGTTCGCAGCATTGGCCCAGGCCGACGGCTTTGCCGGGTCGTACCTTGCGGCGCGACAGGCCGGTATGAACCATGATTTTTCCGCTGCATCCGATTATTTCCTGCGGGCGCTGGGGCGCGACGGCTCGAATGTGCTGCTGATGGAAAACACGGTTGCAGCCCTTGTTGGCGTCGGCCGGTTCGAACGGGCGGTGCCGATTGCCCAGCAGCTGGCTGCGGTCAATCCGGAAAGCCAGATCGCCGCGCAGATACTGGTGGCGCACCGCATGAAGGAAGGCGAATTCGCGGGTCTTCTTGGCGATCAGGCGGCCGCGCTCAGCGTTGGCCCGCTTGTCGATGGTCTGGCCGCGGCCTGGGCGCATGTGGGTGCCGGTGATATGACCCAGGCGCTGGCCGCCTTCGACGAGATTGCCGCGCGTCCTGGTCTGGCGGCCTTTGGCGGCTATCACAAGGCCCTGGCTCTGGCCAATGTCGGCGATTTCGAGGGCGCCGAGGCGCTTTTCTCGGGACCCGATGGTGCCCAGCTACAATCGACCCGCCGCGGGCTCGCGGCGCGGGCCCAGATCCTCAGTCAACTTGAACGCTCAGGCGATGCCATTGCCGCCATTCGCACCGGCTTCGGTCCGGGCAGCGATCCGGCCATGGATGCGTTGGTCGCGGCGCTCGAGGCCGGCGAAGTGCTGACTTTTGATATCGTCACCAGCGCATCGGACGGCATGGCCGAAGTGTTCCAGTCGGTCGCCTCGGCCCTGAACGGCGACGCGGCGGATCAATACACGCTCAGCTACATCCGTACCGCCGACTATCTGCGTCCGGGCGACACCGACACGATTTTGCTCATGGCCAGCCTTCTGGAACAACTGGACCAATACGATCTGGCCACCCGCGCCTATGATCAGGTGGCGCGCGACGATCCATCGTTTCACGCCGCTGAAATGGGCCGGGCCGAGGCGCTGCGCCGCGCCGGTCGGTCGGACGCGGCCATCGAAGTGTTGCAACAACTGGCCGAAAGCCATGCAGAAATTGCATTGGTGCATCAGACATTAGGTGACGCTCTCAGACGCTTGGAGCGCTATGACGAGGCCAGTCAGGCCTATGACCAAGCCGTCGCTCTGCACGAAATTCCGGACCGGCAGCACTGGATCCTTTACTTTGCGCGTGGCATCACCCACGAACGTTCGGACCGCTGGCCGCTGGCGGAGGCTGATTTCCGCCTGGCGCTCGAGCTCAGCCCCGATCAGCCGCAGGTGCTGAATTATCTGGGTTATTCGCTGGTCGAGCTGCGCCAGAATCTGGACGAGGCGCTGGGCATGATCGAAAGTGCGGTCCAGGCGCGGCCCGACGACGGCTATATCACCGATTCGCTCGGCTGGGTCCTTTATCGCCTGGGTCGCTTTGACGAAGCCGCAGTCCACATGGAACGTGCCGCACAGCTGACCCCGACGGACCCGATCATCAGCGACCATCTTGGTGACGTCTATTGGGCCGTGGGCCGCACCCTAGAGGCGCGTTTCCAGTGGCGGCGCGCGATGAGTTTTGATCCTGAAGAGGACGACGTCATCCGCATCCGCCGCAAGCTCGAGGTCGGCCTGGACAGGGTTCTCGAAGAGGAAGGTGCCGCGCCATTGGCGGTCGCCAATGACGGCGGTTGAGGTCTTTGCCCCGGCAAAGGTCAATCTGACGCTGCATGTCACCGGCCGCAGGGCCGACGGCTTTCATCTGCTCGACACGCTTGTGGTCTTTTCGGCTGACGTGGGTGACCGGATAGGTATCGTCCCGGGCGGTGAGCTGAGGCTCGATGTTACCGGGCCCTGGGCCCAGGGCGTACCCGCGGGCGATGACAACATCGTAATGCGGGCCGCACGGCGGCTTCGCGCATTGCGCAGCGTGTCACGGGGCGCGACGATCACGCTGGAAAAGCATCTGCCGCACAGCGCTGGCCTGGGCGGCGGGTCATCCGATGCCGCCGCGGTATTGCAATCCCTGGCCGGGCTTTGGGGCGTGACACCGCTGACCGGCGACGAGGCGGTCGCGCTGGGTGCCGATCTCCCGATGTGTCTGGCCGCCACGTCTTTGCGGGCCCGTGGTATCGGCGACACGCTTCAACCCGTCGCCTTGCCACCCCTCTACGCCGTTCTGACCAACCCGAACGAAGGCGTGCCCACTGGGGCGGTTTTCGACGCACTCGCACATCGTGAAAATCAACCGATGCCCGATCCGATGCCAGATTTCGAAAGTTCCGACGCGTTCAGAACCTGGCTCAAATATCAGCGCAACGACCTCGAGCCAGCGGCGCGAGGCATCGCCAACGGCGTCAGTGCCGCACTGGCCGCCCTTGACGGCCTGACTGGCTGCCAACTTGCACGCATGTCCGGCTCGGGCAGCACATGTTTCGGGCTGTTCAACGACCCCATCGCCGCATGCGACGCCGCGCGATTTATGCAAAGGACACACCGCGACTGGTGGGTCCGCGACACGCGCCTGGGGGATGTCCAGCGCGTTACTTGAAGCGCGCCCGCGCGTTCGCGCGGGTACTCCGATGCTGCCGCACCAGCGCAAACACCCCCGCTGCAACGACGATTGCTGCTCCAAAAGCGACGTTGGATTTCAACATCTCACCAAAGATCAGGATCCCGATGGCGGCGGCAAATACCAGTTGCAGAAAGGCAAAAGGTTGAACCGCGCTGGCCTCGGCGATCGCGTAACAACGGATCAACAGCCAATGCCCAAGCGCGCCCAGGACGCATAGCGCCGCCATAAGACCGCTGTCGGCCGCCGTCATCGGCTGCCAGGACGTCAGACCAATTATCGTCATCAACACTGCGCCCGTGACACCGGTCCAGAAAAAGCTGGTCTCGGCACTGTCCGACCGCGCGGCAAAGCGCGTCAACAAAGCGTAGAGCGCGAACATCAGGGCCGAGGCCAAGGGCAACAATGCGGCTGCTGTGAACACCGTCACACCGGGGCGCAGAATGATAATGACGCCCACAAAGCCAACCCCGATGGCCGCCCACCTGCGCCACCCTACATTTTCACCCAGAACCGGACCGGAAAGTGCTGCGACCAAAAGCGGATAGCAGGTAAAGACCGCATGCGCCTCGACCAGCCCCAGATAGGTGAAGGCCAAAACCATGACGCATATTTCCAGCGCCAGCAGGATCCCGCGAAAGCCTTGCAACAGCGGCTGTCGTGTCGCTGCCACGGCGCGAAGCCCGCCCTGCCTTCGCGACGCCCAGGCGATCACGAAGGCGGCAAAGAACCAATAACGGATCATCACCACCATCAGCACGTTGTAGGTCTCGGCCAGATGGCGCGACAGCCCGTCCTGGGTGGCAAACACCACCGTTGTCGCCACCATCAGCCAGATACCGGCGCGATTGTCGGGCGGCGTCATGGGCCACCCCTCAGCACGCCGCGCGTCATGTGCCGCTTGCGGCCATAACCAGGCGCGCGGGTGACGTCAAAACCGGCCTGGTCAAGGTTCCGACGTACTGCGCCCGACGCCGTATAGGTGGCGAAAGTCCCGCCCGGCCCAGTGTGGCGCGCGACCGCATCCATCAGCGCCGGTTCCCACATTTCAGGATTTTGCGCCGGGGCGAAACCGTCCAGAAACCAGGCATCAGCCTGCCCTTGCCAGTCGGGCAGCATATCGCGCGCGTCGCCCAGCACCAGGGTCACATCAACCGGGCCGAGCGCGAAATTGCGGTCGCGGCGGTCCAGAGCGTTGGCAATGACCGGCACCAGAGGACCTGCTGCGACAGGCAGGGCCAGCGCCACCAGGGCCTTGGCCGCATCGGCACCTCGCATTGGAAAAGCCTCGAACGTCACAAAGCTCAGGCGCTGGCCGTCGGGCACCACCGCCGCCAGCGCCAGCGCGTTAAGCCCGGTGCCGAACCCCAGCTCGGCCACGCGAAACCCGTCTGAAAGGCGCTTCGGCAGATCATTGCCGCACAGATACACGTGACCCGTTTCGGCCACCCCGTCGGCATGCGAAAAGTAGCGATCGTCAAAGTGCGTCGATACCGGCGTACCTGCTTGCGCCCAGGTGACCTTAGCGCGCTGGCCGATCATTGGTTTTTGCCCTATGTCCATCGCGCGGCGACAATGGCCAGCGGCACGGGGAATGGCAATGGCGAAGGGCGCGGTTGAAGTGACGGTGATGGGCGCGGGCATTTTCGGCCTGACCATCGCCTGGACCTGTCTGGCGCGCGGTGCGCGGGTGCGCGTGATCGACCCCGATGGTGCAGGAGCCGGGGCCAGCGGCGGCGTGCTGGGCGCTCTGGCGCCGCATACGCCCGACGGCTGGAACGTCAAAAAGGCGTTTCAGCTTGAAAGCCTGCTTGCCGCCGGTCCGTTCTGGGCCGAGATTGCCCGGGTATCCGGCCAAGATCCCGGCTACGCCCGCACCGGGCGGGTTCAGCCGCTGGCTCACGACCGCGCCGTCGCGCTTGCACGCGGTCGCGCAGAAGACGCCGCGCGCAACTGGCGGGGTGCTGCTGATTGGCAGATCATCAACCGCGCCGAAGTCGGGGATTGGGTGCCGCTGTCACCTACAGGCCTCTGGCTGCGTGATACGCTGAGTGCGCTGATCCAGCCGCGAAACGCCTGTGCAGCGCTGGCCGGGGCGATCCGTGCCAGGGGTGGCATTGTGGCCAACCAAGGGCCACGCCAAGGCCAGATCATCTGGGCCACCGGTGCCGCTGGTCTGGCAGCGCTCTCCGATCACTTCGGCCACCGCGTCGGCACCGCAGTGAAAGGTCAGGCCGCGCTGCTGCAACTCGACAGGGCCGGGGCGGCGCAGATTTTTTCCGATGGCATCCATATCATTCCCCACAGCGATGGGACGGTCGCGGTCGGCGCGACCAGCGAGCGCGAATTTGACGCAGCACGGGCGACAGACGCGCGGCTTGATGCGCTCGTCGAAAGGGCCCGTGCGACTGTCCCCGCCTTGGCGCAGGCCGCAATTGTAGAACGCTGGGCAGGTCTGCGACCGCGGGCCGCCAGCCGGGCCCCGATTCTGGGCCCCTGGCCGCGACGGCCCGGCGAATTCATTGCCAACGGCGGGTTCAAAATCGGCTTTGGAATGGCCATCGGCGTGGCCCGCTTGATGGCCGATCTGGTGCTTGAGGGCCGTGACTCCATCCCGACGGAATTCAGGCTTTCCGCATCAATGTCCTGACCGATCCGCAAGGCGCACCGGTGGTTCGGCCACATCACATTTCCCTAAATACTTCGGGGAGCGCGAGGGGCAGCGCCTCTCGCCTCGGGCGACGCGCGTCAGCGCGGCGCAAGCTGGGGACCGTCAGCTGAAAAACTGCGCGCCGTTCGCGGAAAGGGTCGATCCATTGATAAAGCCCGCATCATCCGAGGCCAGAAAGACAACGCAGCGCGCGATCTCGTCTGCCTCGCCCAGACGCCCGGCCGGGATCTGCGCGATGATCGCGTCGCGCACATTCTCGGGCACCGCCATGACCATTTCTGTGGCGATATAGCCTGGGCAGATGGCGTTGGCGGTGATACCGGCCCGCGCGCCTTCCTGGGCCAGCGATTTCACGATGCCCAGATCACCGGCCTTGGTGGCGGCATAGTTCACCTGGGCGAACTGGCCTTTCTGCCCGTTGATCGAAGAGATCACGATCACCCGGCCGAACTTGCGTTCGCGCATACCCGGCCAGACCGGATGCACGGTGTTGAAGACCCCGGTCAGATTGGTGCCGATCACCTCGTTCCACTGCTCGGGCGTCATCCGGTGGAACGGTGCGTCGCGAGTGATGCCCGCGTTGGCCACGACGACCTCGATCGGGCCAAGGTCTGCCTCGACCACTGCGATGCCCGCCGCACTGGCCGTATAATCCGCCACGTCCCATTTATAGGTCTTGATCCCGGTTTCGTCGGAAAACGCTGCGGCTCTTTCGTCGTTGCCCGCGTAAGTGGCGGCAACGTCGTATCCTTTGGCCTTCAGGGCCTTTGATATGGCCTCGCCGATCCCCCGACTGCCGCCGGTAACAAGTGCTACACGTCCCATCTTTCTCTCCTTGATATTGGCAAGCGGTGCGCAGCATCACGCACCCGTTGTTCAGTCGCGTTCGACGCACATGGCGACGCCCATGCCGCCTCCGATGCAGAGCGTGGCGAGGCCCTTCTTGGCGTCGCGCCGCTTCATTTCAAAGAGGAGGGTGTTCAGCACCCGCGCGCCCGAGGCACCGATCGGGTGGCCGATGGCAATCGCGCCACCGTTCACGTTCACTTTCGCGGGGTCCCAGCCCATGTCCTTGTTCACCGCGCAGGCCTGCGCGGCAAAGGCCTCGTTGGCTTCGATCAAGTCCAGATCTTCGGCCTTCCATCCGGCTTTTTCCAGGGCTGCGCGGCTGGCATAGATCGGGCCGACGCCCATGATCGACGGGTCGACGCCGACGGTGGCAAAGCTGGCGATCCGGGCCAGCGGTTCGATCCCGCGCGCGTCGGCATTGGCCGCCGACATCAGCAGAACCCCCGCCGCGCCATCGTTGATACCGCTGGCATTGGCGGCTGTCACACTGCCGTCTTTGGCGAACGCCGGGCGCAGTTTCTGCATGGCTTCCATGGTCGCGCCGTGGCGGATGTATTCGTCCTTGTCGACGATGATGTCGCCTTTGCGGGTCTTGACCGTGAAAGGGATCACCTCGTCGTCGAACTTTCCGGCTTTTTGGGCGGCTTCGGCCTTGTTCTGGCTGGCGACGGCAAATTCGTCCTGCTGGTCGCGGCTGATCTGCCACTTTTCGGCGACGTTTTCGGCCGTCTGCCCCATGTGATACCCGTTGAAGGCGTCCCACAGACCATCCTTGATCATCGAATCGATGAATTTCACGTCGCCCATCTTGTGGCCCGCGCGCAGGTTGGCAACATGCGGGGAAAGCGACATGTTTTCCTGCCCGCCCGCAGCCACGATCTCGGCGTCGCCAAGCGCCACGTGCTGAGCCGCCAGCGCCACCGCGCGCAGACCAGATCCGCAAACCTGATTGATGATCATCGCCGCCGACGAGGTCGGCAGTCCGGCGTTAATATGCGCCTGGCGGCCTGGGTTCTGGCCCTGTCCGGCGCTCAGCACCTGGCCCAGAATGGTCTGATCGACCTCATCCTTGGCAACACCGGCGCGCGCGACCACCGCCTCCAACATGGCGGCGCCCAGATCGTGGGCGGGCGTCGTGGCGAACGCGCCCGAGAAAGAACCGACCGCTGTACGCGCGGCCGAGGCGATGACGACGTTGGTCATTTTTTGAACCCCTGGTTTTCCATTCGGCAGCGCGTACCTGTCGGCGAATCCGGCCAGAAATGCTGCGTTGCCGCATCACCTATGAGGGTGGAGAGATTCGGACAACGCTACAAGGTGCCGCATGCGGAAATGTTTCAAGTTAGGGTCAGTGGTGCTGAGCGATCGATCACACGCCAAGCGCCCCTTCGATGACCTTCAGAAAACCGCGTCCGTCGATCAGCGCCACGTCAACGCGCATTTCGGTAAGCAAACCGCCGTCCAGCGTGCCAAGATATTCCTCGGCGGCGGCCAGAATACGGTCCTGCTGGCGCGGCGACAGGTTGGCGGCAGCAGTGTCATGGCTGGCGCTTTGTTTGACCTCGACAAAGACGACAACCATCCCGTCGCGGAAAACCAGGTCAATTTCGCCCGCCTTTCCGCGCCAGCGGGTTGCCAGGGGCCTCAGCCCGCGCGCCGCGTAAAAGGCCGCGACCTGGTCTTCGGCGGCGCGACCGGCGGCCTCGTTCATCGCGCCGCGATGTTTTCGCGTTTTGCTCATTGGCCGTTCCTCAGCGCCAGCGCGCGCTGGTAGAGGTCGCGCTTTTTCAGGCCCAGGGCGGCGGCCACTTCGGCGGCGGCGTCTTTGACCGAAAGCCGTGCCATGGCATCGCTCAGTGCTGCATCAATGGCTTCGGGCGTCGCGCGGCGCGCGTCTGGTCCGGCCCCGATCAGCACCACGACCTCGCCCTTCATAACGCCGGTCTCTAATCCCGCGAGCAATTCGGCCAGGGTGCCGCGCCGCACTTCTTCGAACTTCTTGGTCAATTCGCGGGCCAGCGCCGCCGGGCGGTCTGGGCCAAAGACTGCCACGGCTGCGGCCAAAAACTTTGCGACCCGGCGCGGGGACTCGTAGAAAATCAGCGTACCAAGGGCACCTGACAGCCCGTCCAGAAACCGCCGCCGGGCGCCGTCGGTATTGGGGGCGAAACCTGCGAAAGTGAACCGGTCCGTGGGCAGGCCCGACAAGCTGAGCGCGGCCAGCACTGCCGAGGCACCGGGCAGGGCGGTAACGCCCAGCCCCGCCGCCGCCACGGCGCGGGCCAGGGCAAAACCTGGATCAGCGATCAGCGGCGTCCCGGCCTCGGACGCATAGGCGACCGCCTGGCCATCGGTAATACGCGCCACGATCCGGTCGCGGGTGCCGGGCCCCGAATGATCGTGATAGGCGATCAGCGGTCGGTCGCCCAAGGAAATACCGTGAATTGCCAAAAGCTTGCGCAGGGTGCGCGTGTCTTCGGCGGCCAGGGCGTCAGCCCCGGCCAGCACATCGAGCGCGCGCAGCGTGATGTCGCGGGCATTGCCGATCGGGGTCGCCACAAGGTAAAGACCGGGCGCAAGGGATGCGGGCTGGGAAATCAACGCTGGACCTGCTTGGTTACACCTTTAGAATTGGGCCGGACGCCGGGGGCGCGCCGGGGGCGCATTGGGCTTGGGAAACAGGAATAGACGATGACAAAGCTTTTGAGTAGCGCCCGGGCGATTTTCGCTTTGGCGGTGTTTTTTGTGGCCTCGTGCATACATGTGCCGATCTCCGGCTTGTCGATTGATCCCGGCGAACCGGTGCCGGTTGCGTTGCTGGTGCCTGGCGGGTCGGGCGAAAGCGGTGACGAGGTTCTGGCGCGGTCGCTGGAAAACGCGGCGCGGCTGGCCATTGCCGATCTGGGCGATCAGGCGAACATCGACCTGCGGGTCTACCAGACCCGGGGCGACCCCGAGATGGCGGCGTTTCAGGCCGTAACAGCCGTGAACGAAGGCGCGCTGATCATTTTGGGGCCGGTTTTTGCCCAATCGGCCAATGCGGCAGGCGCTGTAGTGCGCGAGCGCCAGGTCAATGTCCTGTCGTTCTCCAACAACACCGACGTCGCCGGCGGCAACGTATTTGTGCTGGGCTCGACGTTCCAGAACACCGCAAACCGTCTGGTTAGCTATGCCACCGCGCAGGGTCACGGGCGGATCGTGCTGGCCCATGCCGAAACGACAGTGGGGCAGATCGGCGCCGATGCGATCACCAATGCAGTGGCCAGAAGCGGCGCGCAACTGGTGGCGATCAACAGCTATCCGCTGAGCCAGGAAGACGTGATCGCCTCGGTCGGGGTCATTCGCGACACGATCAACGCCACCGGGGCGGGGGCGCTGTTTCTGACCTCGGACACGTTTGGCGAGCTGCCGCTTTTGGCCCAGCTTTTGCCCGAGGCAGGCGTGGACACCCAGGAAACCCGGTTCATCGGGCTGACCCGGTGGGACATTCCGTCGTCGACGCTGGCATTGCCGGGCTTGCAGGGCGGCTGGTTCGCGCTGCCGGACCCGCATCTTACCGCCGCGTTTGAAGACCGCTACACGGCAGTCTACAGTAGTGGCCCGCACCCAATCGCCGGGCTTGCCTATGACGGCATCGCTGCTATTGGCGCGCTGATCGCAGCCGGAAAACGCGATGCGCTGACCGCGGCGGCACTCACCCAGAATCAGGGCTTTGCCGGGGTGAACGGGGTTTTCCGCTTTCTTGCCGATGGCACCAACGAACGGGCTTTGGCGATTGCCGAGATCCGCGATAACCAGGTGGTTGTGATTGACCCTGCCCCAAGAAACTTTGGCTTCGGCGGCTTCTGATCCCCCGGACACGGCGAAAGCGCGCTTTGATCCCTCGGTGGTTTGGGCAGCGCTTGACGCTCTGCCCGACACCACCCCTGATCGTGCCGTAAGGGCCGAGGCGGTTCGCGTCGTAGCCGCCGAACGCAAACGGTCCGAGAGCCTGATCACCGACCGCTTTTCTGCCGACCCGACGCGGGCAAGACCGCTGGTCCGGGCCTACGCCGATCTGACTGACGCGGTTGTTCGAACGATATTTCAGATCGCGGCCGAACGCCTGCACGCGCTGGCCAACACGACGACCGGTCAAAAACTGGCGGTGCTGGCGGTTGGTGGGTACGGCCGGGCAGAAATGGCACCCCATTCCGATGTCGATCTCTTGTTTCTGACGCCGGCCAAGCCGACCGCCTGGGCCGAAAGCGTGATCGAAAGCATGCTCTACATGCTCTGGGACCTGAAACTGAAGATCGGCCACGCCACCCGAACGCTGAAGGAATGCCTGCGTCTGGCGCGCCAGGATTATACCATTCGCACCGCGCTTCTCGAGCTGCGCCCGGTTACCGGGGCGGAAGATCTGGGCAACGAATTGCGCGAACGCCTGTGGGCCGGGCTGTTTTCCGGCACTGCGGTCGAGTTTATCGAAGCCAAGCTGGCCGAACGCGAAACCCGTCACGAAAAACAGGGCGGCCAGCGCTATATGGTCGAACCCAACGTGAAAGAGGGCAAGGGCGGGCTGCGCGACCTGCAATCGCTTTTCTGGATCGCGAAATACATTCACCGCGTGGACGACACGGCTGAGCTGGTGCAGCATGGGGTCTTTTCCGCCGACGAATATGGCACCTTCGAGCGCGCCGAAGAATTCCTGTGGGCGGTGCGCGCGCATCTGCATCTGATCGCCGCGCGCGCGATGGATCAGCTGACATTTGATCTTCAGGTCGAGGTGGCCGAGCGCATGGGTTATGCCGATCACGACGGGCGCCGCGCTGTCGAACATTTCATGCAGGAATATTTCCGCCACGCCACCCGCGTGGGTGAATTGACGCGCATTTTTCTGACCGCGATGGAAGAAGAGCGGCTGAAGAAAGAGCCGCTGCTGGCCGGGCTGTTCAAACGCCGCCGCAAGCTCAAGCCGGGCTATGCGCTGCGCCGCGGGCGGCTGGCAATCGCCAGTGACAAGGCGTTTCTGAAAGACAAGCTGAACCTGCTGGGCCTCTTTGAAGAGGCGCTCAGAACCGGATATCTGATCCACCCCGACGCCATGCGCCTGATCGCGGCCAATCTGCACCTGATCGACGAGCCCATGCGCGAAGACCAAGTGGCCCATTCGATATTTCTGGGTCTCTTGTTGAAACACGGCAACCCCGAACGGCCGCTGCGGCGCATGAACGAACTGGGGGTGCTGGCCGCCTTTATCCCCGAGTTCGCCCCGATCGTGGCGATGATGCAGTTCAATATGTATCACCACTACACGGTTGACGAACACACCATCCAATGCATCTCGACGCTGGCCCAGATCGAACGCAAGGAACTGGTCGAAGAACTGCCCGTGGCCTCGGGTATTCTGGAGGCGGGCGTGAACCGGCGGGTGCTCTATGTGGCGCTGTTGCTGCACGACATCGGCAAGGGCCGGTCCGAGGATCATTCGGTGCTGGGCGCACGGATCGCGCGCAAGGTCGCACCGCGTATGGGGCTGAAGCCCGACGAGGCGGAAACCGTCGAATGGCTGGTGCGGTTTCACCTGCTGATGTCGGACATGGCGCAAAAGCGCGATATTTCCGACCCGCGCACGGTGCGCGACTTTGCCAAGGCAGTGCAGACGCGGGCGCGGCTCGACCTGCTGACGGTGCTGACCGTCTGCGATATCCGCGGCGTGGGTCCGAACACCTGGAACAACTGGAAGGCTGTGCTGCTGCGCGGGCTTTACGGCGAGACCTTTACCGCGCTTGAGACCGGTCAGGAAAAGCTCAACCGACAGGGTCGCGAATCCGAGGCCAAAGGCGCGCTGCGCGCAGCGCTGGCCGACTGGGACAAGGCCGATCTCAAGGCGGAAACCGCGCGCCATTACAGCCCTTATTGGCAAGGCTTGCCCACGGATGTGCATGTCGTCATGGCGGGCCTTCTGCGCGATCTGCCCGAGGATGCGATCCGCATCGACCTGCAACCCGACACCGACCGCGACGCCACCCGCGCCGCCTTTGCCATGCACGACCATCCAGGCCTATTCGCGCGGCTGGCGGGCGCGTTGGCGCTGGTCGGGGCCAATGTGGTCGACGCGCGCACCTATACCTCGAAAGACGGTCATGCCACGACGGTTTTCTGGATCCAGGACGCCGACGGCGCACCCTACAAGGGCAACCGTCTGGACCGCTTGCGCCGCACCATAAAGCGGACATTGAAAGGCGAGGTCGTGGCCCGCGACGCGCTGGCCGACAAGGACCGCATCCGCAAGCGTGAACGCGCCTTTCAGGTGCCGACCTCGATCTCGATCGACAACGAGGGGTCCGAGATCTACACGATTGTCGAAGTCGACACCCGCGACCGCCCCGGCCTTCTCTATGATCTGGCGCGCACGCTGGCAGCGGCCAACATCTATATCGCCAGTGCCGTGATCGCGACGTATGGCGCGCAAGCCGTGGATACGTTCTATGTCAAGGATATGTTCGGCCTGAAACTGCATTCCGAATCACGGCGGCGCGGGTTGGAAAAACGCCTGCGAGAGGCGATTGCGCAGGGCGCGAAACGGGCCGCTTCGTGAAACCGATTCGCTTGGGGCGCGCCTTCCTGGCTGTCGGCGTCTGGACCATGGTCAGCCGCGTGCTGGGCTTCGTGCGCGACATCCTGATCGCGGCCACACTTGGCGCCGGGCCGATGGCCGAGGCGTTTCTGGTGGCCTTCGCGCTCCCCAACATGTTCCGTCGCTTCTTTGCCGAAGGCGCGTTTAACATGGCCTTCGTGCCGATGTTTTCCAAACGCTACCAGGCTGGCCAGAACGCCGAGGACTTTGCCCGCGACGCTTTCTCGGCGCTGGCTGCGATGCTGATCGTGCTGACCGGCATCGCGCTTTTTGCTATGCCCTGGCTGGTTCTGGCCATGGCCAGCGGGTTTCTGGGCGACCAGCGCTTTGATCTGGCGGTTGATTACGGGCGCATCGCGTTTCCCTACATCCTCTTTATCTCGCTCGCGGCACTTCTGTCTGGCGTATTGAACGCTACGGGCCGGTTTGTCGCCGCCGCCGCCGCGCCGGTGCTGCTGAATATCCTGTTTATCGGCGCTGTTGTGGTTGCGGTCCGCGCCGGGTGGCCAGTGGGCCGCGCGCTGATCTGGTCGGTTCCGGTGGCCGGTATGGCCCAATTGGCGCTGGTCTGGGTGGCGGCGGCGCGCGCCGGCTTTCGCATTGTCCCGCGCCGCCCGCGCTGGACGCCCGAGCTGCGCCGCCTCGCGATCATCGCCGCCCCGGCGGCGCTGGCGGGTGGGGTGGTCCAGATCAACCTGCTGGTCGGGCGTCAGGTGGCGAGTTTTACCGATGGCGCCATCGCTTGGCTCAGCTACGCCGACCGCCTATATCAACTGCCGCTCGGGGTCGTCGGCGTGGCCATCGGCATCGTGCTCCTGCCCGATCTGTCACGCAAACTCAGCGCCGACGACACCGACGGCGGTCGCGCGGCTCTGAACCGCGCCGCCGAATGGGCGCTGGCCCTGACCTTGCCGGCGGCGGCGGCGTTGATGGTAATCCCCGGGCCGCTGGTCAAAGTGCTCTTTCAGCGCGGCGCCTTTGACGCCGGCGACACCGCCGCGACCGCCGCGGCGCTGGTGATCTATGGCGCGGGCCTGCCAGCATTCGTGCTGCATAAAGTGCTGCAACCGCTTTATTTCGCGCGCGAAGACACCAAGCGCCCGTTTTACTACGCGCTCGCCGCGCTGGTGATAAACGCGGGCCTTGCCATCGGCCTGATGCCGGTGGTCGGCTATCTGGCCGCCGCCATCGGCACCACCGCCGCCGCCTGGGGCATGGTGCTCTTGTTGTGGCTGGGCGCGCGCCGCATGGGCCCTGCCGCACGCCCCGACGCGCGGCTTTTGCGCCGGGTGCCGCGCATCCTGCTGGCCAGCGCGATCATGGCGCTGGCGCTGGTGGCGGCCAACCGCCTGCTGGCCGCTTGGTACGACCAGCCGCTGCTCGACAACGCTGCCATCCTGATCCTGGTCGCCATCGGCTTTGTCACCTACGCCGTCGCCGCCCAGGTCACCGGCGGCTTGCGCCTGAACGAATTCCTGGCCGGTCTGCGCCGCAACCGCTGATTTCAGTGTTTTTGAAGGCTCTGGATGTGACCATTCTAAACCCATGAACGCGCGGCGGGGCGGATGGTTTCGCTGAGGCCTTTCAAACCGGCGTGCGGCGTGATGGAAATGTTCGGGAACGCGCAAAGAGGAGTACCGCACATGGGCCAAACCGTTTTTGTGACCGGCGCGACCGGGTATGTCGCGCGCCACATTGTGCGTCAGCTTCTGGATGCGGGGCATAAAGTTGTGGGATCGGCCCGCGATGCGGGGCGCGACGGCGAAATGCGCACCGCCCTTGCCCCGGCGCTGGCCAATGACGTTGCGCTGGAGAATTACCGCACTGTGGCGCTGGATCTGACCCGCGCCGAGGGCTGGGCGGCGGCGCTGGCGGGCGCGGATGTGTTGATGCACACCGCTTCGCCGTTCCCGATAGCCTCGCCCAAACGCGAGGATGAACTGATCGGCCCCGCTGTGGAGGGTACCTTGCGGGCGTTGCGGGCGGCCCGAAGTGCGGGCGTGGCGCGCGTGGTTCTGACCTCTTCGGCGGTGGCGGTCTACGAAGACGGGCGCAGCGGCGCGACCTATTCCGAAGACGACTGGAGCGACCCGAACTGGGCCGGTATCTCGGCCTATTCCAAATCGAAGACCTTGGCCGAACGGGCGGCATGGGATTTTGTGGGGCGCGAAGCGCCCGAGATGTCGCTGTCCACCATCAACCCGACGTTGGTTCTGGGCGCGCCGCTTGGCGGGCACTTTGGCACGTCGGTCGGCTTTATCGAGCGGCTGATGGCGGGGCGCGATCCGATGCTGGCGCGGCTTTCATTCGGCATCTGCGACGTGGGCGACGTGGCGCTGGCGCATGTCCGGGCGATGCGGGTCGACGGCGCTGCGGGCGGGCGGCATATCATCAACGACCGGGCGCTGTGGGTGGCCGAGCTGGCGAAGATGATCAAGGCGCAAGCGCCGAGCGCCCGGGTTGCGAGGCGGGTTGCACCTGACCTGCTGATCCGGCTCATGGGGCTGTTTGACCCGGCGATCCGCGGTATCGTCCCGAGCCTGGGGCGCGAGTTTGCGTTCGACAACGCCCGGATGCGCGATGTGCTGGGGATCGTGCCGCGTCGGGCCGAGGCGTCGGTGGCCGAGACGGTGCGCTATCTGGCCTGAGCGCGCGCCAGCGCGTCGGCAAACCGGGCGCGAGCGGGCGGCAGGGCGTCGCGCCCCAGCGACGCGGACAGTCCGCTCAGAAGGAAATGCCCGGTTGTCCGCAGCCCCTGAACGACCCCGGCCGGATCGCCGGTGGCAGGCGCGCGCAACACGTCGGGCAAGGGCAGAAGCCGGCCCTCGAACCCGGCAGCACCGGCCCGGCTGACGGCGCGCCCGGTGCGCGGCGACACGAAGGCCAGATCATCGTTAATGCCGGTTGCAGCACAGGTGGCGAGGTCGAGCCCGAACCCCAGATCCTCCAAAAGCGCGACCTCCCAGCTCAGATAGGCGACCGGCCAGTCGTCGCCCACGCCCAGCACGTCCATCAGCGCATATGTGGCGCGGTAAAGGCGGGCGTGGGCTTCGCGTTCGGGCAGGGCAAAGCACAAAAGCGCGCAGATCGCACTCAGCCCCGCCAGCGCCAGACCGTCGCCCATCAGGCCACCGGCCCGGGCGCGCACCGGTTCGACCCTGAAGGTGCCAAGGTGATCGGCCAGCCGCGCCCGCCAGGTCAGGTCAAGTTGTGCGCCCGGTTGCAGGACCGGGGTCATCCGGCGCCCGGCACCGCCCCGCACCACGCCGGCATGGCGGCCGTGGGCCTCGGTCAGAACCTCGATGATCGCCGAGGTTTCTCCGTGCCGCCGCGCCGCCAGAAGGATGCCGTCTTCGCGCCAGTCCATGGGGGTTTGTCGCCGGAACCGACGACAGGGGCAAGTGCGTGCCGGGGCACCAGGCCAACGCCAGCGCCCCGGACCGGTGGTCTTCCCGGCGGTTCGAGGTCAAACGACGACGACATTCCCCCGCTTGTGCCCGGTTTCGACGTATTCGTGCGCCTCGACCAGGTGATCCAGCGGATAGGTCCTGTCCATGACCGGGGCAAGCTTGCCGTCCTCGAACATCCCAAGAAGCTGGTCCAGAATGGGGCGCAGAAGTTCCGGTTTGAGCAATCCGGTGGCCGCGAACCTGGCTTTGCGCCGGCCCACGAGCGACGTGCGCAGCGCGGCCCAGAGCAAATCGAGACCCAGAACCGGGCAGACATAGCGCCCCGTTCGGGATAATGCCGGTTTCGCGCGGGCGAACGAGCTGACCCCCAGCGTGTCATAGATTACGTCGTAACGCACTGCGGCGGCGGTGAAATCCTCCTGGGTGTAGTCGATGACATGGGCGGCCCCGAGCGACGCCACCAGATCGGTGTTCCGCGTGCTGCAGGTGCCGGAAACTTCGGCCCCCATGGCGACGGCGACTTGCACCGCGGCGCTGCCAAGGCTGCCCGATGCACCGATGATCAGCACTTTTTCACCGGCCCGAAGCTCTGCGACTTCGCGCAGGAAATTAAGCGATGTCAGGGGACCATCGCACATGACGGCGGCCTCTTCGTGCGACAGGCTAGCGGGTTTTGGCATCAGCACGCCGTTTTCGTTCAGACAAATATGGCTGGCGTTGGCGCCAAAGTTCAGCCCCGCCTCGCCGAATATCTGGTCGCCCACGGAAAACCGCACCACGTCCGGGCCCGCCGCAACCACCTCGCCTGAAAAGCAGGTTCCGACCAGGTCCTTGCGGGGCCGTCGAAAGCCCAGAAAGGCGCGGGCAAAGCGGGGTACGCCGGCGCGCATCATGCCATCGGCGCGCGTCGCTGCCGAGGCATGGATCTTGATCAGCACGTCATTGGGGCCAGGGTCGGGCATGGGCCGGGTAACAGCCACGATATTCTCGGGCGCGCCATAGCGCTGGACGCTCCAGGCATTCAGAGAGGGGGTCATTGGTTCAATCCTTCATTTGACTTGACCCGTACGGCATACTGGAAGAAAAACGTTCCATCTACTGACGAAAATGACCATGACCGGGTAGTTTATGTTCCACTGATGATCGACTGGAAATCTCTCCCCGCTTTCCTCGCGGTTGCGCGGCATGGGTCGTTGCGATCCGCCGCCGAGCAATCGGACGCCACCCACGCCACGGTGCGACGGCAAGTCGAGGCGCTGGAGACGCGGCTTGGCGTACAGCTTTTCCGCCGCGGCGCCGACGGGCTGAGGCTGACTGCCGCGGGGCGCACGCTGTTGCCACAGGCGCTCGAGGCCGAACAGGCGCTTTTGCGCGGGTTCAACGCGGTGCAGGGGCTGGACCGCGAGGCGTCGGGGCGTATCCGAGTGTCCGCTGATCCGATGACGGCGCATTTTCTGCTGGCGCCGGTGCTGGCAGATTTCTCGGCCCTCTACCCGGAAATCGACATCGAACTGCACCTCTCGTTCGGGATCGATTCGATTGAAAAGCTGGAAACCGATGTTTCGGTGCGGCACGCAGAAACGGTTGAAGACGATGTGGTGTGGCGCAAGCTATTTCCGCTCGGCATCGGCATTTACGCGGCGCGCGAATATCTGGACCGGATGCTTCCCAAGGCCGGACCAAAGGGCAAGGGCCTAAGTTGGATCGGCTACGGGCCCGTGCCCGAGCTTTTGGAATTTATTCGGCAATCGCCCTTCCCCGAGGCCCGCATACGCCACGAAATCCCAGACCCCGAAATGCACCTGCATCTGGCCCGTTCCGGTGCCGGGATGACGGTTCTTGCAACCTGGGTTCAGGCGAAGTTTCCCGAATTGCAGCGCGTCCCGGGGACCAAGCTGGATAACCGGCGGTCGACCTGGGTCTTGTTGCACAGTGATTTGCGGCGGGTTCGCCGGGTCAGGCTTTTTGTCGATTATCTGTGCGCTGCGCTTTTGGAACGCCGGGCCGAAATCATCGGCAATTAGGATCAATGGGTCCTGACCCTAGTGGATCCCTAGTCGCGCAGCCCATTTTCATCCAAAAGATTGCGCCCGGCGCGATCTTCGACTTCGATCACCCAAAGGTCCGGGTCGAACGACCGCTGCCGCTCGATTGCCGCGTCTACATCGGCCTCGGCCCCGTCGGCCAGCACGTCCCAGGCCCGCGCACCCGACATCAGGTCCAAAGCCCGCTGAAAGGCCCGGGCCTGCCCGTCGAGCGTGTTGAGTTTGACCAGAACCGCGCCCGCCGTCGCGTCGCCGCGCGCCACCACAAAGGCCGGGATATCAGCC
>JAKZRT010000170.1:0-7974 GCA_047518005.1 Brevirhabdus sp.
ACCAACTGAAAATCGGTCGAACCGCTTTCTACAGATATTTCCCAACAGATCGCATCAAACAGCTCAGAAATGAGCACGAAACAAACCTTCAGACAGGCTAAAACCTATGTCGCCTCACGTACCTTTATGCAGACGGACCCGTTTGGCCAAAAAACGTCAGCGGCTCGCCGCGATGCATGCGCTGGTCGATCAGCATCGCCAAACCACCGCCGCCCTTCAGAAACCGGACCATGTCGGCCATTCCGCCGCGACCGCGCGGAAACAGCGGCGCGCCGATTTTGGATATCGTGGCCAGATAATCGGTGTTGAAATAGGCATTGCCCATTGGGCGGTAGAGACCGCCAATTCGAAATCCACGGCCAATAAGCCCGGCGCGAACCGCGTCATAATTGCCGAAATGACCCGACACCAGGATGACTGGGCGGCGCTTGTCACGGGAAACTTCCAGATCGGTTATCCCCGGGCCTGAAATCGGTGCCGCCCGCGACCGCGCCGCAAATTCCTCGGGCGAGAACAATTCGATCACCGTGCGCCCGATCATGTTGGGCACGGCCCTGACAAGCTTGCGTTTTTCAGATTCGTGCATGTCGGGCAAAACATGGTCCAGATTGGCGCGCACCCGTTTGCCATGACCCGCCAGCCGCGCGACCATCGTTTGGAAAAACCACCCCCCAGCCGAATGCGCGTGCGGAACGGCACCCGCCGCAGCGCCCATACGATCATCGCAGTCGCCTTGGCAGACAGCCAGTTTGCCGCCCTATAGCCGCGGCGCGCGGACTTGGTGGCGATCGGGTTGCCCGGTGGTATCTTGCTGTTGCTCAAGGGTTTCCGGCCATCGACATTTGGGTTGCTTGTTCGGGGGCGCTTAACCGATGAAACTCCGTTCTATGCAACCTCGGCTGGCCCCGGTTGCCCATCAACCGCGCCAGCGTCGGTGCCTTGTTGCGGTCATCTGGTTGAAGGTCGTTCCACGTGCTAAGCAAACCCGATCGCGGGGTCATCGGCGCACGGGGGTCCGACGCGCCACCGGTGAAGGGGAAATGCATGATTCTGGGGCATATCGGCGTGCGCAAGGGATCCAAAGGCGTTCCCGGCAAGAATTTTCGCGCGCTTTGCGGCAAGCCGCTGATCGACTGGTCGCTGGATCAGCTTTTAGCGAATGCGCGCGTCGATGCCGTGGTGGTTTCGACCGATGACCCCGAAATATATGACCATGCTGTCGCCAGGGGGACGTTGGCCATTGGCCTTAGGCCCGCCCATTTGGCCAGCGCCTCGGCCGGGAAGTGGGGGGTGTGGGAACACGCGCTGGACGCGTCCGAGGCGCTTGTTGGTCCGGTCGGGGTATTCCTTGACCTCGATTGCACGTCGCCCCTCAGGCTGCCCGAGGACATCGACAACGCCCTCGATCTGTTTGACCGGAAAAAACCCGACATGGTGATGAGCTGTTGCAGTGCACGAAAAAACCCGTATTTCAACCTGGTCGAACCCGATGAAACCGGATCGCTGCGCGTGTCAAAACCCTTGCCCCGCGGCGTAGTTGCGCGCCAGCAGGCACCCGTTGTCTATGAACACGCGGCATCGACCTACGTTCTGGCACCTGAATATTTGCGCCGGGCTGACAGCCTTTTTCATGGCCGCGTAATCCCCTACATCATGCCACCCGAACGCTGTATGGATATCGACAGTGAACTGGATTTCGCGGTTGTGGAGTTTCTGAAAAACACGGAAATAGCCAAAGACCGCGTGGGCTAACCGCGCCCATTTGCGCACCGACAAATGCAACGTTGAAGAGATTTTCGACCATGGAAAACCAACTGAGCGGGCGGACAATTTTCATTACCGGGTCGGGCGGTGTGCTTGGATCGACGTACGTGCGCCGAATGCTAGCCGCGGGCGCGCGCGTGATCGGATCAGACCTGGCCGGAACCCGCGCCGACGCATTGGTCGCGGCCCACGATGCGAACGCGAATTTTCGGTTTTACGAACTCGACGTCTGTGACGAAGATCAAGTTGGCCAGATATTCAATCGCACCGCCGCCGACGGATGGGAAGCCAATGTGGTTTTGAACAATGCTGCGATCACCCCGGAAATGGTGATGGTTGTTGGCAAAAGTATTCCGGATTTTGCCGACACAACGGTTGCGTCCTGGGAAAAGACCCTGCGCACCAACTTGACGGGCGCGTTCATGATCGCGCGACAGATGGACCGCGATATTGTCGGGCGCTACCCGGCGGCGCTGATCAACGTGGCGTCGATGTACGCCCTGAGCGGGCCACACCACAAGATTTACGATGGCATGCCGTTCAAGAATTTTTCTGCCTATTCGACAACCAAGGCGGGTATTCACGGGCTAACCCTGTGGCTGGCCGGGGCCTGGGCGCCGCGCAAGGCAACCGTCAACACGATCGCGCCAGGCGCCGTTTTCAACGGCCATTCCGAGGAATTTCAGCGCCGCGTAAGCGATCTGATCATGATGGATCGCATGGCCGAACCCGATGAAAT
The DNA here is from genome assembly GCA_047518005.1 of Brevirhabdus sp. Classification (GTDB taxonomy): domain Bacteria; phylum Pseudomonadota; class Alphaproteobacteria; order Rhodobacterales; family Rhodobacteraceae; genus JAKZRT01. The sequence goes on from JAKZRT010000170.1 coordinate 2,504, forward strand.
CGCCGATGCAATGCTGTTTTTGTGCTCGTCCCAGGCCGGATACATGACCGGACAGTTGATTAACGTCGATGGTGGATTTTCCGGGTGGTAGGGCCGACCGTTCTGGTCATCGGTGCCGGATCGATCGGTCGCCGTCACGCGGCCAACCTGGACCGCTTGGGTGAAAGGGCCGAATTGATACCGTGGCGCACCTGGGACGCCGGGCAAATCGATGGTCGCCGCGATGTCGGCGCGGTGGTGATTGCCACCGCAACACCGATCCGCCTGGAACTTGTTCGCCTTTGCGCCCGCAACAACTGGCCTTTTTACTGCGAAAAGCCGCTGGCATGGCGAACATCGCAGGTTGCAGATCTGTACCGCGCCGCCCGGCCGGTGGCGGACCGCAGCCTGATGGGGTTCATGATGCGATATCACCCTGCGGTCAGGGCGCTTGGCGACATTGACCTGACCGGGGCTTACCGATTTCACTTTCTGGTTGGCCACGATGTGCGCCAGTGGCGCAAGAACTGGCGGTTTTCCGACAGCTACGCCGCGAAGGCCGAAGGTGGCGGAGTCCTTTTGGACCTGTGCCACGAAATTGACCTGGCCAATGCGTTGTTTTCGGGCCTGAACGTTACCGGCGCGAACAGCATCGGGCACGCAGAATTTCCCGGCGTCGATTTCGAAACCTCGGTATCCTTCGGGTCCGATAGCGGTATGCAGGGCATCGTATCCATGGATTATCTGTCGCCGGTCAGCCAGCGCCGCATGCAATTCGACGGCCTGGACCGGATTATCGACCTTAATCTCGTCGATCCGGTAACGTTGACGACTGCGGATCCAGTCCGGTCGGCCACGCAAGAATTCGGTTTTGACCGCAACGACATGTTTCTGGACGCGATGCGCGATTTTCTGGCGCTGGTTTCGGGCGAGCCCGGCTCAGCGAACCCGTTGATGCCGCGTTTTGACCGGATGCGGTCGACCGCCGATTTGATCGCACAAAGCTGGGAAGCGCGACGTTTCCGAGGGTCGGTGGACATCGCCTTGGATTAACGCACGCGCGATTGATCGCCCATGGTGGCATCTATCGCGGCCAAGGTGCGCGCGGTCGCGCCCGAATGCGCCTGAAAAAAAGCATCGATCTGGGCCACTGTTGGACGATGGCCGGTGGACATCAGCGCGCTGGCCAATTCGTCGGGTGACACGATGTGACAAACGCCTGCCTCGATCGCCTCGCGGGCCGGGTATTCGATGGTTCCAATTTCCGGGCCAACGATTACCGGCTTTTTCAGGGCCAGCGTCTCGATGATATTATGGGCACCGGACGCCAGAAACCCGCCACCGACCACAACCTGGTCAGCGGCGGCCAAATAGGCGCACATTTCGCCCAGACTGTCGCCCAGAAAAACGTCGCACCGCCCGGTCGCGACGGGCAGAAACGCCGCATCAAAGGCGCGGCTGCGACGGGTCACGCCAAGTCCTGCCGCCACGATCATCGCGCAGACCGTGTCGAATCTTTCCGGTGCGCGGGGCACGTAGATGAACAGGGGTCTTGGCGCGCCGCTGTCGTCGGCTCTTTGCAGAACTCCGCGAACGGCATCGATATATATCGGGTCTTCACCCTCGACGGCACTGGCGATTGTAATGACCGGACGATCCCCGGCCAGCGCGCCGCGCAGGCGCCCGCCCGCGTCGATCAGGGTCCGGGGTATCGACTGGTCAAACCGCAGCTCGCCGGTGACGGTGATCGGATGCACTCCGACCTTTGAAAATCGCTCCCGTTGCAGGTCGGATTTCACGAAAGCGCCGGAAAATCCGCGCATCAGGTCGGCGCGCCAGCGGGTTTTCGCAGCGTCGCGGGCGATGCTGTTGGTCGGGTACTGGGCGTTGCACATGAACAACGCAACGCGCGCGCGGCGCGCCGACATGATCATTTCGGGCCAGATTTCGATTTCCATGACCAGGCCGAATTTGGGCGAGAACGCTTTGAAGAACCGGGAAAAACACCAGCGGTACTCAAACGGAATCCAGACCGCGCGCACATCACCACTGGCGATTTCCGGGGCGAAAACCCGGTGGCTTTCGCGCCGACCCGCGGGTGTGAAATGGCTGATGACAACGCGCTCGCCCCGGTCCAAAAGGGCGTGGATCAAGGGCACCGCGGATCTGACCTCGCCCAAAGACACGGCGTGGACCCATACCGCGCCCGGAAGGGGCCTGTGCCGTCCAAAGCGTTCGCCGAGATTGCGGGTATAGTCGGCATCCTTGCGGCCCCGTGCCCACAAATAGGCCAACGCAAATGGTAATCCGGCCACCCACAGCGCCTTGTAAACCCACAAGGCGCGGCGCAGCCTGGGCGTTGGAAAACCGGTCATCGGCCCGCTCCGATCAAGGCCATAAGGCGGTGCGCAACATCGTCCGCGCCTTTGGCCGCCCGGTCCAGAACGCACCGGGCCGCCGCGATCTGGGGTGCGAGGTCTTTGGACAATGCGTCTGCGACGCCTGGCGCATCTTGAATTTGGGTCGTACCGCCAGCGGCTATCAGCGCATCATAATCCGCGCGGAAATTACCGGTTCGGGGGCCGTGTATGATCGCCGAACCCTGACGCGCCGGTTCCCAGGGGTTATGGCCCTCGACCGGACCGAACGTCCCGCCCATCAGCGTCACTGGACAAAGCCGATACCACAATCCCAATTCGCCAAATGTGTCGGCGATCCAGACATGGGTGTCGGGGGTGAGAACGCCGCCTTCGGAGCGCAGCCTTACAGCCAATCCGGCGGCCTTGGCCATCAAAGCGATTTCCGGCCCGCGCGCCGGATACCGGGGCGCGATGATCAACAGCCCTTTCCAGCCTTCGTCCGACGCCATGCGCTGTGCCGCCAGGGCAACGGCTTCGTCTTCGCGATGCGACGACGCCGCCAGCCAGATCGGCCTTGCGCCAACGCTTGATGTTAGGCGCGTCAGTTCCCGGCGTTTGTACGCCAGGGCAGGGGCTGCGGCCTTTAGCGGCCCGGTGACCGCGATGCGGCCGGATGTCGGGCCGGTTCGGCCGAGAATTTCCAGAAACCGCGCGGTCTTGTCGTCTTGCGCCGCTATCCACGCCATGCGCGCCAACAGGGCGGCGTAAAGGCGGCGGGCCCGGGTCCGTGCGTCAAACGCCCTCTGACCCATGCGCGCGTTGATCATTGCCATGGGTACGGCGCGCCGGTTGGTGCGCACGACCAGACCCGGCCACAAATCCTGTTCGACCCAAACCGCCAGATCGGGCCGCCAGTGATCGAGAAACCTTCGCGTCGGTGCGGGCAGGTCCAGCGGAAGGTATTGGTGGCGGGTTCGGGCGGGCAGGTTCTGGGCGATAACCCGGCCCGAGCTTAGCGATGTCGATGTTATCAGAAAATTCAGATCGGGGTCGATGGCGGCCATCCGCGCGACCAGCCCGCGCAACGCCAGAACCTCGCCCAGACCGACCCCGTGCAGCCAGACAAGGCGTCCGTCGGGGCGTGCAGCACTGGCCCGGCCAAGTTTTTCGCGCCAACGGTCGGGGTCTTCCTTGGCACGCCTGATCCGCGCTTTCAGGATCAGACCGGCAAACGGCGCCAAAAGGGCGGTTGCCGTCAGATACAGGCCCAGCACCAAGGGCAGGGGCGGGCGCTCAGACAAGATCGGAAAACATTTTTTGCAAGGATGACCGCCAGAATTCGGGATCTTGCAGGGCATCGATAAATCGGTCGGCGGCCCTGCCTTCGCCAAAGGCGGTGTGGCCCGGATATGGCTTGCCCCATTCGGTGGCGAGGAACCCGCCAACGGCGGCGGCGTCGTCGGCATCGGCCGCGAATACCGAAGGCGCCTCGGCTCGGTTGGTTTGCCGGGTGCCGATATCCAGCGACGGTATGCCCAGAAACGGCGCCTCGCGCACGCCAGCCGACGAATTTCCGACGATGGCGCTGGCATTGCGCATCAATTCCGAAAAATGGGCAAAGCGCATGGTTGGAATAACGCGGAACTGTTGGCGCGGCAGACGCTCCAGTGTTGCAAATATCGCCTCGGACCCCGGATCGTTGTTCGGGGCAATCACCACAAATCCGCGCCCTGATTTTTCCAGCGATCCAAAGAGATTATCCGCCTGCGCGCCTATCTTATCAGCCTCGGACGTCACCGGGTGAAACACCGCGATGCCATAATCCGCAAATCCGATCTCGTAGCGTTCGCGCACCTGATCCAGGGTGACGCCGGACGGGCGCGAGTGAAAATCAAGCTCGGGTGATCCGATGACATGGACCGACTGGGCCGGTTCGCCCAGTGCCATGACCCGCCGCGCAGCGCGTTCGGACGACACAAAGTGCACGCTCGCCAGTTTGGAATTACAGTGGCGAAACACCTCGTCGATTGTGCCCGACACTTCGCCGCCTTCGATGTGCGCGGACCGTATATACCGCGTGGCCGTCACCAACGCGCAGGCCAGCGCCTCGACCCGGTCACCGTGGATAACCACCAGATCGGGCTGGTGCTTTTCGACAAAGTCCGAAAACCCGGTTACGGTGCGCGCCAGTACCCTGTCCTGGGGATCGCCCGGTGCCTGATTTTCAAACTCGTGCACGTTGACACCGCGGGTTCTATGAACCTCGACCTTGGTCAGCCCATACCGTTCCAGCATGTGCATGCCGGTGACAAAAAACGACACCGCAAATCCCGCATCTCGCGCCGCCGTCGCCAGCGGCTCCAGCTTGCCGAAATCGGCGCGGGTGCCGGTGACGAAGAGGATGGATTTGGTCATGGGGCGTTCACTGTTGCGCCAAGGTCGCGCGGCGACGTTTCTCTGTGCGGTAAGAAAGCCATTTGGGAGCGATTTTTTCCAGTCGCGTGGAAAAATACCATTTTTGACGCTTATGAAAGCGCCGACCGGCATTTTTGAAATGCCAAATTTTACCGATCGTGCTGCTGACGTCGTTATAAATTCTTGAGTCCAACTTCAAAACCTGGAGTAACCCCTGGTGGCCCATACCAAGGCCATCTGTCAGTCCTGCATCCGACAGGATATCCGTGTTCGATCCACGAAGCCACAAAATTCCGCACAGCATTTGAGTTGCGCAGGAAAATTACGCCTGAATTGACTTTCCCATTCAGATAGGGGTCAACGCTTCGCATTTCATTGGGGTGACGGGCAGTTACCGCAATATCGGCGGTGTCAAACTCGCTGAGTTCTACGCGGTCAACAATGACAACATCGGCGTCAATATAAAGGCAATCTTCAGTCGAGCGATTCAAAAATTCCAGCAAACAGGTGGGCTTGTGGGTGGCCTTGATGTTACCCGCATCGGTTTTTTTTCCGTACTCTGGGGGGGGTGATCTGAACTAATACCAACGGCCCTAGTCGTTGACCGTTTTGGCCCATTGTCTGGTAGTGATTGACGTGATTGCGGTTTTGTCGTTTGCAAAGAAGTTCCATGCTTCGCAACACCTGTCGACGATCTGCTCATAATTGTCGAAGACG
>JAKZRT010000171.1:0-26101 GCA_047518005.1 Brevirhabdus sp.
ACTTGACCAGCCAAAGGATCGACGCCGGACGGTCCTGGCGTTTGGAAAGCGGCGTGTAGCGCGGGCCGCGACGCTTTTCTTCACCGACAGCCGCCGGATTGAACTTGAGCGCCAGCTTGTGCAGCGGATCTTTTTCGCCCGCCTCGATCTCGTCGGCGGTCAGCTGATTGTTGGTGATCGGGTCAAAGCCCTTGACCCCGGTCGCGACATCTCCGTCAGCGATGCCCTGCACTTCGAGCTCGTGCAAATCGCAGAAATCAGCGATTTGCTTGAAGCTCAGCGTCGTGTTGTCGACCAGCCAGACAGCGGTCGCTTTCGCCATGATCGGTTTGGTCATCGGTCGTCTCCTTCGCAAATCTCTGCCGCGCCGTGAAAACGGCTGGCCGGTCGGCCTATTCTTCGTTTTCGGGAAGTTGGCCTATGTATATGCGCGCCCGCGGGGAAGGAAAAGACCCAATCTTGCCGAGGTTCATCCAACCTCCAGCACGATCTTGCCGATATGGGTCGAGCTTTCCATTAACGCGTGTGCCTTGGCGGCGTCGGCCAGCGGGAACGTGCTGTCGATGACCGGCGCGATTTGTCCGGCGGCCAGAACCGGCCAGACCTTTTCCTCGAGTTCATCGGCGATCTCGGCCTTGGCGGCGTCGGACTGCGGGCGCAGCGTCGACCCGGTGAGGGTCAGCCGCCGCACCATGATCTGGGCGAAATTGATCTCGGCCACCGGGCTTTGCAGAAAGCCGATCTGAACCAGCCGTCCGTCATCGGCCAACGCCTTGAGGTTGCGCTTGATGTAATCCCCGCCAACCATATCGAGGATCAGATGCGCGCCGCCCTCGGTACCGAGTACGCTGACAAAATCCTCGTCGCGATAGTTGATGGCGACCTCGGCCCCCAGATCGCGGCAGGCGGCGCATTTGGCGTCCGAACCGGCGGTGGCAAAGACCCGCGCCCCGAAATGGCGGGCCAGTTGAATGGCCGTGGTCCCGATCCCCGACGATCCGCCGTGCACCAGAAACCGCTCGCCAGCTTTCAGCCCGCCGCGGCGAAAGACGTTGCCCCAGACGGTGAAAAAAGTTTCGGGCAGGCAGGCGGCGGCCCGCGCATCCATGCCGTCCGGCACCGGCAAGGCATGGGCCGCGGGGGTTGTCACGTATTGGGCGTAACCGCCCCCGGGCAAGAGCGCGCAAACCGCATCACCTTCGGCCCATTCGGTCACACCGGCCCCGACCGCTGCGACGCGCCCTGCGGCCTCGAGCCCCGGGAGGTCCGATGCCCCTGACGGCGGGTTATAGCTGCCTGCCCTTTGCAGGACGTCCGGCCTGTTGACACCGGCATATTCGACGGAAATGAGGATTTCGCCCTGGCTGGGGGTTGGGACCGGTCTTTGTGCGGGGACCAGCACCTCGGGCCCGCCGGGGCCGGAAATTTCAACGACCTGCATCGTTTCAGGCACGTCAGTCATTGTTCTTGGCCTCGCTTCAGGCTGCCCGGCAGATCATCGCGATAGCGCGGATCGGGCGCCCGGACCTGCGCCAGCATCCGCCCGAAACCTTCGGCCAGAGGCCCGAAAACCTTCGATCCGCGAACATCTGCCTTGAATTTTTCGAATCGCATGACATCGCCGATCCGTCGGTCGATAAAGTCTTGGGTCGCGCCCGCGCCGTCGCTGGTGTCGCCCAGCCAGAACAGGACGGTTGCGCCATAGACACCGGCCAAAATCGCCCGCTTGGTGTACCAGTTTACGTCGCGCGAGGTATCGCCGAGTGCGGTCCAGATCGCATCTGCCGTTCCCCAGATCAGCGCCGCACCGTCGCCCGCGTTCTGGGGCAATGCAAAAAGGCCGGTCCCGCGACGCACCACCTCGCGGTCCCCGGCAAGCCCTATTCTCAGACGCACGGCAAGGGCCACGCGATCACTGTATCGCATCGCCCCCAGATCGGCATCTGCCAGCGCTGCGACCATCGACGCGTCGCCGGATCGGTGAAAAGCTATGGCAAGGTCAAGCGCCCCGCGCGGGCAGGCGGTCCGCGCCGCTGACCCGTCGATACCGCTGTCAATCAATGCGGCCGCCCAGGCCGCCTCGCCCCAGCCTTCAAACGCGACATGGGGGGTGATGGCATCAAGCAGGGCTGCGCGGACGGCGTTCGGAGTGTCTGGATCGGATTTCAGCGTCGAATCTCCTCAAGTTGGGGTGTTGTCACCCGGTCAGGTGTGGTGATGCAAGGCTGTCGACCGTTCGAAATCAGCGCACTGCACCTGTAGACAAGGCGAAAACCCTTTGTTATAGCGCGGCGTCCTGCAACTTTTGCAACTTTAACTTAGGAAGGTGGTGACACCACATGCAGGTGAGTGTTCGTGACAACAATGTCGATCAGGCGCTTCGTGCGTTGAAGAAAAAGCTTCAGCGCGAAGGCGTTTTTCGCGAGATGAAGCTTCGTCAGGCGTACGAGAAGCCGTCTGAAAAGCGCGCCCGCCAAAAGGCCGAGGCCATTCGCCGCGCCCGGAAACTGGCGCGCAAGAAAGCGCAACGCGAAGGGATGCTCTGACATCTCTCGGCACTTTAGGCGGCCAACCGCCAACGAACGACCCCCGAAGCATCGCTCGGGGGTTTGTTTGTTTTTGGGACCCTCTATGATCTCGAACAAACCAAAAATGGGGAAAGTAATTTGACGGTTTCCGCTGAAGGAATCAAAAATCGCATGGTCCGGGAAGTATTCGCGCACAGAATTCTGGAAAATTCATTCCGAGGATATTGGTGCGAATACATGATCGCAGAGGCACTGGGCCCTACAGTGCGTGCCGTTGGGCTGGGCTGGAATGCCTGGGATCTGCAAATTGGCGACGACAAGTCCGAATTTCCGGATCGAATACGAATTCAGGTAAAAAATAGCGCGGCGAGACAAAGTTGGCATACGCAAAGCTCCCCAATTTCAAAGTCCGTGTTCCATCTGTCCTATCGGAAGCGGCCATTTTACTTCGAAGATCAGAACCCTGGCGTCCATTGCGAGGAAATCGGATTTATGTGCGAACTATTTGTGTTGTGCTTTCACGATGGCGAGGACATCGATTCCGTCGACCAGCGCGAGCCAGGCGAATGGAAATTCTACCTTTTGCCGGTTATCGGCCCCAACGCTGCTGTTACTGAGGAGGAATTAGCTTGGGCCTCCAAGAAAGTCGCGTCGAACGGACGACCGTCCTCGTGCGATAGAAGGCCGGGCACGCTTGAACTAGGAATTCGCGGTCGACCCCCGATCAACCCTGTAGGGATTGAATGCCTCGATATTAGCTTGGTTCGAAACGTACTCGGATTGAATTAAGCCATTGCGCGCGCATGGCTCCCCGGAAACTGGCGCGCAAGATGGCCCAGCGCCAAGGGATGCTCTGACACATCTCGGCACCTCAGGCGGCCAACCGCCAAGCGAACGACCCCCGAAGCATCGCTCGGGGGTTTGTTTGTTTTTGGGTGACCGGTGCGGCCCGGCCACGACAAGACCGTCTTTACGAGATTTGATGAATTATCATTGACTTATCCCGCCGCCCGCGCCATGTGCCCCGCAACGACGTTTTCTGCCGCGTGAGCAAACGGGCCCGCACGGCCCAAGAAAAACAAATCCAAACGTCACAATCAATTCAAGGCACCCACATCACGCAGGGGTCCGGCGACATGGCGACCCATGGGCATGCGGCCCAGTGTCAGAGCATGGCGCAACCTGACTGCGACCGTCCGCAATTTTGCGTGGCGGCATATCTGATTGGCGCGCGGCACCTGCCCACGCCACCGTAAAGGAACACGACATAATGGAATTCAATACTCTGGGGCTCAAGCCCCGCCTTGTGGCCAAACTGGCCGAGCAGGGCATCACTCGACCTACGCCAATTCAGGCGCAGGCGATCCCGCATGCGATGGCCGGACGCGACGTTATGGGGCTGGCGCAGACCGGCACCGGCAAGACCGCGGCCTTTGGGCTGCCGATGGTTCACGCGCTGCTTGGGGCGGGCGACAAGCCGGCACCGAAAACCGTGCGCGGACTGATCCTGGCACCAACGCGCGAGTTGGCAAGACAGATCGCCGACCATCTCAGCGCCTACGCCGACCGCACGCACCTGAAAATTGGGCTGGTCGTCGGCGGCACCTCGATCAAGGCCCAGATCAACCGGCTTGAGCGCGGCACCGATTTGCTGGTCGCAACACCTGGGCGGCTGATCGATTTGCTTGACCGCAGGGCGTTGCGTCTGGATCAGGCGCGCTATCTGGTGCTGGACGAGGCCGATCAGATGCTGGACATGGGGTTCATCCACGCGCTGCGCCGGATCGCACCCCTGTTGCCCGCGAACCGCCAGACCATGCTGTTCTCGGCCACGATGCCCAAGCTGATGGCCGAACTTTCGACCGCTTACCTCACCAACCCGGTCTGGATCGAGGTGGCGCCGCCGGGCAAGCCCGTCGACAAGGTCACCCAAGGCATCCATTTCGTCGAACAGGCCGGGAAACCTGCGCTTTTGATCGACCTGCTGGACGGCCACCGCGACGAACTTGCGCTGGTCTTCGCGCGCACCAAACACGGGGCCGAGCGTCTGATGAAATCCCTGGTTGCCGCCGGGTTCGCGGCCGGTTCAATCCACGGCAACAAATCGCAAGGCCAGCGCGACCGCGCGATCAGGGCGTTCAAATCCGGCGAACTGAAGGTTCTGGTGGCCACCGACGTGGCCGCGCGGGGTCTTGATATCCCAGATGTCCGCCATGTCTATAATTTCGACCTGCCGAACGTGCCTGAGAATTACGTGCACCGCATCGGGCGCACCGCGCGCGCCGGGCGTGATGGCGCGGCCGTCGCCTTCTGTGCGCCGGCGGAAATGTCCGAGCTGCGGGCCATCCAAAAAGCCATTGGCCGGACCATCCCGACCCTCAGCGGCACGACGTGGGATGTACAGCGGACCGAAAGACCCAAGCCCGCCAACCGCCAAGGGCGACGTCCGCGGCGGCGGTCAAACCGGCGCATGGCCGCCTGAGCCTGCAATAATCCAGACTGCGGTACCCGCGCGTTAACTGGTGCGCCAGCCACCGACCACCGCCGCGGCATGGCCCGGGGGATTGTTGTTTTTTGGGGGGCGAAAGCACGGGCGCTGGCGCCAAGATCCATATTCTGGGGACGCACAAGCCCAACCCGATTGGCGCGGCGCACGGCTGAGTGCCTTTTGGCAGGGGAGTGGCCGACTAAAGCGGTTTGCGTTTTCAATGAGGCACGGGGCATCGAAATTCGCGTTTGAAATCAGCAGCATGCTGATCGAGAGGCAGCGGATTTTGATTCAATGCTAACGCAAACCGCTCTAGCCGGCCAAATCGCGTGGCACGGAAAAAGCCTCGACCGTCCCGTGACCATAGTCCAGCCCGGGCCAGCTTTGATCTGCAAACGTCAGAACCGTGGTCGCCGCTGAGGGGTAACGCGCGAAATCGCTGCGGCCAGGCACGGACCCGGCCAGAAGTTCAGCCAGCATGGCAATGCCCGGATTGTGCGAGATCAACATCACCGTTTCGCCCGTCGCCCGGCGCAGAACCCCCAGCATCGTGTCGGGACTGGCGCAGTAGAGGACCGCCGAAAACTGAACCGCCGGTCGCGGTGCAAGCATCAACGCCAGCGTCTCCCAAGTTTCAGCGGCGCGCGCCGCGGTCGAGCAAACCACCTGATCGGGCACGAAACCCTGCGCCTGAAGCCAGCCGCCAATGGCGCGCGCTTCCCGGCGGCCGCGGTCGGTCAGCGGGCGGTCGTGGTCCGAAAGGCCGGGGTCATCCCAGACCGATTTCGCGTGGCGCATCAGGATCAGGCGCGCGCTCATCGACCCAGAAACGCGGTCATGTGAAAGGCCGATTGCGCTGCCTCGCGGCCCCAGTTTTGCGACACCGGACAGGCGGCGCGGACCTGGCAGCCCCGGCTCATGCACCGCCTCCCTTCGGGCGAACCGATATAGGATTTGCAGGCGGACACGTCGTATCCTCTCGCCCCAAGCGCACCGACCGGGCAGGCCGAAAGGCATGGCTTGTCGGCGCAGCTATCGCAGGGTTTCGGCGGTGGCTCGGGCAGTTCCATCTGCCCCGCGACCGCGAGGGCTCCGCGAAACGACGCCCAAAGCCCGGCCCGATCGTGCACCAACAGCCCCACGGGCGAGCGATGGCAACGCCCGGTCGCGACGGCCCAGTCGTAGAACGGATGCCATGGCGGCCCGCTGAACGGATAGAGCGCCTCGGCCCCAAGGCCCGACGCCAGCCCGCCGATCACCCGTTTCGACCAGCGGTTCATCGGGTCGGGTGCACCGTCCAGCGCCTCGGCACTGGCCGCAAACCGGGGCCAGAACCCCGCCGGTTCGTCCGGGCCAAGCAAGATAATCGTCCGCGCCGCGTCATCGGGGTGAAACGCCCCCAGAACCAGCAGGCCCTGTTGCTGCGCAGCCGCGTCGACCGCTGCAAGCGTCGTCAATTTCGTGCGAAGGGCAGCCACAGGCTCCACCCCAGACGCGCCGGGCGGGCATCCTGCCATTGCAGCCCGACCGTCATGGCTTCGTGGCCCTCAGCGGGCGCGGCGCGATACGTGCCGAATATCCGGTCCCACAGCGACAGCGAAAACCCATAGTTGCTGTCGTGTTCCTCGCGCCGGATCGAATGATGGACGCGGTGCATATCCGGGGTCACCAGCACCCGGCGCAGCACCGTGTCGACTGGGCCGGGCAGCGCCAGATTGGCGTGGTTGAAAAGCGAAGTGCCGTTCAGGATGACCTCGAACACCACCACCGCCCAGGCGGCAGGACCGATCAGGTAAACCAGCCCGATCTTCAGCGCCATCGACAGTATTATCTCGACCGGATGAAAGCGGATCGCGGTGGTCACATCCATATCGCGGTCGGCGTGATGCACCCGGTGCAGCCGCCAGAGGACGGGGATTTTATGGGTAATCAGATGCTGCAACCAGATCGCCAGATCGAAAATCAGTATTGCCAACACGCCCTCAACCCAAAGCGGCAGATCGACCGCGTTGAAAAGGCCGACACCTTGGGTGCTGGCATCCACCGCCGCCCCGACCGCCAATAGCGGTGTGACCACGGCGAAAGCGCGCAGCGCCAGCACGTCAACGACCTGGATCGACCAATTCGTGAACCAGCGGCGACGGCGGGGAAGCGCCCGGTCGCGGCGCGGGGCCCAGGCTTCGAGGATCGCCATCAGCGCGAATATGCCCACAAAGAAGGTCAGACGAATGGCGGCTTCATTTTCCATGGGCTACCTTTGCTCCAACTTTTTCAGCGCCGCAATATGCGAAGCCATCACCCAAGCCGGATGATCGATCCCGCGCCGTGATCGGTGTAAAGCTCCAAAAGACAGGCATTGGGGGCGCGACCGTCGAGAATCACCGCCGCCCGCACCCCCTGATCAAGCGCGGCCAGCGCGGTTTCGGTTTTCGGGATCATGCCACCGGCGATGATCCCCGCGTCGGTCAGCGCTTGGATATGGGTCGAGGTCAGTTCGGTCACAACTTCGCCCGCGGCATCCTTGACGCCCGCCACATCGGTCAGCAACAACAAGCGGTCGGCTTGCAGCGCCCCGGCGACCGCCCCTGCCGCTGTGTCACCGTTGATGTTATAGGTCTCGCCCTCTGCGCCGGTGCCGATCGGCGCGATTACCGGGATCATTTCGCTTTCAAAGAGGGTTCGCAAAATCGCTGGATCGACCTCTGACGGCGCACCGACAAAGCCCAGTTCGGGATCGGCCTGAATGCAAGCGATAAGTCCTGCGTCCTTGCCGCTGAGACCCACGGCGCGGCCGCCCTGGGTGTTGATCGCCTGCACGATGCGCTTGTTGACGCGGCCCGACAGCACCATTTCGACCACTTCCATCGTCGCCGCATCGGTCACCCGCTTGCCGCCCACAAAATCGGATTTCACACCCAGCCGATCCAGCATCGCGTTGATCATCGGACCGCCGCCGTGGACGATCACCGGGTTGACGCCAACCTGGCGCATCAACACCACGTCGCGGGCAAAGCTTTCCATCGCGCCGTCGCTGCCCATGGCATGGCCACCCAGCTTGATCACCACCACCGCCCCGTCATAGCGCTGCAGATACGGCAGCGCCTGGTTCAGGGTGCGGGCGGTGGCGATCCAGTCGCGGTTCAGGGTTGTCTGTTTTTTCAAGCGCTTGGTCCAGTCATCGAAGGCTGATACGCATTTCGCGCCCGCCTGCCAAGAATTATCGACAAATGGCTTTACTATATTTCGTATTTCGGTTAATTAACCTAATGGCAAATTACGAATCGGACCGACCCGTGTTATCGCACAGGTTTGCAGCTCTGGGGGACCCAACCCGCCTGGCAATCGTCGAAACGCTTCTGGGCGAAGGCGAAAAAAGCGCCGGTGATCTGGCCCGGCAGGCCACGGTTTCGGCCCCGGCGGTTTCGCGCCACCTGAAGGTGCTGACGCAAGCCGGGCTTATCAGGCGACGCGTCGACAGGCAGCGGCGGTTCTATTCGGTCGATCGGCGGGGTATCGGCGAAATAAGCGACTGGCTGCGCCATCAGATCGAATTTTGGGAAGCCAGCATCGACCGACTTCAGGCCGCTGTTGAAAGAGGAACTGTACTATGAATGATCTTGTTATCACCCGCGCGTTCCGGGCCGGGATCGACCACGTCTATACATATATCTCGCAGCCCGAACATATTCTGAAATGGTGGGGGCCGCAGGGGATGACGGTGCCGATCCACCAACTTGATTTCAGCCGCGTCGGCCCGTGGATGTCCGAAATGCAAGCCCCCGATGGCCAGTCGTTCAAGGTCTCGGGCGATGTGCTGGACGCCGACCCGCCGCGGTCGGTCGGCTTTACCTGGGCCTGGCACGGCGAGGACGGCGCGCGCGGCCATGAAAGCCGGGTGCGGATCGAACTTGAAGCCGTAGGCGAGCGCACGCGCTTTACTCTGACCCATTCGCAACTGTCGGACGAGGCGTCCCGCACATCGCACGGTGAAGGGTGGGCTTCGTCGCTGAGCAAACTTGAAGCGATTTTCTAACCGCAACCTGGAGGAAGAAACCAATGTCAAAATTCATATTCGCATACCATGGCGGAAAAATGCCCGAGACCCCCGAAGAAGGCGAACGCGTCATGGCCGTCTGGGGCGCCTGGTACGAAGGCATGGGGTCGGGCGTGATCGATGGCGGCGGACCGACCGGACCGTCGAAGACGGTGACACCGTCGGGCGTGGCCGACAATGGCGGGTCAAACCCGGTCTCGGGCCATTCGGTGGTGGAGGCCGCCGATATTGACGCCGCTGTCGAGATGGCCAAAGGCTGTCCGATCCTGAACGACGGCGGATCGGTCTAAGTGGCGGAAGTCTTGCAGATGTAGCGCGCCCGGCCCCGCACCGGGGCGGCGATTTGAGCGGCCCAAAAAAAAGCCCCGCCAATTGCGGGGCTTTTTCATTACGGTCAACGGTAAGTCAGGCCAGAGCCGATTTCACCTGAACGACGATCGCCGAAAAGGCTTCGGGTTCGTTCACCGCCAGATCGGCCAAAACCTTGCGATCAACCTCGATCCCGGCCAGCGACAGGCCATTGATGAACCGCGAATAGGTCAGCGCCTCGTCATGGGCGCGCACCGCGGCATTGATGCGTTGAATCCACAGCGCGCGGAAGTTGCGCTTGCGGTTTTTGCGGTCGCGGGTTGCGTATTGGTTGGCTTTATCGACGGCTTGGGTCGCGGTTTTGAAAGTCGTTGACCGGCGGCCATAGTACCCCTTGGCGGCGTTCAGAACTTTCTTGTGGCGAGCGTGGGTCGTGGGACCACTTGTGACACGGGACATCTTGGCGGCTCCTCAGCGGTCGTAGGGCATGAAAGATTTGATGAGCTTCGCGTCGGGGGCCGACAGAGTTGTCGTGCCGCGCGCGTTGCGGATGAACTTTCGGGTCCGCTTGATCATCCCGTGACGCTTGCCGGCCTGGGCGCCGAGCACCTTGCCGCTTGCCGTCATTTTGAAGCGCTTCTTGGCGCCTGACTTGGTCTTCATCTTGGGCATTTCCGTCTCCTCGTCGACGTTCGGTTTATCGCGCGACTCGGCATGCCACTTTTGGCCGGCCGCGCAATGTACCGGGGGCGTATATGGGCGCGGGCGCGGGTGAGCAAGCGAATTCGCAGACATCTGGTCGGGGTGCGCCGCGTTCCGCGTCGCCGCATCGGGGGGCTTTGCCCCCCGAACCCCCCCAAAGTACTTTCGAAACAATGAAATTCAGAAAGGTTTAACCAATTATAGAGAGTCTGGTAGCGCGGTACAGGCAGAAGCGCCGATGACCGCAAACGGTGAAAGTCGCGCCCTGGTGTGGACCGAAGTGCGGGCCGGGGCGCGCACTTAGCTGAGTTTCATATTTTCATTGTTTTCCAAATACTTCGTGATATGCGAGGGGGGCAGCGCCGCCCTCGCTTGGGGCGACGCGTGAAACGCGGCGCAACGCCTGCCCCGGCAGCGTTACTCGGGCTCGGAGGAAAAAATCCTGCTTTCGTCGCAGGGCGCGACGCGCAGGATATTGGTGGTGCCCGGCACGTTGAAGGGCACGCCCGCCGTGACCACGATCTGATCATTCTCGGTGGCAAAACGGTGCGCCCGGGCGGCCTGGGCGGCGTTCACAACAGCATCCTTGAACCGGTTGACCGAGCCGGTGATCACGCAATGCGCGCCCCAGGTCAGCGACAGACGTCGTGCAGTTTTCTCAAGTGTTGTCAAGGCGATAATCGGAACATGCGGGCGCTCGCGCGCCACCAAAAGCGCCGTTGTCCCCGATTGCGAGAAACAGCAGATCGCCTTGATGTCGGTGGTCTCGGCAATTTCGCGCGCCGCCGACACGATCCCATCGGCCACGGTCGCCTTGGAGCCGCCCCGCGAGGCATCGATGATCGCCCGGTAGTTCGGATCGGCCTCGACCTCGCGCGCGACGTCGTCCATCGTTGCCACAGCTTCGATCGGATAGCTGCCCGCGGCGGACTCGGCGCTCAGCATCACCGCATCGGTGCCCTCATAGATGGCGGCGGCGACGTCCGAGACCTCGGCGCGGGTGGGCATCGGGCTGTCGATCATGCTTTCAAGCATCTGGGTGGCCACGATCACCGGCTTGGCGGCCGCCCGACATTTGCGGACCAGTCGTTTCTGGATCGGCGGCACATTCTGCACCGGCAGTTCGACGCCCAGATCGCCGCGCGCGATCATGATGCCGTCGCTGGCGCGCAAGATCTCGTCGAACGCATCGACCGCCGAGGGTTTTTCGATCTTGGACAGGATGGCGGCACGTCCTTGCGCCAGCCCGCGCGCCTCTTCCACGTCTTCCATGCGCTGCACGAAAGAAAGCGCCAGCCAGTCGACACCCAGGGCGCAGGCAAATTCAAGATCGCTGCGGTCCTTGTCGGAAAGCGCATGCAGCGGCAGCACCACATCAGGCACGTTCACGCCCTTGCGGTTTGAAATCAACCCGCCGGCAACAACGGTGCAGTCGGCAAAATCGGCACCGCATTTCTGGACCCGCATACGAATTTTGCCGTCGTTGACCAACAGCCGCGCGCCGGGTTTCAGGGCCGCGAAAATCTCTTTGTGGGGCAGCTGAACACGGGTCGCATCGCCCGGAGCCGGGTCCAGATCAAACCGAAACGCCTGGCCCTCGGTCAGCTCTTCGCCGGCGTCGCTGGCAAAGACTCCGACCCGCAATTTGGGCCCCTGCAGGTCGGCCAGAATGGCGATCGGGCGGTTCAGATCAACCTCGATCTGGCGGATGATCGCGTGCCGCGCCGCGATGCCTTCCTGCGTGCCATGACTCATGTTCAGGCGAAACACATCCGCACCGGCCTCAAAGAGCGCCCGGATGGTCTCGTAATCCTCCGACGCTGGCCCCAGCGTGGCAACGATCTTTACATTTCTATGACGCCGCATCGCCGCCCCTTCGTGTCCCCCGCCAAGTCGCGCCTCTATGGCGGATATTGTTAGCGCTGACAACCGGCGCGGGGTGCTGGCAATTGGCGGGCGGGCACGGTAACAGACCGGATGCGCGACGAGGTTCAATCAGATCTGGCCCGGCCCTTCGAAGTCATCGGCGAAACCCGCAACAGCCGCTGGCTGGTGACCTGCGATCATGCCTCAAACCGGGTCCCCTGCGAGATTGGCGGTGGCAGTCTGGGCCTGCCAGAGGCCGAAATGCAACGCCACATCGCCTTCGATATCGGTGCCGCCGGGGTGACGCGCGCTTTGGCCGACCGGCTGCAGGCGACCGCAATTCTCAGCGCATTTTCGCGTCTGGTCATCGACCCGAACCGGGGCGAGGATGATCCGACGCTGATCATGGCGCTTTACGACGGCACGATCATTCCGGGCAATCGCGACCTGGGCGCACCCGAGCGTGACCGCCGGCTGAGCACCTATTACCGTGCCTATCATGACCGGGTGGCCGGGCTTGCTGCCCGGCGCCAGGATACGCTGATCGTGGCAGTCCATTCGTTCACGCCGCGGCTCAGGGAACGCGGTCCGCGCCCCTGGCACATCGGAATTTTATTCGACCCGCGCAACGAAAGCCTGTCGCGTCCGCTTCTGGATCGCCTGCACCGCGAGCGCGACCTGGTGGTGGGTGAAAACGAACCCTATACCGGGTACCTGCCAGGCGATTCGATCGACCGCCATGCGTTGCAGACCGGCCGTGCCAACGCGCTGATCGAGTTCAGGCACGATCTGATCGACACGCCCGAAAAACAGGCCGCCTGGGCGGCGCGACTGGCCCCGATCCTGGCGGCGTGTCTGGCGGAAATCTGAGCCGCCGTACGCTGCCCGTCAATGGGGCGCGAGATTAGGGGGGGCGCGAGATCAGGCCTAAAGGAGACCGCAATGGACACCAAAACCCGCACCGAACTAGAAGCAGCCGCGTTTCGCGCCCTGCGCGAACATCTGATGGAAACGCGCACCGATGTGCAGAACATCGACCTGATGAACCTGGCCGGGTTCTGCCGCAACTGCCTGTCGCGCTGGTATCAGGAGGCCGCGAACCACCGCGGCATCGAGATGGGCAAGGCAGAGGCGCGCGAAATTTTTTACGGCATGACCATGGATGACTGGAAGGCCAGCCATCAGACCGACGTCAGCAGCGCCCAAAAGGCCAAGTTCACCGCGTCCTTCGCCGCGAATGTTGGCGAAAAGGCCGACAAGGGTCGCTAGCAGGACCGCACCGGAGTTCTGCCAATGTCAGCGATTGACGACCAAAACCGCTGTTTCGGGTCACACTCCGAACTTTACGCGCGGTATCACGACACCGAATGGGGCGTGCCGGTGCACGACGACCGGACGCTTTTCGAGATGCTGATCCTGGAAGGCGCGCATGCCGGGCTCAGCTGGGAGATCGTTCTGAAAAAGCGCGACGGTTATCGCGCGGTGTTTCACAATTTCGACGTGGGTCGCGTGGCCGCGATGACCGACGAAGACCTTGCCGTGGCGGTGACCAACCCGGCCATCGTGCGGCACCGTCAAAAGGTTGCCTCGACCCGCAAGAACGCGCAAGTTTTCATGGCGATCCAGGCCGAGGTCGGCAGCTTTGACGCCTGGCTCTGGTCCTGGGTCGATGGTGCACCGGTCGTCGGCAGTTGGGCCACCATGGCCGATATTCCGGCCACCACGCCGATCAGCGACGCGCTGTCGAAAGATTTGAAGGCGCGCGGGATGAGCTTTGTCGGGACCATCATCATCTATGCCTATATGCAGGCAGTCGGGCTGGTGAACGACCACCACCGCGGGTGCTGGCGGTTTGGAAAATAGCCAAAGAATTGCGCCGCCGCGCCGGGGGGGCGTTGCCCCCCGACCCCCCCAAAGTACTTCAAAAACAATGAAAGGGGGTCAGGGATTTATGTGCGACGCCGGGCGACTTTGCGCGCGGGCCGTTTGCGCCCGCTGGATTTGCGTCGCCCGCCCGAGCGGCCTTTGGGCAGGGCGCGGCCTTCGACCTCGATCAGATCGAGGATCAGGCCGCCGGTTACCGGCGCCGCTTCGGTCAGACGCACCAAAACGTGCTGGCCCATGCTCAGCACAGCGCCCGAGTTTTCGCCCTTCAGCGTCATCGCGTCGCGGTCGAACCGGAAGTACTCAACCCCGATCGACCGCATCGGCACCAGCCCGTCGGCACCGGTCTCGTCGAGCCGCACGAACAGCCCGGCGCGGCCCATGCCGGCGATGCGCCCGGTCAGCTCGGCCCCGATCCGCTCAGACATGAACGCCGCCAGATAGCGGTCGGTGGTGTCACGTTCGGCCATCATCGAGCGGCGTTCGGTCGCCGATATCTGCACCGCGGTCGCAGCCAGGTCCTCGGCCTCGTGCCCGCTCATCCCGTCGTCGCCCCAGCCGTGCGCCGCGATCAGCGCCCGGTGGACAACAAGATCGCAGTAACGCCGGATCGGCGAGGTGAAATGCGCATAGGCCGCCAGAGCAAGGCCGAAATGGCCAAGGTTTTCAGGGTGGTAATAGGCCTGCTGCATGGCGCGCAACGTGGCCATCGACACCAGATCGGCGGTGTCTGTTGCGCGCGCCTGGGCCAGAAGACGGTTCAGATGCGCGGGTTTCATCACCTGCCCCCTGGCCAGCTTAAGACCGGTCGCTTTCAGCGTTTCGCGCAGCGCCTCCAGCCGGTCGGGCGCGGGGTCTTCGTGGACCCGGAAGATCAGCGGCTGGCGGCGTTGGGTCAGCGTCTCGGCGGCGGCCACATTGGCGGCGACCATGAATTCCTCGACCAATCGGTGCGCCGCGAGCCGGTCCCTCAGCGCCACCGATGTCACCCGGCCACCCTCCGAGAGCTCGATGCGCCGCTCGGGCAACTCCAGTTCAAGCGGCTGGCGTGCGTCGCGGGCCTGCGCCGCCGCGCGGTAGGCGGCGAAAAGGGCGCGAACCGACGCGCGCACACAACCATCCGCCACCGCCGCGTCATCGCCATCCTCGATCGCCTGCGCTGCGCGGTAGGTCAGCGAGGCGCGCGAGGTGATGCGCCCGCGGTGAAAGCCATGCGCGATCTTGCGCCCCTCGGCGTTCAGCACCATGCGCACCGCGATCACCGCGCGGTCGACGCCGTCGTGCAACGAAGCCAGATCACCCGACAGCCGGTCGGGCAGCATCGCCACCACACGGTCGGGGAAATAGGTGGAATTGCCGCGTCGTCGCGCCTCGGTGTCCAGGGCGGTGCCAGAGCGCACAAAATGCGCCACATCGGCGATCGCGACCCAGACAACGTGCCCGCCCTTGTTGGCAGGTTCGGCGTCCAGTTCGGCCCAGACCGCGTCGTCGCGGTCGCGGGCGTCGGCCGGGTCGATGGTGACAAACGGGATGTGGCGCAGATCTTCGCGCGCCCCGGGTTTTGGTGCGGCAGCGGTTTCAGCTTCGGCCAGCACCGCCTGCGGAAAATGGTCAGGGATGCCATGCGCGTGAATGGCGATCAGCGACACCGCTTTGGGCGCGCCCGGATCGCCCAGCCGGGTGATCACGCGGGCCTCGCTCAGCCCCATGCGCCGCTTTGTCCCGGCCGCCTCGGCCTCGACCAATTCGCCGTCGCGCGCACCACCGGTTGCGCCGGGCCGCACCTGCCATTCGCTCTGGGCGCGCTTTTCGACCGGCACGATGCGCCCGCCCTCGGCGGTGGTGCGAAAGATGCCCACCAGGCTTTGCGGCGCATGGCCGATGCGCCGGATCGGACGCGCCCCATAGGCGTGGTGCTCGCCCGCCACCTTGGTAAGCCGCGCCAGCACCCGGTCGCCGGGCCCCAAGGCCGACCTGCCCTTGCCCTCGAGGACAATCGCGCGCGGTGCATCGCCTTCACCCTGCCAGTCCTGCGGTTCGCCCATCAGATCGCCATCATCGTCCGGGCCGATGATCCGCAACACCGCGACCGGTGGCAGGCTGCCCGGTTCGCGATAGCTTTTGCGGCGTTTTTCCAGATGCCCTTGGTCTTTCAGCTCGCGCAGCACCGCCTTCAGGGCCACGCGGTCCGAGCCCTTGATGCCAAAGGCCCGCGCAATGTCGCGTTTGCCGCCCTTGGCGGGATTCTCGGCGATCCAGTCGAGGATCTCGGATTTCGATGGTATTCGCGCCATGCCGCCCCGTTAACACCAAGCCGCATCGGCGTCATCGGGAAAGTCAGCCCGGGCCGGGTTTGGCGATCTTCGGCCCCGCTCCGGGGTCGAGAATGCGCCTGAACATCACGTCGACATGGGCCCCAGCCGAGACCCAGGTCGCCTGCGTATCGGGCATCAGCACGTGCACCTGCGCTTCGAAGTCGGCGTAGTGCTGGGTCACCGCCCAGATGGTCAAGATCAGGTGGCCGGGGTCGATATTTGCGATGCGGCCTTCGTCCACCCACTTGGCGATCAGGCGGCATTTGTCCTCGAACAAAGGCCGCAGACCGCTTTCAAGATGCGGACGCATGCGCGGCGCGCCCTGAATGATTTCATTGGCAAACAACCGGCTTTCGCGCGGGAAGGCGCGGCTCATCTCCATCTTGCGACGGATATAATTCAAAATCTCTTCCAGCGGATCGCCTTGCGCGTCCATGACTTCGAGCGGTGCCAGCCATTCGGACATCAGCGCATTCAAAAGCTCGACATGGATCGCCGCCTTGCTGTCGAAATAATAAAGCACGTTGGGCTTCGAGAGCCCGGCCTGGTCGGCGATCTGATCCAGCGTCGCGCCCCGGAACCCGTGCTTTGAGAACACGCTCACCGCCGCATCCATGATCTTTCGACGGTTCGCCAACTGGATGCGGCTGAGTTTCTTCGGCGCGGCGTCTTCCATGTTCCCTGTCCAATGCCCCATTTATCCCGGTTCGCCGCTTGCGCCGACCGATTGCCCGGCACGCGTCTATTCGAGCCTTGACAGTCCACCGCCGCATTGCAATCGTGTCTTTACCAATTGGTAAAAAACTGAGGCCGTCTGTCAAGACATTCCGGCACTCTGACAAATGTGGGGGGACCGCATGGCCGCACTAGGGCAAAACCTTCGGATCAACGGCGAGCGCCTTTGGGACAGCCTGATGGAGATGGCCAAGATCGGCCCCGGCGTCGCGGGCGGCAACAACCGGCAGACGCTAACCGACCAAGACGGTGTCGGCCGGGTGCTGTTCCAGCGCTGGTGCGAAGCGGCCGGCATGACCATGGGCCTTGATGCGATGGGCACGATGTTTGCGCGGCGCGAGGGAACCGATGCGGGCGCGCTTCCGGTCTATGTCGGCTCTCACCTCGACACCCAGCCGACAGGCGGCAAATACGACGGGGTGCTGGGGGTGCTGGGCGGCTTGGAGATTATCCGCACGCTCAATGATCTGGACATCAAGACCAAACACCCGATCGTGGTCACCAACTGGACCAACGAGGAAGGCACGCGGTTCGCGCCGCCGATGCTGGCCTCGGGGGTTTTTGGCGGGATGCATGACCTCGATTGGGCCTACGACCGCGAAGACGCCGAAGGTCTGCGGTTCGGCGACGAACTGGCGCGGATCGGCTGGAAGGGCGAAGAAGCGGTGGGCGCACGCAAGATGCATGCGTTTTTCGAACTGCACATCGAACAGGGCCCGATTCTCGAGGCCGAGGGCAAGGACATCGGCGTCGTCACCCACGGTCAGGGGCTGTCGTGGACGCAAGTCACCGTGACAGGCCGCGAAAGCCACACCGGATCGACCCCGATGCCGATGCGAAAAAACGCCGGGCTGGGCATGGCGCGCGTGCTGGAACTGGTGGACGCCATTGCCTGGGGCCACAAACCCGACGCCGTGGGCGCGGCTGGGCATATCGACATCTCACCGAACTCGCGCAACGTGATCCCCGGAACTGCGGTTTTTACCGTCGACTTCCGGTCGCCCGACCTCAACGTCATCCATGACATGGAAAACAAGCTGCGCGAAGGTGCCTCGGTGATTGCCGGGCAGATGGGGCTGGGCATTGCGTTTGAAAAGGTCGGCGGGTTCGACCCGGTGACCTTTGACACGGGCTGTGTGACGGCGGTGCGCGACGCCGCCGAACGGCTGGGCTATTCGCACCGCGACATCATCTCGGGCGCGGGTCACGACGCCTGTTGGATCAACCGCGTGGCCCCGACGGCCATGGTCATGTGCCCCTGCGTTGATGGGCTGAGCCATAACGAGGCGGAGGATATTTCGCGCGAATGGGCAACGGCGGGTGCCGAGGTGCTGATGCACGCGGTGGTCGAGACGGCGGAGGTGGTGGGGTGAGATTACCGCGCGGTATTCGCCGATTGATATCGAGTCTTTGCCTTGCTTTGATCGCATATCCGGCCCCCGTATTGTCCGAATTTATCGAAGATCCCATTGTGCCTTATGTAATGAGGCTTGGAAAACCAGATACGGCTGACCCGATACTGTTTGGTGGACACAGTTTGATTTATGGGAGCACCGTGAATTTTCCGGGAGGCTCAATATATTTCAGTTGCTATCCAAATAGGCTCGATCAATTCCGGCTAAATCTTGTTCTGGATACACAAATTCCAGATTTTTTTGTTTCGTATTCTACGCGGTTTGTCGGCGTGAAATATCGCGAAAAAGGAGCAGGTCAAGTTGTGGCTTCAAGGCCAACTGAAACGATCTCTGAAATTCCCCCAGAATTTAATATCAGGGTGTACTCACCCGCAAGTCTGCAAGTTGTTACGCCGTTTGACGAATACGGAGTCTACGATAATCGAATGCTCTATGTATCAAGTTTTCCCGACGCGTCATTTTGGGAAGAAATGAAAAAAAGCAATCGGCTTATGCTGATAATTTATGACGAAAAAGATAGGCGGTTTCACTCAGTATTTGATTGGAATTTTGAGTTGAACGATGCCACTGCGCGGGCCTTTCTCGCCGCGTGTTTGGAGGAGTAAATGACCACAGTTATCAAAAACGGCACCATCGTTACCGCCGATCTGACCTATAAGGCGGACGTGCTGATCGACGGCGGCAAGATCATCGAGATCGGCCAAAACCTATCCGGCGACGAATCCCTCGACGCCACCGATTGCTATGTCATGCCCGGCGGTATCGACCCGCACACCCATCTGGAAATGCCGTTCATGGGCACGTACAGCACCGACGATTTCGAATCCGGCACCCGTGCGGCTCTGGCAGGCGGCACCACGATGGTGGTCGATTTTGCCCTACCCAGCCCGCAGCAGGGCCTCTTGGACGCGCTGCAGATGTGGGACAATAAATCGGGCCGCGCCAATTGCGATTATTCGTTCCACATGGCCGTCACTTGGTGGGGCGAGCAGGTGTTTAACGAGATGGAGACAGTGGTCAAAGAGCGCGGCATCAACACGTTCAAGCATTTCATGGCCTACAAGGGCGCGCTGATGGTCAATGACGACGAAATGTACGCGTCGTTTCAACGGCTTGCCGAACTGGGCGCGATAGCGCTGGTTCACGCCGAAAACGGCGATGTGGTGGCCGATCTGCAAGCCAAGCTGCTGGCGACCGGCAACACCGGGCCCGAGGCGCATGCCTATTCCCGGCCCCCCCAGGTCGAGGGCGAGGCGACCAACCGCGCCATCATGATCGCCGATATGGCCGGCGTGCCGCTTTATGTCGTCCACACCTCGTGCGAGGACAGCCACGAGGCGATCAGGCGCGCGCGCATGGCAGGAAAGCGGGTCTGGGGCGAGCCGCTGATCCAGCACCTGACCCTGGACGAGAGCGAATATTTCAACCAGGACTGGGACCACGCCGCGCGGCGCGTCATGTCGCCGCCGTTCCGCGACAAGAAAAACCAGGACAGCCTCTGGGCCGGGCTTCAGTCGGGGTCGCTCAGCGTCGTTGCCACCGATCACTGCGCCTTTACCACCGAACAGAAACGCTATGGGTTGGGCGATTTCACCAAGATCCCCAACGGCACCGGCGGGCTGGAAGACCGGATGCCGATGCTCTGGACCTACGGCGTGGCTACGGGCCGCCTGACGATGAACGAATTCGTTGCCGTCACCTCGACCAACATCGCCAAGATCCTGAATTGTTACCCCAAGAAAGGCGCGGTTCTGGTCGGCGCCGACGCCGATCTGGTGGTCTGGGACCCCGAGAAAGAAAAAACCATCACCGCCGACAAACAACAATCGGCGATTGATTACAATGTGTTCGAGGGCAAACACGTCAAGGGCCTGCCCCGCTTCACCCTGACCCGCGGCCATGTCGCCGTTCACGACGGCGAAATTCGCACGCAAGAGGGCCACGGCGAGTTCGTGAAACGCGCGCCCAACACCGCCGTCAACCAGGCGCTGTCGTCCTGGAAAGAACTGACCGCACCAAGGCCCGTGGAACGCACCGGCATCCCGGCAAGCGGGGTATGATGTGACAACGACCCCGGTCATCGAGACCACATCACTCGATCTGGTCTTTCAGACCAATGACGGACCTGTGCATGCGCTGAAGCAGATCGATCTCAGCGTCAACAAAGGCGATTTCATCAGCTTCATCGGCCCCTCGGGCTGTGGCAAAACCACGCTGCTGCGCGCAATCGCGGCGCTGGAAGCGCCCACCGGCGGGACGATCAGCGTGAACGGCGTCAGCCCGGACGAGGCGCGCCGTGCCCGTGCCTATGGCTATGTGTTTCAGGCGGCGGGTCTTTACCCATGGCGCACGGTCGCGGGCAATATCCGGCTGCCGCTCGAAATCATGGGGTATTCCAGGGCCGAACAGGCGCGCCGCGTAGCCGAAGTGCTCGACCTGGTCGAACTGGGCGGGTTCGACAGGAAATTCCCGTGGCAGCTTTCGGGCGGCATGCAGCAACGCGCCAGCATTGCCCGCGCGCTGGCTTTTGACGCCGAAATTCTGTTGATGGACGAACCCTTTGGGGCGCTCGACGAGATCGTGCGCGACCACCTCAACCAACAGCTTTTGGCGTTGTGGAAACGCACCGCCAAGACGATCGCCTTTGTCACCCATTCGATCCCCGAAGCGGTGTACCTCAGCACCAAAATCGTGGTGATGTCGCCCAGGCCCGGCCGGATCACGGATGTGATCGACAGTCCGCTTCCCCGCGATCGCCCGCTGGACATCCGCGACAGCGCCGAGTTTATCGCCATCGCTCATCGGGTCCGTGAAGGGCTGCGTGCCGGGCACTTGGATGACTGATCGCGCGTACACAAACGCGCCCCGGCGCATTGCTGTGCCAGGGCGCGGGTGGATCAGCCCATGGCATCATCACCCTGCACGGCCATCGGCTCTCCAGCCTGTACCGCCTGGGCAAGCTAGCGCAATCATGGTTAACGGATCGTTATCATCCTGCTTGAAATACTCCCGCCGGAGGCACCCCCACTTACGGCCGGTCCGCGGGCTGAATTTGGGAGGGTTGAGTATTTTTAGCAGGATGATGCGCCGCAGGTGCGCGCGATGATCCGGCGTCTGCTGCCTGTTCTGACGGTCGTCGCGGCCATCATCGGCATCTGGTACGCCGCAGCCGTCGGTCTGAACGCGAACTGGGCCTATGACAAGGCGACCCGCGCAGGGGTCGAATTGAGCTTCACCGCCATGGTCGCCGACACCTGGAGCCAGATCAAACCAAGGCTGCCTGCACCACATCAGGTCGCGGTCGAGATCTGGAACACCACGGCCCTGAAGAAAATCACCTCGAAACGTTCGCTGGTGTTCCACGCCTGGATCACCATGAGCGCCACCGTTCTGGGCTTTGTGATGGGCACGGCGCTTGGTTTCGCGCTCGCGGTGGGCATTGTCTATAGCCGGGTGATGGATATGAGCGTCATGCCCTGGGTCATCGCCAGCCAGACCATTCCCATTCTGGCCATCGCGCCGATGATCATCGTCGTGCTGAACGCGGTCGGGGTCAGCGGTCTGCTGCCCAAGGCGATGATTTCGATGTATCTGTCGTTCTTCCCGGTGGTCGTCGGCATGGTCAAAGGTCTGCGCAGCGCCGACGCGATGCAGCTTGACCAGATGCGCACCTGGAGCGCTTCGGGCGCGCAGGAATTTCGCCTGCTTCGGCTGCCGTCCTCAATGCCCTATCTTTTCACGTCGATGAAGATTGCAATGGCGGCCAGCCTGGTGGGCGCGATCGTGGGCGAGTTGCCGACCGGGGCGGTGGCCGGACTGGGCGCGCGCCTGCTGGTCGGATCCTATTACGGGCAGACGATCCAGATCTGGTCGGCGCTCATCGTGGCCGCGTCCCTGGCGGCGGTGCTGGTCGGGCTGGTCGGCATTGTGCAGCGGATCGCGCTCAGGCGGATGGGCATGGCATGATCTGGCTTTTATTCGGCAGTGCGGCACTGGCCGCAGGATGGGCCACCAACGTCCGGCTTTCCCGGCAGACGCCAACGCGGGGCACCGCCCTGGCGGTGCCGGCACTCTTTGGTCTGACGCTGATCGTCATCTGGGAGTGTCTGGTGTGGGGGTTAGACATTTCCCCCGTTCTTCTGCCCGCGCCGAGCGTGATATCCGCCACATTCGCCGCCTCGCTGGACATTTTGTGGGTCGACTTCGTGCAGACCGCGCTCAAAGGCGCGCTGACCGGTTACATCATCGGCTGCACTGCCGCCCTGGCCATGGCCATCGCCGTCGACCGGTCAAGTTTCCTGCAACGCGGCCTGCTGCCGGTCGGGAATTTCATGGCCGCCCTGCCGATTGTGGGCATCGCGCCGATCCTGGTCATGTGGTTCGGGTTTGACTGGCACTCGAAGGCCGCTGTGGTTGTGGTGATGGTGTTTTTCCCGATGCTGGTGAACACCGTCGAGGGCCTGAAAGACACCACCAGCGCCCAGCGTGACCTGATGCGGACCTACGGCGCAGGCTATTGGACGATGCTGATAAAGCTGCGACTGCCCAGCGCGATGCCGTTTATCTTTAACGGCCTCAAGATCGGCACGACACTGTCGCTGATCGGGGCGATTGTTGCCGAGTTTTTCGGATCGCCCATCAAGGGGATGGGATTCAGAATTTCAACCAGCGTGGGTCAACTGTCGCTTGACCTCGTGTGGGCGGAAATTGTTGTTGCGGCGCTCGCCGGTTCGGCATTTTATGGCGGCGTGGCGCTGATCGAGCGCGCGGTGACCTTCTGGCACCCGTCGCAAAGAAAATCACCAGTCTGAACGCAACACCAAGGGAGAGAGAGAATGAAAAAACTACTGACAGCCGGCGTAATGGCCGCGATGGCCTCGGCGGCTCAGGCCGCTGATGACTTTACGCTACAGTTGAAATGGGTCACGCAGGCCCAGTTTGCCGGGTATTATGTCGCTGTGGACAAGGGCTATTACGGCGACGAGGACCTGAACGTCACAATCAACCCCGGTGGCCCTGATGTGGCCCCAACCCAGGTGCTGGCCGGTGGCGGTGCCGATGTGACCGTCGAATGGATGCCCGCCGCTCTGGCTGCCCGCGAAAAGGGTCTGCCGATGGTCAATATCGCGCAACCGTTCAAAAGCTCGGGCATGATGCTGACCTGCCGCAAGGATGCGGGCGTTTCCAGCACCGACGATTTCCCCGGCAAAACGCTGGGCGTCTGGTTCTTTGGCAACGAGTTTCCGTTCCTCAGCTGGATGAGCCAACTTGGCCTTTCGACCGACGGCGGTGCCGATGGCGTTACTGTGTTGAAGCAGGGCTTTAACGTCGATCCGATCCTGCAAGGCCAGGCCGCCTGTGTGTCGACCATGACGTACAACGAATACTGGCAGATCATTGACGCGGGCCTTTCGCCCGACGACCTGGCGGTGTTCAAATACGAAGACCAGGGCGTGGCAACGCTGGAAGACGGGCTTTATGTGCTGGAAGACAAGCTTGCCGATCCGGCCGAGGTCGACAAGCTGGTGCGC
Source organism: Brevirhabdus sp. (assembly GCA_047518005.1). GTDB lineage: Bacteria > Pseudomonadota > Alphaproteobacteria > Rhodobacterales > Rhodobacteraceae > JAKZRT01. Next base: position 23,828 of record JAKZRT010000171.1, read on the forward strand.
TTTGTCCGCGCCTCGATGAAGGGCTGGAAATACGCCGAAGCGAACCCGGACGAGGCCGCCGACATCGTGCTGGAGAACGACTTGACCGGTGCCCAGACCGAAGCCCACCAAAAGCGCATGATGGGCGAGATTGCCAAGCTGACCGCGGGGTCAAATGGCGCGCTCGATCCGGCTGACTATGAGCGCACAGTTGCCTCGCTTCTGGCGGGCGGTTCAGACCCGGTGATCACCGCGCATCCGGGCGACGGCGCCTGGACGCATGCGATCACCGATGCGGCGCTGAACTGATCAGCGCGCATAGCAAGGGCGTGGGCCCGGTACATTGTGCCGGGCCTGTTCCATTGGCGGCCGCGCCATACCCCGCCGCAGTTCGCGCTTCCCTTCCCAACCAATCATCTGTATAGCCCGCCAATCTGAGACGTGTCGCCATTGACCCTGGGCGCATGAGATAAGGATTGGGGTCGGCGGCAATGGGGCCGCCATCAAAAATCGCGGGACCCGGGAACGCCTGGGAGTGCCCGCAACTAGGAAACGATACATGTTTAAAATAACCACGAAATCCATGCAGTGGGGCGAGGAAACGCTTACGCTGGAAACCGGCAAAGTGGCCCGTCAGGCCGACGGTTCGGTCATTGCGACGCTGGGCGAAACCAGCGTTTTGGCTGCGGTTACATTTGCCCGCGAACAAAGGCCGGGTCAGGACTTTTTCCCGCTAACCGTTCACTACCAAGAGAAATATTATGCTGCTGGCAAGGTGCCGGGCGGCTTTTTCAAGCGCGAAGCACGGCCTACTGAGAAAGAAACGCTGACCTCGCGCCTGATCGACCGGCCGCTTCGGCCGCTGTTCGTGGCGGGCTTCAAGAGCGAAGTTCTGGTGATCTGCACGGTTCTATCGCACGACCTGATCAACGACCCCGACGTGGTTGCGATGATCGCGGCCTCGGCGGCGCTGACGCTGTCGGGTGCGCCCTTCATGGGCCCGATTGCCTGCGCCCGCGTCGGCTTTGTGGCGGGCCAATACGTGCTCAACCCCGAGCTCGACGACATGCACGAACTGCGCAGCAAGCCCGATCAGCGGCTTGATCTGATTGTTGCGGGCACGCGCGACGCGGTGATGATGGTCGAGAGCGAGGCTTACGAGCTCAGCGAGGACGAAATGCTTGGTGCCGTGAAATTCGCCCATGAGGCGATCAAGCCGGTGATCGACCTGATCATCGACCTGGCCGAGGATGCCGCCAAAGAACCGTTCGACTACACCGCACCGGATTATTCCGAACTTTTCGACGCGGTGAAAGCCGCGGGCGAAACCGCGATGCGCGCGGCCTTTGCGATCACCGACAAACAAGACCGCACCGCTGCCATTTCGACGGCGCGCGACACCGTGCGCGAGGCGCTGAGCGAAGACCAACTGGCCGACGATAACCTTGGGTCTGCGTTCAAAAAACTTGAAAGCTCGATATTGCGCGGTGACGTGGTCAAGACCGGCAAGCGGATCGACGGGCGTGACACCTCGACGGTGCGCCCCATCGTCGCCGAAACCGGCCTTCTGCCGCGCACCCACGGCTCGGCTCTGTTCACGCGGGGCGAAACCCAAGGGCTTGTGGTAACCACCCTTGGTACCGGCGACGACGAACAGATGATCGACGCGCTGCACGGCATCTATCGGTCGAACTTTATGCTGCACTACAACTTCCCGCCCTATTCGGTCGGCGAAGTCGGGCGCTTCGGGTTCACCAGCCGTCGCGAGATCGGTCACGGCAAACTGGCCTGGCGCGCATTGCAGGCGGTTCTGCCGTCGGCGACCGACTTCCCCTACACGCTGCGGCTGGTTTCCGAGATCACCGAATCGAACGGCTCGTCCTCAATGGCCACCGTCTGCGGTGGCTCGCTGTCGATGATGGACGCCGGTGTGCCGCTGAAGGCCGCCGTTGCCGGTGTGGCCATGGGGCTGATCCTGGAAGACGACGGGTCTTATGCGATCCTGACCGACATCCTGGGTGACGAAGACCACCTTGGTGACATGGACTTCAAGGTCGCCGGAACCGAGGCCGGCATCACCAGCCTGCAGATGGATATCAAGGTCGCTGGCATCACGCCCGAGATCATGGAGCGTGCGCTTGCCCAAGCCCGCGACGCCCGCCTGCACATCCTTGGCGAAATGAACAAGGCGCTGGCCGAAACCTCCGAATTTTCGATCCACGCGCCGCGCATCGAGACGATGCAGGTGCCCACCGACAAGATCCGCGAGGTCATCGGCTCGGGCGGCAAGGTCAT
>JAKZRT010000172.1:0-3286 GCA_047518005.1 Brevirhabdus sp.
ACCGGATCTTCAAATCCTACGAAGACATCGTCGCGCTGTGCTGCCAAGCCTGGAACAACCTCATCGACCAACCATGGAAGATCATGTCCCTCGGCATGCGCAAATGGGCGCATGGGTTCTGATCAATGACCGTTGGTATTACCGCCCCGGCGACACCACCCGCACAAGCAACAGCGTTACCACCAGCGGTGGCAGGAACAGCGCGAAAGCGGCGCGCAGGCCGAAGGCGTCGGCGACGGCGCCGATGGAAAGCGGCACGAGCGTCATGACGACGCCCGACAGCAGGATATAGGCGGCGACGCTTTGCGAGGCGGGCCGGTTTTTGGTGCGCGCCGCGGCCGTGACCGCCATCGGATAAAACGCCCCGGTTCCCGCCCCGATCAGCGCGAAACCCACCAGTGCGATTTCCAGCGAGGGCGTGAAAACCACCGCTACGTTGCCCACAACAGCCACAAGCGCGAGTGTCAGCGCGACGCACTCAGCGCCAGCCCGAGGACCGAGGCGTCGAGGTCCAGCGCGCGCTGAATGTCCGGAATACGCGCCAGAAGCCCGCCACCAGCCACCGCCTGGATAAAGAAAATCGTGATAATCGGCGCGTGGCGTATCAAACCGGCTCAGCCGATTTTCCCGCGCACGCCACCGGTTTGGGCGCGGTCCAGCAGGATGTGATCGGCCAGAACGCAGGCCGCCATCGCCTCGCCAACCGGGACCGCGCGGATACCGACGCAGGGGTCGTGGCGGCCCTTGGTGACGATCTCGGTCGCCTCGCCGGCGCGCGTGATGGTCTTGCGCGAGGTCAGGATGGACGAGGTCGGTTTGACCGCGAAGCGCAGCACGATGTCCTGTCCGGTGGAAATACCGCCCAGAATGCCGCCGGCGTGGTTCGAGCTGAATTCCGGGCCGTTCGGTCCCATGAATATCTCGTCGGCATTGTCTTCGCCGCGCAGCATGGCGGCATCCATGCCCTCGCCGATGTCGACGCCCTTGACCGCGTTTATCGACAGCATCGCGGCGCCGAGTTCGGTGTCTAACTTGGCGTAAACCGGCGCGCCAAGACCGGGCGGGAAGCCGCGCGCGGCGATCTCGATCACCGCACCGACCGAACTGCCCGATTTGCGCAGCCCGTCCAGATAGGGGGCCCAGTCCGCCGCCGCCTGCGGATCGGGCGTCCAGAACGGATTGCGGTCGATCTCGTCCCAGTCGAACCGGGTGCGGTCGATGGCGTGTTGCCCCATGCGCACCATATAGCCTTTGATCACAGCACCGGGAGCCAGCGCGGCGAGCACCTGGCGCGCCACGCCACCAGCGGCCACGCGCGCCGCGGTTTCGCGCGCCGACGACCGCCCGCCGCCGCGCGGATCGCGGTTTGCGTATTTCAGGTGATAGGTGATGTCAGCATGGCCGGGGCGAAACTTGTCGGCGATCTGCGAGTAATCTTTGGACCGCTGATCGGTGTTTTCGATCATCAGCTGGATCGGGGTGCCGGTGGTCACGCCCTCATAGACGCCCGACAGGATCGCCACCGCGTCGGCCTCGCGCCGCTGGGTGGTGAACCGCGACTGGCCAGGCCTGCGCCGGTCGAGCCAGGTCTGGATCATGGCCGGTTCCAGCGGCACGCCGGGTGGACAGCCGTCGACCGTCGCGCCCAAGGCCGGCCCGTGGCTTTCGCCCCAGGTGGTGACCCGGAAGACATGTCCGAATGTGTTGAAACTCATGGGCGCTCCTTCACCCATCCTCTAGTGTGCCGGAGCGCGGGTGAAAAGGGGTCAGCCTGCCGGGAAGCTTGCAAGAACGCTGTGGTTGCCCAAGAATCCGGTCGGGCGTGGGCGTGACGGGCCGAAGACAAACGTGGCCTTGAGGCGAAGCTCGTTGACGTCGCTGCCGCCTTCGACGCGGTAGTTCGAAAATTCGCCATCGACAACCAGGGGCACACCGGTGACGCCTTGGAGACTGTAGCCGACGCCGATGCCCGTCCTTTGAACGTAGCCGGACGCAAAATTGTCGCGTTGCAAAAAGATCGACCATTCGATGCCGCCGGGCACCATCAGATCGCCGCGCAGACCCAGGATGCGGATATCTTCGGTGCCGACATCGCCCTGTTGGTAGCGGCCGAAATAGCCAGAAACTGAGGCTCGGTTGCCAAGGTTGATCATGCTCTCGGCACCGACGGCGTGGAAATCGTAGCTTACGTCGCCGCTGAGCCAGTTGCAGTCGTGGAAGACGCCGATGGCAGCCTCGGGGGACACCTGGTAGACGGCGGATATTCCGAGCATTCTGCCGTCGATGTCCACCGATGTGTCTGAGTAGGATTGTCCATGGGTGACGATGGCAACGTCCCAACCCTGGCCGAGGGTGAACCCAACCGTGCCCCTGAACCGGGTCGCCTCGGCAGTGTCGCTATCGTCCGCGAATTGACCAAAGCTTAGCGAGACCGAGTGGCCGGTGTATTCAAACGCCGCCGCAAGCGGGGCCGACGCCAGAATGACGGCAATCGACATGCACAAACTTTTCATTTCACTTCTCAACTACAGCACCCAGCGCGGGCCCGTGGCTTTCGCCCCAGGTGGTGACCCGGAAGACATGACCGAATGTGTTGAACGACATTGCAGCGATCCTTTGGGCAAGGGTCTAGTCCGGCTGGACCGCTTGTTAAAGACGATTTCGCCTAAAGCGGACGTGACATCAATATCTTGTTGCCGTTCCGCCCGGTGACCGACCACCCGAGTTTCCGGTAAAGCGCTACATTGCCGGGCATGTCCCGGTGCGTCGCCAGTGCAATCCGGGTGCAGCCCGAGGTCCGGGCCTGGGTCAGAGCCGTTTCAATCAACGCCCTGCCGACCCCGGTGCCGCGCGCCGCCGGTACCACCGCCACATTGATCAGATGCGCACTGCGACCGTCAAGCGACAGCACCAGACCGCCGACGCATTCGGCCCCGGTTTCTGCAACCCAGACCAGATGCCCGGCGATGTCCGCAGCCATGCCCGAGGCAACGTCGGGCAGGTCTGCGATGTCGCGCTTGGCATCAGCGTAAGCGCTGGCAAAAGCAGCGCCCAGGGGGTCGGCATCGGAGATTTTGGCCCGTCGTATCCGCGTTTCCATGCTGGCAGCTTGTCGTCCGGCAAAGCGCGGCGCAATGCATTTCGTCTGTCGAGAACATTCTGAGTTGACCGGTTTATGTACCATATGAGTTGACCGCTTCTGTTGCGGTTTCTGGCCCTGTGGGGAAGTGGTCGGTCGCGGAGCGGCTGTCCACTTGTCCACAGGGCGCCGGTCGGTCGCGTCGAA
>JAKZRT010000173.1:0-2942 GCA_047518005.1 Brevirhabdus sp.
CTGCAACGCGTCTAGGGGGCGATCTTTGGCGCCTGCGGGCACGGCAATCGGTGGTGCAGGCGGCCGAACGCATGATCGTGAAGAAACGGCGCGCCCCGGAAACCCGGGTTCTGCAACAAGCGGATATGGAAACATGACCGCAGTTTTATGGTAATTGATGGGTTGATAAACCCATCCTACGCCTTGCACCGCGATTACTATCACGACCGCCCGCCAATCAGCTTATATATATCAATGACTTAACCCCATGTCCCACCTTGGGCACTTTACGACCGGCAGCGGGTCGTGCCCGGATCATAGAAGCAGCGAAGGGTCTGGCGGGCGTCGAGCGGCGCGCCGGGAATATCGACGGTCAGGCCACGTCATCGCCCGGCTGATCGGCATCGAGATTGGCGAAAGCCAGGTTCCTGCCCACCAAGTGCCCCCAGTCGCCCGGGGTGACCGACCCGACTACGCGACCGTCTCTTGTGACCGAAGCCCCGCCCTGGGCAGGGGCATGGCGGCAGCCAATCTCCAGCGTGACCAGGCGCTTTTTCAGGGTCCGGGCCGCGCGCCCCATCGGCCGATAAAATCCTCCGACATGTCGACGCACCGATCGAAACCCGCTTTGAGCGGATCAACTTGGTTCAGCAGATCGGATTTCCAACGCTGGAACCCCTTTTCAAGACGCATCGCATCGGTCACCCTTTTCGCTTGACAGCGCGTAAGTCTTCACTTACACGTAAGCGATGACTTACGCGAGCAAGCGCCTTTCCCTGATCTTTTCTGCACTCGCGGACCAGACCCGGCGCGGCATATTCGATGAGTTGCGCCAAAGGCCGCAAAGCGTCACCGATCTGGCAAACACGCGCCCCGTCAGCCGACCGGCGGTGTCCCAACATCTCAAGGTGCTGGAAAACGCCGATCTGGTCTTTGCCACGCCGAAGGGAAGCCACCGGATTTATTCCGCACATGCCGACGGGTTGGCCGACCTGCGGCGTTATCTCGACCGCGTCTGGGACCAGGCGCTGTTGGCTTATGCCGCTGAAATCACGACACAAAACAAGCAACGATAGGAGCTATCATGATCCCGCCCATTGAAAAATCGATTACCGTGCCCTGCGATCAAAAACTGGCCTTCGACACCTTTCTGGTCGGCATGGGCACCTGGTGGCCGCTCGGCAAATTCACTTATTCCGCCATGCAGGGCACGCCCGCCACCGACATTCGAGTTGACCCGCGCCCGGGTGGCGAGATCACCGAGATCGGGGCCGAGGGCGCGGAAACCTCGTGGGGGCACGTCGAGACCTATGACCCCAACAGCTTCATGGCGCTTCGGTTCCACATACCCGCACCAGGATATGAGGACAGCGGGCAGACGCTGCTGGAGGTTCGGTTCACCGCCACCGACGACGGCACTCAGGTGGATCTGACCCAAAGCGATTTCGAGGCCATCGGCGAAATGGCCGAACCTTCGCGCGGCGGCTATGGCCAGGGCTGGACGATGATATTCGAGGGCGCCTATGCGGCGGCCTGCGGGACGCAAGCGGCCTGACGCCGGGGCTTGGTTTCAACATATTGCGCCGCGCTTTGCGCGGCACCACGCGGCGGGCGGGCAGCACCGGCCGCTGCGTGAGCGCGAGATCAGGGCCATTTATGACGCTGCCCTGCGGCTTTTGGCCGATCTTGGCATAGGCGAGGTGCCCGAGACGCTGGCCCAGATGCTGGACACCGGCGGCTGCACCGACAATGGCAGGGGCTGCTGGATGTTCCCCGGTCTCTGGTCGAGGATGCTGTCGCATCTGACCTTCGCCCGCCTTGCACACAACATTCCGGTGTCGTGCATCACAGCCGCGCAATCGGGCACCACCGCGCCCGCAAATATCGCCGGGTTCCTCGCGCAATCGCTGGCCGAGACGCGGGCCAGCCTAGTGACGGTCAACCTGGTTAAGCCCGGTCATTCGATGGTCTTTTCCAACCAGCCACTGGTCATCGACCTGCGCACCGGGACCTTTGCCGGCAGCGGCGAAACGACGGTGCAGAACGCCGCCTTGGTGCAGGCCTCGAACTGGCTGGGCCTGCAGTCTGGGGTCGCTGTCAGCGTGCCCAACGCCTAGGCAGTCGACGTGCAGTACGGCGCAATAAAGGCACCGAACGCACTTGCGGCGGGGCTGGCGGAGGGCAATGCGGGAAAAGTTCGGGACTATCAAAGCCCAGCGCGGCAAATCACTGTTCCAGGTGATACGGTGCGCGTGGTGACATCGGTTGGTCAGCCGCGCCAGGTCACGTGGACATGCAGCGGCCCGCGAAACGCCCAGCCGCCGATTTCGGCGGGTTTTGTTGCGTCGAGCGCCAGACCGGGAAGCCGGTCAAACAGCATCGGCAGCGCTACGTCACCGATCAGCACCCGCGCGGCCCAGGCTCCGGCGCAGAAATGCGGGCCCGCGCCAAACGGGATGGCGGCGCTGATGTCTTGGCTCAGGTCAAAGGCGTCAGGGTTCGAGAAATGCGCCTTATCGCGATTGGCCGAACCGAACATCAAAAACACGCGCGTGCCGGGGCGCAGGGTCACCCCGTTCAGGTCGTAATCGCGCGCCACTTCGCGCGGCGACATGCCTATGAGTGACATCCAGCGGGCGTATTCTTCGAACGCTCGCGCGAAATTCAACCTGCCTGTTATGACCTTGGCCAGCTCGCCCGGATGGCTCAACAGCGCCCAGGCCGTGCCCGCAATCGCATCGCGCGGCTCGTTCTGACCGCCCGAGATCGCCAGTTTGATGTTGGCGTGGATCTGCGCGTCGCTCAGCCCCGCCTGCATCTGGACGGCCGTGTTGCATCAATCACCGGACAAGCGCGGAGTACCCTTACCCGTGAAAATGGTCAGCCAACTGACTCAAACCTGGCACAGCCAAGTTCGGTCATTCTGTTAAGAGCCCGCACACCGATCTGTGCCTCAGTTTTCT
>JAKZRT010000174.1:0-6788 GCA_047518005.1 Brevirhabdus sp.
CCGCCCAATTTGTCACCCGATATCGTTTCTTCGGAAACTTGTGGCGACGAGCAGCGTTGAATTTATGCGGCATTCAAGTGTCCAGATCAGAGGTGGAGCACCCGATTACCAGAACTACCTGTGTTCGTGCAACAACGTCCAGCCATTGCCCGATGAGATCTTGGTCGCTGAAGTAGGCCGCCGTAGCATCTGTGACTCTCTGGGGCCGCGTAAGACCGTTCTCCTGCCAGTCGAGGCATCCTTGGGATCATCCAGGTCAGGATTGCGGGCCATTCGGCTTTGAGGCGCTCCTCAAGGTCAGGGTCCGGGTTGGATGGTTGCCGAGTGAAAGGCACGACGTTGAATCGGCGCCGCGCGGCCTCGTCAACATTGTGCAAAATGGGCATGTGATTGCCCACAATTGTCAGCTTGAACTGGGGTCGGTAGGTGAAGAAATCCTGCCGCATGAACCGTGCGGAAACCGGGTCGCCGCCGGTGAGCGCCTTGATGCGCGTTTCGGCCCAATGGCGACCTTCCTCAGTCTTGGATACCGTCACCAGCCGCGCGCCGTGCAGCATCGCCATGTCGGTCGGGTGCCGGTCACCTGTTGTTTTAGCGAACGTGTCCATGGCTGCGGTCTGCGCGTATCCGCCTAAGATGCTGCCGACGGTATTCAGGAAAACAGATTTGCCGTTGCCACCGGTGCCGTAGACGAACAGGAGCGCATGCTCTTTGGTGATGCCTGTGAGGCAATATCCGCACCGTTGTTGCAAGAAGTGTATCAGGCTCGCATCATCGCCCGTGGCTTCGCGCAAAAAGGTCAACCAGAGCGGGCAATCGACTTTCATCGGAGAAACCGCAGTCAGTTTAGTTATTCCGTCGCCGGGGTCGGGCTGACGGGCCTCGCCGGTTTGCAGGTCAATTGTTTCTCGGCGGCAGCCCAAGAGCATTGGATCTGCATCCCAGCAGTCGCTTGTTACAGCGTGGATAGGGTCAGAACGTGCAAGCTTTTCGACGCCAGCAGCGAACGCGGCTGTACCGGCCACTTGCTGCCCGCGTTTGCTCGCGCTTTGTCTTGCCGTCCGCGATAGGGCGCGGCTATATGCGATGGCCCGCTGCGTTTCATCTCGCCGCCAATGATCTCGGTCAAACTCATACCACCGGCCCACGCTGTGGTCGAAGCGCATCGACTCGGCATATGTGACGGTGAATTTCTGCGCCACAACATCCTGAATGGCCGCTTCTTCGGCCTCAATGTCGGATTGCTCGTCCATTCGTTCTCGGAAGCACTACAAAGAACAAATAGCTTAGTCAGAATTGGAGCGCTGGATCTGAAATTCGCACACTCCTGATCGAGCTGGGCATTGTGATGATTGGTCATTTTGATTCTTCCACGCCACTTGACAGCTCAGCAATGCGGTCATCAACTTCGCTATCTCGCCAAAATAGCGTGCCACCCAATTTAAATGGTTTTGATAGTCGGCCTTCTTCAACGTCGCGATAAATAGTTGTACGGCCCCGACCGGATAACTTGGCCCGCAACTTTTTGAATGAGAGATATTTTGTGGTCATTTTGGACCTCCAGTGCTTATTGGGGTACCAAAAACCACGAGGGGTTATTGATGACAAGGGTCCAAATTATTGTTACAATAATAAGGAAAAACAAACACGGTTATCTTCAATTACTTGGCTGTTTGGGTGCTGGAACGTTCACGGCATAGTGAGGATTGTTACAAAATATTCCTTCACGCTGAAAGATAAATGTTAAAAATCATACTGTTAGTGGTGAGAATTACGGTTAGAGATCAATCAAAATGCGGCGTTACCTCGTTCGATAACTGGGTCGGGACTACCAACCATCCTCACAACTTTGCTTGACTCGCCAGTCACGTGACCCGCCCAGCGTTCCATTGATTCCCGCCTTTGATCCAGATAATCTGTCCGCCGGTACGCTAATTCAACGGCACCACCGGATATGTGCGAAAGGGCCGTCTCGGCAACCTCACGGGGAGTTTCTGTCGCCTCTGCACACCATGTTCTGAAACTGGTGCGAAAACCGTGTGGGCGCGCCTCAAGCCCCCGACGCTTCAGCACAGCACTGAGTGTCATGTCCGAAATCGGTTTTCCACGGTTGCCAACGAAGACATGGCTTTGGCGTTCAAACCGTTTCGCTTCTTGTGGAACTAACTGGGCGGCTGATGACAACGGCACACGATGTTCTTTTCCGGCTTTCATCCTCTCCGCTGGAATGACCCAGAGATCGTTATGTACTTCGTCCAACGTTAAGTTTCTGACCTCGCCCGATCGGGCGGCAGTTAGGATCAGAAAGCGCAAAGCCAAACTGGTTGGGGTGCCTGCACAAAGGACGCGTAAAACCCAGGTACATCCCCCCAAGCCATCGCCGGCACATGTCAAACCACATGCCGAGACCGCCCCAGCAAAGCTTTCGCTTTGGCGACAGCCTGTAGGTCAACGTCGAGGCCAAGCGCAGCCGCGTGGCGCAGGCAGATGCCCAGCCGATCCATCGCCTTTTTCGCAACTGCCGGTTTCGCGTGCCATATCGGCGCAAAGGTGTGGCGAATATCGTTCTGATCAATCTCAGCGACAGGGATCTTCCCCAGTTTCGGAATTACGTGGTTCACCAAAGGATTGATCCACTGACCGGGTTTGCCATCGCCTTTCAGAGAAGATTTTGGACTTTCAAACGCGTCGTGAACAACTTGCTCAAGCGTGTTTGCTTCGCGGGCTGATTGGCGAGTTTTGCGTTCTCGCTTTTTGATCGGGTCTTTGCCTTGGCGGGCCAAGGTACGGGCCTTTCGAGCGTCCTCTCGCGCCTCTTTCAGAGACACCTCCGATATTGGTCCCAGACCCATTTCGCGGCGGCGGCCATGGACCGTCACTCGCAAAAACCAAGAACCGCCAGTCGTTCCTTTTTTATACAGCCACAGGCCACCACCGTCGGCGTGTTTACCGGGCGGTGCGCTCTTAAGCTCGACTGCAGATAGCCTATGGAGAGCTCTCATTTGTTCCACCCCATATTCCACCCCATTATATGGGATGGAGCGGTGCGGTTTGAATCACCCTGGTACAAGAAAATATCGTGAGACAAAAGATAAGTGTCTATTGTGGAACAGCGAGGAGCATCACGAAACAAGCGTGCGGCGCACTTCACCCGCTCCAACATTCCGGACAGACGTTCGGGCGTATCGCGGTGTCAGTTAGTAATGCCCCCTCTATTCATCACCCGGCACGCCGTAGGACGGGGCTGCGCGGGGGTCGAGCGCGCGTTTGAGGTAATCGTCCATCTGGGGCTTGTAGACGTCCCAGGCGGTGGCGATGTTCTCGATCGGGCAATCTTGCGTCCAGTCGCAGCGCAAGTCGGCGACCGGCCAGGCGACGCGATCGACAATCATCATGCCCGCCGAATGCACCGGCCCCGCTTCGCCGCCCGCCGCCAGACCGGCCCGCAGGGCCGCGATCAGCCGGTCACCGATGTGGCCCGACGTCCCCAGAAAGCCGTCGATGATCGCCTGGGGCACATCAAGACTGGCCAAGAGGTTGCCGCCCGAGGCCACGTTTTCCGCCTGGGCCTCGGTCCACAGGCCCAGCGAATTGGGGCCTGAATGGATTGCCGTTGCCCCGGTGCGGTCAACCGCCAGCACCTGGCGGTACTCAATAAATTCCTCGCGTCTTTTGACCTCGGCGATCGCCTCGGCCGCGCCGCTCCCGCCTGCCATCAGATCCAGCGCCAGCGGCCCAAGACCGGGGTCTGTCACGTTCTGCGTGGCCACCGCGCCGACACCGGCCCGGGCGTAAGAACACCGCGCCGCCACCGCGGGCGACGATGACGAGATTGCCACGCCAAACATTCCGGTCTCGGCGCAGCGGGCGACCAGAGAAAACGTCATGGCCGCTTAGTCCGGAATGACGGCGGTGGCGTCGATCTCGACGAACCATTCGGGCCGCGCCAGACCGGACACGATCAGCCCGGTCGACACCGGATGCACGCCCTTGAGGTATTCGCCCATGGTCCGGTAAACCGCCTCGCGGTACCGGACATCGGTGATATAGACCACGATCTTGACCAGATCACCCATCGTACCCCCGGCCTCTTCGATCAACGCCTTGATGTTCTGCATGGCCTTGTGGGTCTGCGCGACCGGATCGTGGCCCGCAACGCTGGTGGCATCCTCGAGGTTCTGCCCGACCTGACCGCGCAGCCAGACAATGCGCCCGCCCCGCGTCACCACCGCCTGACACAAATCGTTGTCCAGGTTCTGTTCGGGGTAGGTGTCGGCCGTGTTGAACTTGCGAAGTCGGGTATGGGCCATCGGCGGCTCCGTCGGGTCTGGTTGCGTGCAGGCGAAGGGCGGGCGGGCTCAGAACGCCTTGAACGTCAGGGTTGTCATTGACCGCTCGATCCCGTCGATGTCCAATAGCCGGTCGTTGATAAACTTTCCAACGTCCTCGCCATCGGGCACATAGAGTTTCAGCAGCAGGTCATATTCGCCACTGGTCGAATAAAGTTCCGAATGAAGTTCGCGCAAGATCACCGCCTCGGCCACGTCGTAAGTTGTGCCCGGGCGGCAGCGCAGCTGAACAAAGACACAAATTGACATGGGCGCGGGGTTCCTTATGGGGGTCATTCATCGGCAGAATGGCCGCGCGTCGGCGAATAATCAATCGCCCAAAGGCTGCAATGCTTGGATTGCCATGCCGCGGGGCCTATAAGGCGCGGCGACCATGCAGGAGCCAGCCGATGCGCAAGGCCAAAATAACCCGCAAGACGGCCGAGACCGATATCTCGGTCGAGATCGACCTCGACGGCACCGGGGCTTGCGACACCGCGACCGGCGTGGGGTTCTTTGATCACATGCTCGACCAATTGGCGCGGCATTCGCTGATCGACCTGACGGTTCGTGCCACCGGCGACACCCATATTGACGACCACCACACGGTCGAGGACACCGGCATCGCGCTTGGTCAGGCCCTGACCGCGGCGCTTGGTGACAAGCGCGGCATCCGGCGGTTTGGCGCGTGCAACATGGCGATGGATGACGCGCAGGTCCGCGTGGCGCTCGACCTCTCGGGGCGTCCGTTTCTGGTCTGGGGCGTCGCGCTGCCGACCGCCAAAATCGGCGGCTTTGACACCGAGCTGGTGCGCGAGTTTTTCCAGGCTTTCGCCACGCATGGCGGCATCACGCTGCATGTCGACGCGTTGCACGGTATCAACAGCCACCACATTGCCGAGGCGGCGTTCAAGGCCGTCGCGCGCGCCCTGCGCGACGCGGTCGAACCTGACCCGCGCGGCGGTGGCGCGCTGCCCTCGACCAAAGGCGCGCTCTGAGGCGATGCTGACGGTCGTGATCGATTACGGTGTCGGCAACCTGCATTCGGCCGAAAAGGCGTTTCAGCGGATGGCGGCCGAGGCCGGCGGTGGCGAGGTTCTGGTCAGTTCGCGGGCGCAGGACGTGGCGCGCGCCGATCGGCTGGTGCTGCCCGGCGACGGTGCATTCGCGCATTGCCGCGAAACCCTGGCGGGCATGGACGGGCTGGAGGAAGCGATCACCGAAGCGATCATAACCCGTGGGCGCCCGTTTCTGGGCATCTGCGTGGGCATGCAGCTTTTGGCGACCTGGGGCCGCGAAAACCGCGACGCCGCCGGGTTCGGCTGGATTGCGGGCGAGGTTGCGCTCATCACCCCCGATGATCCATTGCTGAAAGTGCCGCATATGGGCTGGAATGATCTTGTCATCGACCAGCCGCATCCGGTGCTGGCCGGGCTGACCTCGGGTGATCACGCCTATTTTGTGCATTCCTACCAGTACCGCGTGGACGATCCGGGCCACTGCCTTGCCCATTGCGACTATGGCGGTCCGATCGCCGCGGTGGTCGGGCGCGACAATCTCGTGGGCACGCAGTTCCATCCCGAAAAAAGCCAGGCTGCCGGTTTGCGTCTGATCTCAAATTTCCTGACCTGGGCCCCCTGAAGTGGCGCCGCTCAAGCGCTTGGTCTGCTCGGTTTCATCGTTTCAGAAATACTTCGGGGAGGGGTGCGGGGAGGGGCCGCGCCCCTCCCCGCCTTTCGCGACGCGCGCCGGCGCGGCGCACCCCCTCACAGCCTCGACGAAATGATGCCGGTGTTGAACCCGGCCTTGCGCAATTCGCCGTAAAGCCGCTGCCGTTCGATCTTGGGACACCGATCCTCGATCACATCAAGCCCCGCAGCCCGCGCCCGCGCTGCGGCATCGGCGTGGCGGACGCCGATCTGCATCCAGACCGTCCGCAGCGACGGCAACGACGCGATTGCCGCATCGACGATCCCGGGGACCGCCTCGGGCCTTCGAAAAATATCGACCATATCGACCGGCACGCTGTGGGGAATATCACTGATCTCGGCGTATCCCGTCTCGCCAAAAAGCGCCTGGCCTGCCAGCGCCGGGTTGACCGGGATCACCCGGTAGCCGTTCCGCGACAGATAGCGCGCGACGAAATAGCTGGGACGGATCGGGTTCGCCGAAACGCCGACCGCCGCGACCACTTGGGTTCGCTGCAATATGTCCCGCAAGAAGTCATCCGAATATTCCGCCATACCCGCCCCATAGCACGCAGCCCAGGCAATAAAAAGCGCCCGAACCATAAGGCCGGGCGCCAGTCGTGGAACGAGGGACAGTGAAGTTCGGCGCGGGTGTTCCAGGCCCGCGCCATGTTCGAAAGATAATCTTTCGACCAACGCATATAAGAGCATGTAAAAAACCTGTGAACAGAGCGTTAACTGAAGGCTGAAAAATTGATGTTTTTTTTCGCTA
>JAKZRT010000175.1:0-6093 GCA_047518005.1 Brevirhabdus sp.
TCAGTCCCTGTACCTGCTCCGTCCGACGCATCGCCTCCCTCCATGGCTTGGAGGCGTTCTAAAACCGGACAGATCATCTGGTACATAAACCGGACATATCGCGTGTTACCGACATCACGGTGTTTGAATGCAGACAAAACCCGCTTTCGAAAGTATTGTTGGCCTGGCTGTCGACAACGCCTTCGGCGATCCAACCGTCACGCAGGCAAAATGGGCGAAATACTTCGAAAACCGACGGGGTGATGACATCCCATTCCGAATATCCGGCAAACTGCATCAGTAAGCTGGTGACCGCGTTGTTGTTGGCCGTCAAGCGTTCGGTTTGAACATAGACCGCCTCTTTCGAGGTGTTGTCGACGGTGAAGGTCTGAGTGGCGCGGTCATAGGTGCCAAACTGGATATTGGCGGTTTTCAGCAATTCGCCAAATCCGCCGTTCGGAAAGCTGGTTTGAACCAGGTCAAGTGCGTCGGCCCGGGCAACATCAGCGGTATTTTTCTCGCGCGAGTAAAGCGCTGCGTGGGCTGCCATATCAGCCGCGACCTGAAGCTGGGTGCGCGATGCGATCAGGCTTGATACATCGACGGCCAGGCCACCAAGAATGAACATCGCGACCGAGACATAAAGACCCAACACGGTCATGCCACCATCTTCGCTTTTTGAAAACGCCCCAAACGGTTCCTGGATATGGGCCATGGTATTTCTCCACTCACTAAAGCCAAATCGGTCGACGTGACCGAGAATATATCTTGATAACTTTCATACAATTTTGTCGAAAATTTGACGTTTCCAATGAATTTCGGGCGCGCCGGTCGGGCGCGCCCTTCGTTTCCGAAATGTGAGAGTACTAGCCAGCCATGCGGAACAGATCGACCTCGAACACTTCTTCCATACCCGTTGGACAGGCGCTCATGCCGGTGTTTGATGTCCCGTCAATTGTCTCACCCGAGATGAAAGAACCGCCTTCGACGCCGTTGCCTTGCGCGGCAAACTGGATCGGCCCGCGCGCGATGACCTGGCTGGAATAAATCTCAAGATTCGCCGCCACTTCGAAGCCACCGTAGGTCACGATCTGAACGCCGCCGTTGGGGTCGCAATTGTCGTTGCGCCCCAGGACAAGGCCCTGCGACGAGGTGATCGACTTGTCGTCGGTGTTAGTCGTAAAGACCACGACATCTTCCAGGACCGAATTATTTGAAAACTTGATTTCGCAGTCGGTTACAACGACGACTTCGGACAGCGTATTGGACGAGGCATCGATGGTTATCTTGGTCGTACTGCCCGACCCGCCGTTGCCATTACCATTGCCATTGCCATTGCCATTGCCGCCAGACCCGCCCAGCGAGCCGCAGTCAATTTCGTGGATGCGTCCCTTGATGAAATCCGTGGTATCGAAACTGCTGCCCGAAAGCGTCACCACATTGGTGCTGTTGACATAGTCGCGGAAGTGCTCGGATGATGTGTCGTACAACCCATCGAGAATATAGGGCAATTGGTTGAGGATGCGCAGGTTAATGAATTCCTCGCTCAGCGCTTCCTCAAGTCCCGAATTTTGCGTGAAGCCGCTGCCGGGCATCACCAAGTCACCCAGATCCGGCATCGTGATCGTAACGCCCGAGTAAAACACATTGTTGTTGTTGACTTCGACATGCGCGTTTGAATGGATGCAGAACCCGTCTGAGAATGTGTTGTTCGACTGGCTGTCCACAACACCTTCTGCCACCCACCCGTCGCGCAGACATCCGGGCCTGTAGGTTTCAAAGACCGATGGCGTAATCACGTCCCATTCCGGAAATCCGGCGAATTGCAACAGGAAGCTTGAAACCGCGTTGCCCGATGCGTCCATGCGGTTGGTCCGGACATAGACAGCCTCGGTCGAGCCGGAATCAGCTGTGAACGTTTGGCTTTCAGAATCATACGAGCCGAAAACAATGTCGTCATCGTCAAGCGTTTCGCCGAAACTTCTGGTCGGGAAACTGAATTGCACAAGCTCAAGGGCTTTGGACTTGGCTTCGGACGCCGAAGTGTGCTCGCGCGTATAGAGCGCTGCATGGGCGGCGAAATCTGCAGAGATCTGAAGCTGGGTCCGGGTCGCCACCAGATTGCTGACGTCGACCGCAAGCCCGCCCATGACGAACATTCCAACGCATAGATAAAGACTGAGCGGCGTTATCCCACCATCTTCCGACCCACCGAAACTTTTGACCAACACGTTAGACTGGGTCATTACATCACTCCACAGCAAACCAATTAGCGCCTTGTCGTCTCGCGCTATGTCGCAACAATTCAAAAAATTTTCGGCTGGAATGTGGCTGCAACAGTTAACTGTGCGGCATCTTCCTAAAATTCGCGATAAACTCTAGATGCTTCGACGACAATCAGAGGTAAAATGGCTTGGTCGAAAAAGGGCGCGTCCGGCGGACGCGCCCTTGTTTCGCGGGATATTGGGCGGGTCAGCCCGCCATGCGGAACAGATCAACCTGGAAAACCTCGCCCGCGTCGTTCGGGCAGGCGCCCATGTCAGTGTTTGACGTGCCGTCGATGTACTCACCGCTGATAAACGAACCACCATAAATGCCGTCCGCCTGAGCGGTGAAACTGATTGGGCCTCGCGCGATGACCTGGCTTGAATATATTTCCAGGGCCGCCGCTACATCGAAACCGCCGAAAGTGATCAGCTGCACTGACCCGGCGGGGTCGCATTGATCCACGGCGCCAAGACGCAGGCCTTGCGGTGAATTCAGCGATTTATCGCCCGCATTAGTCGTGAAAACCACAACATCTTCCAGCGACGAGTTGTTGGAAAACTTGACCGCGCAGCTTGTGTCAAACACGACCTCGCTGAGCGTCGTCGTGGCATCAATTGTAATGGTCTTGTTTCCCGCGCAAGCCAAAGTGTGAATGCGGCCCGGCGTGAAATCTGCCGTGGAAAATTTTGAGCCGTTTAGGACAATCGGCGTCACGTTGGTGATATAGCTGCGGAAATGCTCGGAATCCGGATCATAAAGCCCCGCCTGGATCACCGGCAACTGATTGAGGATGCGCAGGTTGATGTACGAATCTGTCAGCGCGTCCTCGAGCCCGATATTTGATTGAAAACCGCTTGTCGGTAGAACGATATTGGCCATGTCGGGCATGGAAACCGTCACGCCTGGCTCGAACGACCCATTGCTGTTGAATTCAACATGGGTATTCGAATGAACGCAGAATCCGGACGTGAACGTGTTATTGGACTGCGCGTCAACGATGCCTTCACCGACCCATCCGTCACGCAGGCACCACGGTCGGTAGACCTCGAAAACCGAGGGCGTGATGACATCCCATTCGGCGTAACCGGCAAACTGCATCAGAAAGCTGGTGACCGGGTTGGCCTGGGCCGAAAGCCGCGCGGTCTCGACATAGACAGCCTCTTTTGATGCTGAATCCATCGTAAACGTCTGAGTGTCGGCATTATAGGTGCCAAACTGGATGCTGTCGTCCGACAGCAAATCGCCAAAGGCCAGCGTCGGGAAGCTTGCTTCGGTCAGTTCGATCGCCTTGGCCTTCGCGTCCGTTTCGTTGTTCAATTCGCGGGTGTAAAGCGCGGCGTGCGCGGCAAAGTCAGCCGCGACCTGCAGCTGGGTTCTTGCCGCGATCAGGCTCGTCACGTCCACCGCCAGCCCACCAAGGACCAACATTGCGACCGTCACATAAAGCCCAAGGGCGGTCATACCGCCCTCTTCTTCCCCCGAAAATTGCCTGAGATTCTCTGGCAGCCTAGGCATTTTTAGCTCTCCATCAGGTGTTGTGCAGTTACCGAAAGGTCGATGGACATCAGCGAGGTGAAAAATCCTGTAGCGACGAAGTTGTAGGCTGGCACCGAAACCCTAGTGGTGATGACGCCAAGGCTGACAGTCGTGTCGATCGTCGTATCAGGGTCGCCCGCAGCGTTGCCAAGCCGCGCCAAAACATAGGCCTCGGTTTCGGCATTCGTATCCAGCCGCCCGATCGAATAATTGCGATTGGCGTCTTGAACGATCCGTGTCAGATTGGCCTGCGCGTGGAAAAGCAGGCTCGCGTCGGCGATCAGGCTGAATATCAAGATAAATATCGGCATCCACAAAACCGATTCAATTGTGGCTGAACCGTTCTCATCTTTGCCAAATTTACCGTTCAACTTCAATAATTTAAGAATGCGAGACATCGCTCTCTCCAGTGCCATTTGCGCGCATTTCACGCAATTTCTCGGGGTATTGTTAGGCAATCAAAGTGGCAATTTTTGGGCAGCGGGTGCCTTGAAGGCTGGTCCTTAACCACCCTGAACGGCGGAATTCCGCAAGGTTTATTGGTCAATTTTGCTGCAAATGCCAACCGTGCAGTTCAGTCAATGTTACCCGGTCTCGACGTTTTCTGGCCCAGCAGTCAGGTGTCCGGCCCCGCACCGATCATGTGTTGAACAAAAAATGCAAAACGTCACCTTCCTTAACCTGATACGCTTTGCCTTCGACGCGCATCTTTCCAGCGTCTTTGGCGGCGTTCTCGCCGCCCAGAGCAACAAAGTCGTCATACGCAATAGTCTCGACCCGAATGAATCCCCGCTCAAAGTCGCCGTGAATCGCGCCCGCAGCCCTGGGGGCCAACGTGCCGGCGCGGATCGTCCATGCCCGGGCTTCTTTGGGGCCAACAGTGAAATATGTTTGCAAGTTCAAAAGCCCGTACCCGGCCCTGATCAACCGGTCGAGACCCGCCTCTGCAAGACCCATTTCTTCCAGAAACAGTGTCGCCTCGTCGGTCTCAAGCTGCGCAATTTCCTCTTCGATGCGCGCTGAGATGACGACCGCAGCGGCACCTTCGTGCCGGGCCTGGGCTTCGGTCCTTTGCGTCAGTGCATTGCCCGTCGCCGCGTCAGCCTCGTCTACATTGCACACGTAAAGCACCGGTTTGGCGGTCAAGAGCTGCAGCATCTTCCAAGCCTTGGCATCTTCGGACGCCACATCAACGCTGCGCGCCGGGCGTCCGTCTTCCAGGGCCACCAGAGCCATTTTCAGGAGGCGTTCCTGCTGCAGCGCCTCTTTGTCGCCGCCGCGCACCTTGCGGCTGAGCCCTGCCAGCCGTTTCACGGCAGAGTCAAGATCGGCCAGCATAAGTTCTGTCTCGATGGTTTCCGCATCTGCCAGCGGGTCAACACGGCCTGCGACGTGGGTTACGTCGCCGTCCTCAAAACACCGCAAAACATGGGCGATCGCATCGACCTCGCGAATAGTGGCAAGAAATTGGTTGCCAAGGCCTTCGCCCTTGGACGCACCCTTCACCAGACCGGCGATATCAACGAATGTCATCCGGGTTGGAGTGACCAGTTTTGAGGCGGCTATCTTGGCCAGTTTGCCGAGCCGCGAATCGGGAACCGCGACCTCGCCTATGTTGGGTTCGATTGTGCAAAATGGGAAATTCGCCGCCTGCGCCGCGGCGGTTTGGGTCAGTGCGTTAAAAAGCGTGGACTTGCCGACATTCGGCAGCCCGACGATACCCATTCGAAAACCCATTCCCGGCTACCCCATTCTGATCCGCGCTTCCCTTAGGGGGTCCATTGGCGCAAGGCAAGCAACCAGTTACCATACCGACCAGAGGGCAAAATGGAAATTCATACATATCTTACATTCGACGGCACCTGCGAAGAGGCGTTGAACTTCTATGCCCAGGCGTTGGGTGGCGAAATTCTGATGCTCAGCCGATTTTCGGACATGCCCGGCGGGGACCTTCCGCCGGGCGCTGAAGTTCGCATCTTGCACGGGCGAATATCTGTGGGCGGGCAGGTTGTCATGGCATCCGACAGCTTCCCGGGGCAACGTGTGTCGCACGGCGGATTTTCAATGTCACTTGGCTTCGACACGGTCGAGGACGCCCAAATTGCGTTTGAAAAGCTGTCCGCAGGCGGTGAGGTCACAATGGAGTTTGCCGAGACGTTCTGGGCCAAAGCCTTCGGCATCTGCACCGATCGCTTTGGCGTCTCATGGATGGTCAACGTCGACAAGCCGGAGGCATCTGACCATTGACCCCAAAGCGCCGATCCGGCACATCGGAGCGACGGCAAAAGGGAACGCGATGACCCGTATCGA
>JAKZRT010000176.1:0-7907 GCA_047518005.1 Brevirhabdus sp.
AGGTCAGGTTGCAACCCAAACCCTACCGGAGAACGTCCATGGCCGCCCAGCAACCCGCGCGGACTTCGCCTGAGCTACGCGCGAGGCTCCACTCAGCCCGCGCTAACGTCGGAATTACACCACGTCCGGGGGCACTACCCGCCATCCACGCTCTTTGCTCGTTTCTCATGACAGCGACACCAGCGGCGGTGGCCCTAAGGGTCAGAAATATGAGAATAACACCAAGGGCCGTTACCAAGAGCGTCAGGGTGGAAGCGACCAAAACACCAAGCGCCCACATGGACATGTGCTGTTGCGCTTCCAAGTCCTTTTGGGCGGTATTTTCTGCTTGATTGGCGGCCTTGGCATCAATAAGGCACTCAAGCGCGGCGAAAACCCCAATCGCTTCACGGCAAGCCTCGACGCCACGATGTGGCTCTTCGTTGTAGCGGTTGGCTATGTCTTGGCGCTGGTCGGCGTAATACTGATTTAGGCTGCTAATCGCCCACACGCCTGCGGTGATTGCTGCGACAAACGCTAGTCCAAATGCAACTGCGATGATCCAACCGCGCTTAGACATTGCAGAAGAAATGCTGCACCAAATTTCCCCCGCGACAACTTATTGCGAATATTGACTTCTTTCTCGCCAATCATGTCCGCAAGCTGTGCGTATGTCACTCCCTGCCGAAAATTTCCATGAACGCACTCCAGGCCTCGGGGTCGGCCACTGTTTTGTCCCGGCAGAAGGCGTTGCAAAATCCGAAGGTGCGGTCGCCGAGCTCCAGCAAATGCGCGGCCGGCTTGCCGGAATAGGGGCAGAGGTCGTTTTCGGGCGTGCCTGTCCCTGTGGCGCGCGCCGGCAGGGGCGCGGGGCCGGGCCATGCCGCAGTGTGATTGTCCTTGGCGTACCGGGGCAGAACCGCGCCGCGTGCCAGCCCCATCGCCCGCCAGCGCCGAAACGATGGATCGGCCAGATGCGCGGCAACATAGGCCTGCGCCTCGGGGCCAACTTGCAACGCATATCCCGCAATTCGTGCGGCAACCGGCGCAAAAAAGGCGTCTGCAATCGAGTAATCGCCGCAAAGCCAGGGTCCTTTTTGACAGTGGGCTGGTCGCGCGTGCGACCAGAGATCTTCGATGCGGCGCTCATCGGCCCCAACCGTCTCGGAGGGTTGAAAGCCCCGGTAACCGGTGCGCAGGTTCATCGGGCATTCCGCGCGCAATGCGGCAAATCCGCTGTGCATTTCTGCGGCCAGCGCCCGTGCGCTGGCCCGCGCCGAGGGCTCTGCGGGCCAAAGGCCCAGATCGGGGTGGCGGCTGGCCAATTCCTCGGCGATCGCCAGGCTTTCGGCGATCACGCCGCCTTCGGGCAGGCGCAGGGCGGGGACGGTGCGGGCTGGCGTGAAATTGGTCAGCTGTGCCGGCACACTGCCTTGCGCAAAATCCAACAGCGTGATCCTGCACTCAATCCCGAAGCGGTCGAACAAAAGCCACGCCCGCAAGGACCAGCTGGAATAGGCGCGGTCGCCGATGGCCAGATGATAAGTCATGGGGCGGTCATATCTGACCGGGGCATCCCGCGACACCCAAAGCTTGTGATCACACTCATCACGGGCAGTGATTGATCAACTCGGCCCGCCAGACGCCGTCGAACGTCAGGCGGGTAACCGACAGATTGTCGATCCGGTGGCGCATGGTCTGAAACGGGCTGAGCGCCAGCGCGCGCTGAAGCTGCGTCAATATCGCCCCCATGTGCGCCACGGCAATGAGTTCGCCACCTGCCTCGTCCAGCAGCCGGTCAGCCGTAGCGCTGACCCGCGCCGAGAGGTCATTCCAGCTTTCGCCGTGCGGCGGGCGGACATCGCCTGCCCCATCCCAGAAGGCGTGGACCTGGTCGGGGCTTTCGGCCTCGATGTCGGCGGTGCGGCGACCCTCCCAGGCCCCAAAATTGAACTCGCGCAGACCGGGGGCGTTTTTCAGCCGCCGGCGCGGGCCCGAGACGGCATCGGCGGTGGCAACGGCGCGAACAAGGTCAGACGATACCACCGGGACATCGGGCAGAATGTTGGCCAGTCGGTCGATCTTGCCGGTGTCGCTCAACTCAGCCGGCGCATCGGTCCAGCCGATCATTCCCTTGGCATGGGTCGGACCGTGGCGAAGCCACCAGATGCGTTTCAAGGTAACTGGCCTTTCAGCACCTGCGGAAGACCCGCCACCACCTGCACCACAACGCCTGCCTCGGCCGCCAATACCCGGTTCAAGCGCCCCTGGGCGGCTGCAAACTGGCGCGCCATGGCGGTCGCGGCCACGCCGCCAAGACCGACTTCGTTCGACACAAAGACGACCGGCGCGGGGCAGGCAGCCAGTATCTCAACCAGCGCGCCTGCCAATTCAAAACCGTCTTCGCCTGCCAGCATGCGATTGCTCAGCCACATCGTCGCGCAGTCGATCAAAACGTTTGCGCCTTCGGGAAGGTCGCCAAGCGCCGCGCCAAGATCGCGCGGTGCCGCGCGGGTCACCCAACCCGCACCCTGGCGGCGGGCCTGATGGGTGGCAATCTTGGCGCGCATCTCGTCATCTTGGGCCTCGGCCGTTGCCACATAGATCGACGTGCCGCCCGCGCGCAGAACCAGCGTCTCGGCGAACTCAGATTTCCCCGAGCCCGCACCGCCCAGCACCAGTGTCAGCTTGCCCATCACGCGGACCTCTCGCCTTGTTGCCCTCTGATGGCACCGGAACCGACCGAAAATCAATCCCGTCGGTCGGTCGTCAGCGGCCTCGATTCTCGGCGTTGGTTGAGTTTCTTCCGCCCCGCCTTTAGTTTTAGACCGTTACAGAACGCCTGAGGGGTCGAACATGCTGGCGGGCAAGCGCATACTTCTGATTATCGGCGGCGGAATCGCGGCCTTCAAATCGCTGGAGCTGATCCGGCGCTTGCGCGACGCCGGTGGCGGCGTGACCCCGGTGCTGACCCGCGCTGGTGAAGAATTTGTGACCCCGCTCAGCGCCTCGGCTTTGGCCGCCGAAAAAGTCTATCGCGACCTATTCGATCTGACCGACGAGGCCGAGATGGGCCATATCGAGCTTTCGCGCGCCGCTGACCTGGTGGTGGTGGCCCCGGCAACCGCCGATCTGATGGCGAAAATGGCGGGCGGGCACGCCAATGATCTTGCATCGACCCTGCTGATGGCCACCGACAAGCGGGTGCTGATCGCGCCGGCAATGAATGTGCGCATGTGGGAACATGCGGCCATGCAGCGCAATCTTCAGCGACTGCGCGACGATGGCATTCTGGTGGTCGGCCCGGTTGACGGTGCGATGGCCTGCGGCGAGTACGGGCCGGGCCGCATGGCCGAGGTTCCTGCTATTGTTGATGCCACCGCCGCCGCTCTGGCTGACGGCCCGCTTAGGGGGCGGCATATCATCGTCACCTCGGGTCCGACGCACGAACCGATTGATCCGGTGCGCTTTATCGCCAACCGATCCTCGGGCCGGCAGGGCGCAGAGATTGCGGCGGCGCTGTCAGGGCTGGGTGCGCAAGTCAGTTTTGTCACCGGCCCGGCGATCATCCCGCCACCCCTCGGCGTCAAGGCAATCCGGGTTGAAACCGCGGCGCAGATGATGACTGCGGTCGAGGCCGCGCTGCCCGCCGATGCCGCCGTCTTCGCCGCCGCCGTCGCGGACTGGGCGGTCGAGAACGAAAGCGGCGAAAAGTTGAAAAAAAACCAATCCGGCCTGTTCGCGCTTTCGTTTCGCGAAAACCCCGACATTCTGGCGACGGTCGCGCAGATGTCAAAAGGTCGCCCCAGGCTGGTTGTGGGCTTTGCCGCCGAGACCGAGGACGTCACCAAAAACGCCACTGCCAAACGGGCGCGCAAGGGCTGTGACTGGATCGTCGCCAACGATGTTTCACCCACCACCGGCATCATGGGTGGCACAGAAAACGCAGTGACCCTGATCACCGCCGACGGGGCCGAGGACTGGCCGCGCATGGGCAAGGACGAAGTTGCCCGCAAGCTGGCCGCGCGTATTGCCGATACCCTGGCATGACACCCGAAATTGCCCTGACCCGCACCGCCGAGGCTGACCCGGCTGTCCCCTTGCCCAGCTATGCGACACCCGGCGCGGCGGGGGCCGATGTTCGGGCCAATCTCGGCACGTCGATGCGCGTGCATGGCATGACGATCGAGCCGGGTGGCCGGGCGCTGGTCCCGACTGGCCTGCACGCCGCGATCCCGCCGGGGTTTGAGATCCAGATCCGCCCGCGATCGGGTCTGGCGCTGAAGCAGGGGCTGAGCGTAGCCAATTCACCGGGCACCATCGACAGCGATTATCGCGGACCCTTGGGGGTAATCGCGATAAATTTCGGATCCGCGCCGGTCACAATCGCCCACGGCGACCGCATCGCACAATTGGTCGTGGCACCAGTGGTGCAGGCCGAGTTTTCCCTGACCGACGCGCTGGACACCACGGACCGGGGGTCGGACGGTTTCGGCTCGACCGGAGTGGGCTGAGCTTTGGGCGCCGTGTTGATTGCAGGTGCCGCCATTTGGGGCGTCGGCTGGCTGACCAAAACCCCTGTGCAGTTGCGCCTTGCCGGTCTTGGCCTGCTTTACCTCGCGGTTCTGGCGCTGCATGTGCTTTTGCCCGACGGGGCGGCACTGCGCGAAGCCACCGGCGGTTCGGCCACCCCCTGGCTGATCCTTGGCTGGCTGGCGGTACTGGTCTGGGTCTATCGGGCCTGGCTGACGGTGCTGCGCGCCCGTGCCGCCCCGGCGACGGACGGCGCAGCCGCCGATCGTCCGGGCGGGGCCGAATTGGACCGCAACGCGCGCCATATCGTTCTGCGCGAAATTGGCGGGGCCGGGCAGCAGCGCCTGAAAAAGGCGCGGGTTCTGGTCATCGGCGCGGGCGGGCTGGGCAGCCCGGTTCTTAGCTATCTGGCCGCTGGCGGAGTTGGCACCATCGGGGTGATCGACGACGATGTCGTTGATAATTCAAACCTGCAACGCCAGGTGATCCATGCCGACGCCGACATCGGCAAGCCCAAGGTCTTTTCGGCGCAGGCGGCGATGCAGGCCCAGAACCCCTTTGTCACCGTGCGCCCCTACCACCGTCGGCTGACCGAAGACATCGCCGCCGATCTTTTTGCAGAGTTCGATCTGATCATCGACGGAACCGACAATTTCGACACCCGCTATTTGGTCAACCGCGCCGCGGTGGCCGCCGGCTTGCCCCTGATCAGCGGCGCAATCAGCCAGTGGGAAGGGCAGATCAGCACTTTCGACCCCGCCCGCGGCGCCCCCTGTTACGCCTGCGTCTTTCCAAGAGCCCCCGCCAACGGACTGGCCCCGTCGTGCGCCGAAGCCGGTGTTCTGGGGCCACTGCCCGGTGTCATCGGGTCGATGATGGCCGTCGAGGCGGTCAAGGAAATTGCCCAGGCAGGCGAAGGCCTGCGGGGTCGTCTTGTGATCTATGACGCGCTTTTTGGCGAAAGCCGAACGATTGCAGTCGCGCAGCGCCAAGATTGCCCGGTCTGCGGCGAGGTATCATAGCCGAAAGCTGCGCCGCGGCGATGCGCGGCGCAATAATTTCCCGCGGGCGCTGGACCTTCGACCGAGGGCGCACTACCTCAAGGCTTCCCCTGCCGGAGATGCCGAATGACCAACCCCCTGCTTGCGTCCTGGGACACCCCCTTCGGCCTGCCGCCGTTTGCAGATGTCAGGGACGAAGACTTTGCGCCTGCGCTTGATTCTGCGCTGAATAGCGCGCGCCACGAGCTTGCAGCGATTACCGAAAATCCGGCGCACCCAAGCTTTGCCAATACCATCGACGCGCTGGAACTTATGGGTGGCGATCTTGAAAAGGTACTGGGCACGTTTTACGCGCTGGCCGGCACCGACAGCAATCCGGCGCGCCAGGCGTTGCAGCGCGACTTTGCGCCCAAATTATCGGCCTTCCAGTCAGAAGTCTCGATGAACGCAGAACTTTTCGCGCGGATCGACCAGCTTTGGCAGAACCGCGACGACCTCGACCTGACCGCCGAACAGGCCCGCGTGCTAATGCTCCATCGCCGGGATTTCGTGCGTTCCGGTGCGCAACTGGAAGGCAAGCGAGCCGAAAGATTGAAGACAATCAAAGCCCGGTTGGCGGTCTTGGGCACCGCGTTTACCCAAAACCTTCTGGCCGACGAGCGCGACTGGTTCATGGCGCTGGACGAGTGTGACCTTGACGGGCTGCCAGGTTTTGTCGTCGATGCGGCGCGCGCGGCGGGGTCCGAGAAAGGCGCCGAGGCGGCGGTCATCACCACCTCGCGGTCGCTGATCGTGCCGTTCTTGCAATTCTCGCCGCGCCGCGACTTGCGTGAAAAGGCATTTGTCGCCTGGACTTCGCGCGGTGCGGGTGGCGGCGAGACCGACAATCGCGCCATCACCGCCGAAATTCTGAACCTGCGCCATGAACGCGCGGCGCTGTTGGGCTACGCCAGTTTCGCCGACTACAAACTGGAAACCGAAATGGCCAAAACACCCGCTGCGGTGCGCGACCTTCTGATGCGGGTCTGGACCCCGGCGCGCGCGGCGGCGCTTGCCGATGCCAAGGGTCTCGAGGCGATGTTGCACGAGGACGGCGTCAACGGCGATCTGGCACCCTGGGACTGGCGTTACTATTCCGAAAAACGCCGCGCCGCCGAGCACGAACTGAGCGAGGAAGAACTCAAACCCTACTTTCAGCTCGAGCGCATGATCGAGGCGGCTTTCGACTGCGCGACCCGGCTATTCAGGCTGGAATTCACCCCGCTTGATGGCGGGCTTTACCACGCCGACGTGCGTGCTTGGGAGGTGACGCGTGACGGCAATCACATGGCGGTCTTTGTCGCCGATTATTTCGCCCGCTCGGGCAAGCGGTCAGGGGCCTGGTGTTCGGCCTGGCGGTCGCAGCGCAAACTGGGCGGCGAGGTGCGGCCGCTGGTGCATAACGTCTGTAATTTTGCCAAGCCGCCGACCGGCGAGCCGGCGCTTTTGAGTTACGACGATGCGCGAACGCTTTTTCACGAATTTGGCCACGCCCTGCACCAGATGCTGAGCGACGTGACCTATGACAGCATTTCCGGAACGTCGGTGGCGCGCGATTTCGTCGAACTGCCCAGTCAGCTTTTCGAACATTGGCTGGAGGAACCTGAAGTGCTGGCCAAACACACGCGCCATGCAAAGACCGGCGCGCCGATGCCCGCCGACCTGATGGCGCGTCTTTTGGATGCACGGACCTATGACATGGGGTTTCAGACGGTCGAGTTTGTCGCCTCGGCGCTGGTCGATCTGGCGTTTCACGAAGGTGAGGCTCCAACCGATCCGATGGCGCTTCAGCGCGACGTGCTCGATGCGATCGAGATGCCACCCGCGATAACCATGCGCCATGCCACGCCGCATTTCGCCCATGTTTTCGCAGGCGATGGATATTCCAGCGGCTATTACAGCTATATGTGGTCGGAAATGATGGACGCCGATGCCTTTTCCGCTTTTGAAGAGGCAGGCGGGGCGTTTGATGCCGAGATGGCCGAGAAGCTGGAGAAATGTCTCCTGTCAGCGGGCGGATCGGACGAGGCGGATGCGCTTTACACCAAGTTTCGCGGTTCAATGCCCGGGCCTGAGGCGCTGTTGAAAGGCCGGGGGCTGCTTTGAACGTGCGCTCAGTCGCGCAAGGCGTCTGATCGCAGGCCGGCACGTTCGTGGTGGCGCGGCAGGACGCGGCCATAAAGCTGGCGGGTGCGTTCGACGCCGCCGCACATACCTTCGGTTTCCACGAACGAGAAGATGCCGACATAGCGCTTGGTCGCCCCGCGCACCGGAGTGACCCGGTGGAGCGCATAACGGCCCTTGAATATTTGCAAGTCACCCGGTTCCAGCACCAGCCGTTGAACCCGATCCGAC
>JAKZRT010000177.1:0-20814 GCA_047518005.1 Brevirhabdus sp.
GACGCGACCGACCGGCGCCCTGTGGACAAGTGGACAGCCGCTCCGCGACCGACCACTTCCCCACAGGGCCAGAAACCGCAACAGAAGCGGTCAACTCATATGGTACATAAACCGGTCAACTCAGAATGTTCTCGACAGAAATAAAATTGCGCGCGTCCCATTGTCTCACGACCGATCATTGCGTAGTAGGGCCGATGGAAATTTGCGCGCTCGACAGCCGCTGCGAATAGTAAAACGCAATCGCCTGGGCGCGGTTTCGGACCGACAGTTTTTCATACATGTTCGAGAGATGAAATTTAACCGTGTTGGTCGAAATTCCCAGCTCTTTGCTGAGCTCGCGATTGGTCAGCCCCTTTGACAGCGCCTCGAGAATCACGCGTTCCTTGCGCGACAGCTGATGGATCGGATCATTTTGCAGTTTTCGGACATCGAGAAACGGAAACACCATCTTGCCCGCCGCCACATCGACGCAGGTCGACAAAAGTCCGCCGACCGCGCCGGACCGCGGCGCGAATCCGGCCGCACCCGCGGTCATTACAAGCCGCGGCAGATCTCCTGCGTCGTCGCCGTAGACCACCAATTTTGGCGCTGCCGCCTGATCGCGCAGCACTTCGATCAACTTGGCACCGCCCAGGGCCGGCAAGTTCCAGTCGATCACTCCAACCTGCACCGGCACCCGCATGACCGTGCCCAGGAACCCTTCGGCCGATGCCGTCGTTGCCACCAAAGAGAATCGGGGGTCACGGTCGAATATTTCCGACATGGCCGTCAGAACCAGAGGATTGCTGTCGGCCAGCATTATGTCGATCCGCCCCTGATTTTCGCCAGACATCTGATTTTGCGCCCTTTATTCCGGTACCCCACCCATACAGGTGGGAGATTCTTCGGTATACCACGGTATTTAATCCATACGGGTAGGTTTTTACCCACCCATAAAGATACCCAAAGGCAGGAGTAATGGCCGTTGCGAGCGCGCGCAAGTGCGAACAATCCTGAACCGGAAACAAATCAACCGGCTCGGTGCGGCCAACGAGGGAGCGGACGAAGTTATGAGCGACCCGATTATTTTTCCCAAGCTGGAAATTCCCGAAACCCTCGCCGCCGGTCCCGGCCCCGGCAAAACCGACGCCCGCGTTTTGGCAAGTTTCGCGGGCAGCGGCGTGGCCGATCACATGCAGGCCGATGTGCTGCGCGGCATGATCGAATGCAAGCACATGCTGCGCGATCTTTGGGGGACCAAAAACGTTCACACCTACGGCGTCGGCGGCACCGGTTTCAGCGGGCTCGATTGCCTGTTGGGCGCGATTCTTCCCGGCGACAGCGTGGTTGTCTTCACCAACGGCACGTTCAGCGGCATCGACGCGTTGACCATCCGCATGAAGGCCGCAACCCGCGCGGATCTGACCGCCAACCCGATGAGCCCGCAACCGGCGGGCGTCACTGTCATCGAAGTTCCGCACGGCCAGTCGGTCACCGGCGAAACCGTCGAATCGGCGCTGTCTGAACACAAACCCAATTGGGCCTTCATGGCGCATTGGGAAACCGGGTCGGGACGGATCAACGACGCCAAGGCATTCTCGGACGCCTGCGAAACCCACGGCGCTATGGGCCTGATCGATGCGGTGTCGTCGCTTGGAATCCAGGATTTTTCCATTGACGATTTTCCGGGCGTTGTCGGCTGGGCCTCGTGCCCGCAAAAGGGCGTTCAGTGCCTGCCGCTGACCTATGCACCGGTCAGTCTTACCGACCGTTACATCGACCATGTTCGCGCCAACGGCTGTCATTCCTACGTCCACCACCCGATCCTCGAAGCCCGCCATTGGGGCGTCATTGATGGCGCCGACGTCGAGAAACCGGCCTACCACCGCACCCATTCGGGTTATGCCGTGGCGGCGTTCCACGAAGCCCTCAGAATTACCTTGCAGCATGGTTTGGCCCAGCGCGCCCGCGACTATTCCTTCCACGAACGGGCATTGCGCGATGCGGTCAGCGCGATGGGATGCAGCGTGACATCGAACATGACCAGCCTGGTGGTGCTAAACCTCCCAGGATCGCTGGCCGGTCGCGAGATGGAACTGGTGCAATCCTGTCGCGCGCAAAACTTCGCCATCTGGCCGACGCTGTCAGAGCCGGTTCAGGTGCGGATCGGCATTTTGAACCAGCTTTCCCAAACCGCGATCACCGACATCGTGCTGCGGTTTGGGGCGGCGATGAACGAAATGCAGGCGGGTATCGACCTCGATGAAATCAGCGATCTGATGGCCCGATACTATGGCCGCTCAATCGCGGCGTGAGGCGCGGACATGGACATTCACGAATATCAGGCCAAGGAAGTCCTTTCTAACTTCGGCATTGAAATTCCCCCCGGTGCGCTGGCCTACAGCCCCGAACAGGCGGCGTATC
The DNA here is from genome assembly GCA_047518005.1 of Brevirhabdus sp. Taxonomy (GTDB): domain Bacteria; phylum Pseudomonadota; class Alphaproteobacteria; order Rhodobacterales; family Rhodobacteraceae; genus JAKZRT01. Next base: position 2,404 of record JAKZRT010000177.1, read on the forward strand.
GCGCCCGCGAACTGGGCGGCGAGCGGTGGATCGTCAAGGCCCAGGTTCATGCCGGGGGCCGGGGCAAGGCGGGCGGTGTGAGGATGTGCGAATCCGAGCACGAGATTCAGGCCGCCTGCGAGGATATGTTCGGCAAAAAGCTGGTCACGCACCAGACCGGGCCCGAAGGCAAGGGGATTTATCGCGTCTATGTCGAGGCGGCCGTTCCTATCGATCGCGAAATTTACCTTGGGTTTGTCCTCGATCGCTCGAGCCAGCGGATCATGATCGTCGCCTCGTCCGAGGGCGGGATGGAGATTGAAGAAATCTCGTCTGACCGCCCCGACAGCATCGTTCGGTCGACAATTGAGCCCGCAGCAGGGCTGCGCGATTTCCAGGCGCGCGAGATAGCTTTCGCGCTGGGGCTTGAACCGGCGTTGATCCAGCAGATGGTGCGCACGTTGAAAGGCTGTTACCGGGCCTTCCGCGACCTTGACGCGACCATGGTCGAGATCAATCCGCTGGTGGTCACCGGCGACAACCGCATTCTGGCGCTCGACGCCAAGATGACATTTGACGATAACGCCCTCTTTCGGCACCCGCAAATATCCGAGCTGCGCGACAAGTCTCAGGAGGACCCGCGCGAATCGCGCGCCGCCGACCGCGGCCTTTCCTATGTCGGCCTGGAAGGCAACATTGGATGCATCGTGAACGGTGCCGGGCTGGCGATGGCGACGATGGATACGATCAAACTGGCCGGCGGCGAACCGGCGAACTTTCTCGACATCGGCGGCGGGGCCACGCCCGAGCGCGTGGCCAAGGCGTTTCGGCTGGTCTTGTCGGACAGCAATGTCCAAGCGGTGCTGGTCAACATTTTCGCTGGCATCAACCGCTGTGACTGGGTCGCCGAAGGCGTGGTTCAGGCGCTGCAAGAGGTCCAGGTCGATGTGCCGGTGATCGTGCGTCTTGCCGGCACCAACGTTGAGGAGGGCCAAAAGATACTCGCCCAGTCCGGTCTGCCGATCATCCGCGCATCGACGCTGAGCGAAGCCGCCGAACGCACCGTCAGCGCCTGGCAAAGCGACGTAGCCCAGGGCACCAATGTAAGGGCATCGACATGAGCATTCTTCTTGACCGCGACACCAAAGTAATCGTCCAGGGCATCACCGGCCGCATGGCCCGGTATCACACCAAGGATATGGTGAATTATGGCACCAACCTCGTTGGCGGCGTTGTCCCCGGTAAAGGCGGCGAAAGCGTCGAGGGCGTGCCTGTTTTCGACACCGTCAAAGACGCTGTATCCGAGACCGGCGCCGAGGCCAGTCTGGTGTTTGTGCCGCCGCCCTTCGCGGCCGACAGCATCATGGAGGCCGCCGACGCGGGCATCAGATATTGCGTCTGCATCACCGACGGTATCCCGGCGCAGGACATGATCCGCGTAAAACGGTATATGTACCGCTATCCCAAAGACCGCCGTATGGTGCTGACCGGCCCGAATTGCGCCGGCACGATCAGTCCGGGCAAGGCACTGTTGGGAATCATGCCGGGGCACATCTATCTGCAGGGCAACGTCGGCATCGTCGGTCGGTCGGGCACGTTGGGCTACGAGGCAGCTGCACAACTGAAGGATCGCGGTATCGGCGTGTCGACCAGTGTCGGCATTGGCGGCGACCCGATCAACGGATCGTCGTTCAAAGACATCCTTCAGCGTTTCGAGGAAGACGACGAGACCCATATCATTGCCCTGATCGGTGAAATCGGTGGCCCGCAGGAAGCCGAAGCAGCCGCCTTTATCCAAGAACACATGACCAAGCCGGTCGTCGCTTACGTCGCCGGTCTGACAGCCCCCAGGGGGCGCACAATGGGCCACGCCGGTGCGATTATCTCGGCTTTCGGCGAAAGCGCGTCGGAAAAGGTCGAGATCCTCACGTCTGCGGGCGTAACGGTCGCGGAAAACCCGGCGGTGATCGGCGAAACCATCGCGCGCGTTATGCAATAGGGAGCCCGCACCATGGCAAAACCTCGCGTTCTGGTATCGCGCCGCTGGCCAGGGGCCGTTGAAGAACGGTTGGCAGAAAACTACGACGTGACGCTGAATAGGTCCGACACGCCGCTGAGTGCTGCCGAATTTCGGGCCGCGTTGCGCGACTATGACGCCGTTTGCCCGACGGTCACCGACAAGCTGGGCGCCGAGGTGCTGGACGTGGCCTCGCCGCGCGCAAAAATTCTGGGCAACTACGGCGTCGGCTTTTCGCACATCGACATCGACGCTGCCAAAGCGGCCCGTCTTGCCGTGACCAACACGCCCGAGGTTCTGAGCGACTGCACCGCCGACACCGCTATGACGCTTCTCTTGATGGCAGCCCGGCGCGCAGGCGAGGGCGAACGCGAAGTACGCGGCGGCAAATGGACGGGATGGCGTCCGACCCATATGATCGGCACCAAAATCACCGGCAAGACCATCGGCATTGTCGGTTTTGGCCGCATTGGCCAGAAAATGGCCCGCAAAGCCCGGTTCGGATTTGACATGAACGTCATCGCCCAGGATTATTACCCGGTCAAACCCGAGGTTCTGGCCGAGACGGATGCCGTTCAGGTCGATACTATCGAAGAGCTGCTCGAAAAGTCCGATTTCGTGACCCTGCACTGCCCCGGCGGTGACGAAAACTATCACCTGATCAATGCGGACCGACTCGGCCGGATGAAACGCGAGGCCTATCTGATCAACACCGCCCGCGGCGAAGTCGTCGATGCAGATGCGCTGGTTGACGCGCTTCAATCTGGCAGTATTCGCGGTGCCGGACTGGATGTATTCGAAGGCGAGCCTGATCTGAACCCGCGGCTTTTGGAATGCGAAAACGCGGTGCTGTTTCCGCATCTGGGCAGCGCCACGCTTGAGACCCGCGAAGCCATGGGGTTCCGGGTTCTGGACAACCTCGACGCCTTCTTTTCGGGCCACGAACCCCGAGACCGCATCGTCTGATGGCACCGGCGGTGCCGGATCACGCGCCCGATTGGCAGGGCAGCGACCGGGACTACGCCGCTGGCCTGCGCGACGAGCTTCGCGCGCTGTGGCGCAACATTCTGGCCAAACGCGCGCCGCATGTCGCCGAATGGGCCGCTGATACCGACCCGTCGGCGATCCCGGTAGGCCGCCATGCGACCCCCTATCTTCAGGCGCTGACCATCTGGTTCCAGCTGTCGCGCATTGCTGGCGAAAACGCCGAGGTCCGTGACCGGCGCCTGACCGAGACCCGCGACGGTGCGCAGGCTGTTCCCGGCACATTCGCCGACGCAATGGCGGTGATCGGGCTTGACGCGCCCGGTTTTGCCAAGATTGCCGACCGCCTGTCGGTCGGTCCGACGCTGACCGCGCACCCGACCGAGGCCAAGCGCGTCACGGTTCTGGAGATTCACCGGCGCATCTATCGCCATCTTGTGGCCCTCGAGACCCAACGCTGGACCCCACGCGAACGGGCCGGAATTCTGTCGGACATCGAAGGCGAGATTGATCTCTTGTGGATGACCGGCGAACTGCGCCTCGAACGACCCAGCCTCGAGGACGAGATTCAATGGGGCTTGCAGTTTTTCCGCGACAGCATCTTTGACGCGGTGCCCCAGGTCTTTGACCAATTCGAACGCGCCGCTGTCGAGACGTTTGGCGAGGCCCCGCAGGTCACACCCTGCATCCATTTTCACAGTTGGATTGGCGGCGACCGCGACGGCAATCCCAATGTCACCGCCGACCGCACGGCGCGGGCATTGCAGGCAGGTCACGAAACGGCTCTGGCGCTTTACGACGACCGGTTGACCCGTGCCGCCGCGCGCCTGAGCATCAGCGACCGGATCGAACCGCTGGCCGACACGCACCGCGCACGGCTTTGCGCGATCATCGAAAGTTCGGACGTTGCGCCACGCAACCCGAACGAGCTGTTTCGTCAGGCCCTGTCGGCGGTCCTGGAAAAACTGCGCGCACAAAGTTATTCCCACCTCAGCGACTTTACCGACGACCTTGAAGCCATCGACAACGCTCTGGTGTCCATCGGGGCAGAGGTTCTGGCGCGCCGCTATGTTCGGCCCATCAGGTGGCAGGCTTCGGTCTTTGGCTTTCGAACCGTGACGCTGGATATTCGCCAGAACTCGACCGTGACCACCGACACGATTGCCGAGGTCTGGGGCCTTGCGGGCGGCGACGTGCCCGAATACGGCAGCGCCGGATGGGCCGACCGATTGCGCCGCGAGCTTGGCGCACCAGATCTGGCCCCGGTCGATCCCCGAGAGCTGGGCGAGCAGGGCGCCGAACTTGTAGCGCTGTTGCACCTCATGAACCGCGCGCGCGTCGGGCCCGACCGTCAGGCGCTCGGGCCGTTCATCCTTTCGATGACCCGCTCAGCCGACGACATTCTGGGTGTGTTCTTGCTGGCGCGTTACGCAGGCTTCGGCGCCGAGACGCTGGATATAAAGGTTGTCCCGCTTTTCGAGACCATCAAAGATCTTCGCGCCGCGCCCGCTATTTTGAACCAGCTTCTTGGCGTACCGCTGGCGCGTCGCAGCCTCAAGGCCCAAGGCACTGACCTTGAGATCATGCTGGGCTATTCAGACAGCAACAAGGACGGCGGGTATTTCGCCTCGACCTGGGAACTTTACCGCGCCCAGCGCCGAATCATGCGCGCACTGGCCGAACATGGGTTGAAACCTGCGTTCTTTCATGGCCGCGGCGGGTCGGTCAGCCGGGGCGGCGCGCCCACCGGTCGTGCCATCGCCGCACAGCCTGCGGGCACCATCGACGGACGCCTGCGGATCACTGAACAGGGCGAGGTGGTCTCGGCCAACTACGCCAACCGGGGTACTGCCGCCGCACATCTCGAGCTTTTGGCCTCGAGCGCCCTTTTGCATTCGTCCGACACCCGCGGCAGAATTGCCGAGCCCGAGTTTGAGGACGCGCTCGAAGCGCTCTCGGGTCTCAGCCAGACGACGTATTCCACGCTGTTGAACGCGCCCGGCTTTATCAGCTATTTCCAGTCCGCCAGCCCGGTCGAGGAACTGGCCAATCTGCGCATCGGCTCGCGCCCGGCGCGCCGTTTTGGCGCCGCAACGCTCAACGACCTTCGCGCTATTCCTTGGGTCTTTGCCTGGTCGCAGAACCGGCATCTGATCACCGGCTGGTACGGCATCGGCAGCGCCATCGACAACTTCCGCCGGTTTCGCGGCGCGCGCGGCGACGAGGTTCTGCGGCGCATGTTCATGGCGTCCAAGCTCTTTCGCCTGATCATCGACGAGGCGGAAAAGTCGTTGTCGCAGTCGGACATGGAAATCGCGCGCGAATACGCGGCGCTGGTGCCCGATGCCGGCGACCGAGACGCGATTTTTGGCTTGATAGCTTCCGAGCATGAACGCGCGCGCGAGGGTATTTTGTGGCTGACCGAAACCCGTGAAATTGCTTCGCGGTTTCCACGGCTCCAGGCCCGTTTCACCCGAATTCGCGCTGATCTGGACCGGATAAACCGGTTGCAGATCGCGCTTTTGTATGAAAGCCGGTCGGGCGCTGACGGAAACCGCGTGCCAATACCGCTTTTACAAACCATGAACGCAATTTCCGCCGGTCTGGGCTGGACCGGCTGACCGCATCAAAGGAGCAAAAGTTATGACGGATGCAGGATTTTTCGCTGCGACGCTTGCCGACCGCGACGCTGACGTATTCGCGGCGATTACCAGCGAACTGGGCCGCCAGCGCGACGAGATTGAACTGATCGCGTCGGAAAACATCGTGAGCCGGGCAGTGATGGAGGCCCAGGGGTCGGTCATGACCAACAAATACGCCGAAGGCTACCCCGGACGGCGGTATTATGGTGGATGCCAGTACGTTGATATCGCCGAGACCCTGGCGATCGACCGGGCCAAGGCGCTGTTCAACTGCGAATTTGCCAATGTGCAGCCGAATTCGGGCAGCCAGATGAACCAGGCGGTGTTTCTGGCGCTGTTGCAGCCCGGCGATACGTTCATGGGGCTCGATCTGAATTCGGGCGGGCACCTGACCCACGGCTCGCCGGTCAACATGTCGGGCAAGTGGTTCAACGTGGTCAGCTACGGGGTGCGCCAGCAAGACCAGCTTTTGGACATGACCGCGGTGCGCGACTCGGCCCTGGAACACCGCCCCAAGCTGATTCTGGCCGGCGGCACCGCTTATTCCCGCACCTGGGACTGGGCCGCGTTTCGCGCCATCGCTGACGAGATCGGCGCCTGGCTGATGGTCGACATGGCGCATATCGCCGGGCTGGTCGCGGGCGGTCAGCACCCCTCGCCCCTGCCGCACGCGCATGTGGTGACCACCACGACCCACAAGTCCCTGCGCGGCCCGCGCGGCGGGATGATCCTGACCAACGACGAAGCGATGGCGAAAAAGATCAACTCGGCGGTGTTTCCGGGCCTCCAGGGCGGGCCGCTGATGCATGTGATCGCCGCCAAGGCGGTGGCCTTCGGCGAGGCGCTGGATCCGTCGTTCAAGGACTACGCCGCCCGCGTCGTGGCCAATGCGCGCGCAACGGCGGACCAGCTGATGAAAGGCGGCATCGACGTGGTTTCGGGCGGCACCGATAATCACTTGATGCTTGCCGACCTGCGCCCCAAAGGCGTGACCGGCAAGGCGACCGAGGCCGCGCTCGGTCGCGCCCATATCACCACCAACAAGAACGGCGTGCCTTTCGACCCCGAAAAACCCTTTGTCACCAGCGGTATACGCATCGGCACCCCGGCCGGCACCACGCGCGGCTTCGGGCAGCCCGAGTTTCGCCAGATCGCCAACTGGATCGTCGAGGTGGTCGACGGGTTGGCGGCGGACGGCGACCAAGGCAACGCCGGCGTCGAGGCCAAGGTCAAAGCCGAGGTCGCCGGGATGTGCCGAAAGTTCCCGCTCTATGCGGGTCTCTAACACTCTGGGGAGCGGCGACGCGCGGCACAACAAGATGCGTGCCTTGACTCGTCCGCCGCGCGCCATTCCCTGCAGCGCATCACTGCATTCGCCCCGATGTGCGCAAACGGCTGCGGGACCAGCCTTTTGGGCCGCGCCTGGGCGGTGAAGTGCCGATGCCGGTCAGGGTTCCGCGTGCGGTGCCCAGGCCGTTCTGAACGCAGGCCGAAAAGACGCCCGGTGCCACTTCGGTCACCACCGACACACGGTTCAGGCTCAGGCACCGATGTCCGGCCCAGGAATATTCCATCTCGGTCCCGGCAAGGGCCGGAAACCGCGCATCGAACTTGCGCCGATGGACACGCGCGGCCCGCGCCACGTCGCCCGCGCTGACCCGCATCGCTTGCCTGAACGTCGCGCAGGTTCGTGTGATGACACGGTTGCCGCCCTGCGCGTGGTCGATCCGGCGCATCGTCGTGCCCATCGGGTTCGACGATGCCAGATCGTGCGGCAGGTCGATCATGAAGCCCGAGTTACGGCCTGCGGCACCCTCGGCAATCCGTCCCGCATCTAACACCACGATCCGAGCACCCGGGTGCAGTTGCGTCAGCCGCCGTGCGGCGGAAAGCCCCGCGAAACCGGCCCCTACGACCACGAAATCGGCAGTTTTGTCTTCACTCAAAACCACCGGGGCGGACTGCGGTCCCAGAATTGCGTTCCATGCCGCCGGGCCACGATGGACCGGCAGGCGCCGCGCCAGAAAGCGTCTCAATCGACAGCCTCGTCTTGGTCTTCCGCCAGAACAGGGTCGTCGCCGGGCAGCGCGACAATCGTCGCCTTGACGAACCCATCCCTGACCGCGCCACCGACAGGCACGCTCTCGGCCCCGCAAGCCGCCGTCGACAGATTCAGCGGTCGAAAGCCACGGCCCCTCGGCCTCTGCGCCCATATCCCGCGCGCCGGTTGCCAGGGCAACGGATTCGGCGGTCAGCATCGCGCCGGTATCCACGATCAGCAGACGATTAAACGAAGGCAGCAAATAGATGTTCGCCGCTATTTCGCCGGTCACTTCGTGAAACCTGATGTTGGCCAGCGCCCGGTCCGCGGCCTGCGCTTCGTCGCGGCGCGTCGCTGAATGCGTCCTGCGCAGCGCTCAGGCCGCCGAGCTGTTCGGGCGTCGCATTTCGGGCCGCCAGCCGCATGACTGCGCCATAGACCATCGGTGCCGCCAGAAAGAAATCGCGGAGCGACGATTGCGTCATCGCGGAAACACTCGCGCCCCGGTTTTCGTGCAACTCGACATAGCCTTCACCGGCAAGGTGCCTGAACACCTCGCGCAAGGGCGTGCGTGACAAGCCGAATTCTACGCTTAGCCGCGCTTCGTCAAGGGCCGAACCCGGACCCATCTCGAGCGTCAGGATCGATTTCTTCAGTCTCGAACAGAGGCCCGCCTTGCGCATTTTCGCAGCGTCTCTCACCACTTTCTCCACCCAAATTAATGCCGTCGGGCTGAACAAGCCCGACCTTGGATCACATGAGCCTGCAGAATATTTCTGTGTATACAATCCCAAATTTTGCGCGCCTCCGCCCAAAACGCCCGTCCACGAAGGATATTTTCAAGTAAGGACGATAATCGCTCAGCGTCACCCGCACCCTCGTGTTATCACCCTTCCAGAAATACTCCGGGGAGCGCGAGGGGCAGCGCCCCTCGCCCGTCGCGCCGCGCGGCACGCGCGGCGCAATCGCGCGCTCCATTTCCCTAGATCACCGCTTCGTAAAGCGCGCGCGCGTCGTCATACGCCAGCTCGACCGGGTTGCCGCCCGCGGTTGGGTCAACGATGGCAGCGCGCGCCAAGGCACCAATGTCCGGGTCGTGGACACCCAGATCGGTCAAAGTCGCAGGAATGCCAAGCGATGCGTTAAGGTCACCCACAAAGGCACAAAAACCCACGAACCCGCCCGGGATACCGAGGTAATCCGCAGCCTGATCAATCCGATCCTCAATGGCCGGGCGATTGAACCGCAGAACTTCGGTCATGAAGACGGCATTGGTGGTTCCGTGGTGGGTGTTGTGAACCGCGCCAACGGGGTGGCTCAGCGCATGAATTGCCCCCAGGCCTTTCTGAAATGCGGTTGCCCCCATGGCGGCGGCGCTCATCATATGGGCGCGGGCCTCAAGGTCGGCACCGTCGGCAAAGGCGCGCGGCAGGTTCTCTTTGACCAGGCGCATGCCTTCCAACGCGATCCCCTGGCTCATCGGGTGATAGTTCGGGCTGGAATAGGCTTCCAGGCAATGGGCGAAGGCATCCATTCCGGTTCCGGCGGTGATGGCCTTGGGCATGCCAATGGTCAGCTCGGGGTCGCAGATCACCACCGATGGCAGCATCCGGGGGTGGAAAATGATCTTTTTGACATGCGTCTCGGTATCGGTGATCACGCCCGCACGCCCAACTTCCGACCCGGTGCCCGCCGTGGTCGGCACGGCAATAATCGGGTGGATCGCGTCGGCGTCGGCGCGGGTCCACCAGTCGCCGACATCCTCAAAATCCCAGACCGGGCGCGTCTGCCCGACCATGAAGGCCAGCGTCTTGCCCAGGTCCAGACCAGATCCGCCGCCAAAGGCGATGACCCCGTCAAAGCCGCCCTCGCGATACACTTTCAGCCCTGCCTCGACGTTTTTATCGGTCGGATTGGTGTCTACGTCCGCGAATATCGCGCGGCCCAGACCCGCGGCCTCGACCAGATCAAGGGTGCGGGTGGTGATCGCCATCTCGCTCAGGCCGCGATCGGTAACCAAAAGCGGGCGGGTTATCGCCGCCGCAGCGCAGGCCTCGGCGATCTCGGCGATCCGCCCGGCACCGAACCGGATGGTTGTCGGATAAGACCAATTTCCGGTCAATGTCATGATTTGCGCCTTTCGATCATCGGCCTGACTGAGTTCGTTTCAGTCGCTACGTCCCGGGGCCGTCCTTGTCCACCCGAACCGCCGCATGGCGCGATTGCCACGCCTTAGCCCACCCCTGCAAGCGGGCGCATCTTGCCCAGCTCGAAGGCCAGGAAATCAACCAACCTGGCGATAACCTCGGCCTCCCGCGCCAGCGGCACCGGGCGCTGGCCCGTTGGCGCGAGTTTTGTCCTGCCATCACCATCGAGGTCGTGGCTGGGGTCACAGTGTTCGTGCTCTTTGGGATACACCCAAGATCGCTGGCAGCACCCCGAAGGTGCTGGCCTTACCCGTCGCGGCCAAGCAAGTCTTCAATCTCGGCGCGCGTGGGCATTGACGCTGCGGTGCCGGGTCGGGTGACCGATATTCCCGCCGCCGCACAACCGAAACGCACCGCCTGACGCGCGTCGGCACCGGCAACCAGGGCGGCGGCAAAGCCGCCGTTGAAGGCGTCGCCAGCACCTGTCGTTTCGGCCACGGCACCGGCAACGATGGCGGCGGTGTGGAACATCTGATCGGCATCGCGATAAAGCACGCCATCGGCACCGAGCGTTATGATCGCGGCGCCCACGCCAGACCCCAGCAATGCGCCTGCCGCCCGTTCAGCCTCGGCCAATGATCCGACCGGCAAACCGGTGATCGCTTCGGCCTCGGATTGGTTGGGTGTCACATAGTCGCAAAGCGCCAGCATCGCCGGGGAAATCGGCGCAGCCGGGGCGGGGTTCAGGATCGTGGTGGCACCGCCAGCACGTGCAATCTCCAGTCCGCGCATCGCGGCTTCCATCGGTTGCTCGAGCTGGGTGATGAAGACACCGGCCTGCGCGATCAGGTCAGACCGGGCCTCGACATCGTGGGGCGACAGTGTCCCCCCGACGCCGGGGCAGATGATAATGGCGTTGTCACCCGAGCTTTCCTCGATGAACACATAAGCAGCCCCGGTATAGCTGTCGCCCATCTGCGCGACCGCCGGGGTAACCCCGGCCTCGGCCCAGGTGGCCAGCGCCAGATCGCCAAAAGTGTCGCGCCCGATCTTCGAAATGAAATGCACCTCAGCCCCGGCCCGCGCTGCCGCGACAGCCTGGTTCGACCCTTTGCCACCCGGACCAAGGGCAAAGCTGTTGCCCAGAACAGTCTCGCCCATCCGCGGCGCCCGATCGGCGCGATAAGCGGTATCAGCCACGAAAACCCCAAGAATAGCGATGTGGGTGCGGGGTGTCATGCACTGTCCTTGGTCTGGTGGCTTGTCGTGTGGGGCAGTCTATTGCCTGCGCCCGGGTCTGCAACCACAGCTTTTGCACCATTTTGCCGGCCTGAAACCGCTCATTAACCGCCGCGCTGCAATAGTTGGCGAACACTTGGGACGCGAGGCGTGATGGGTCTTTTCACTGCGAAACAGGACAGGGTGAAACCTGACCCCGATGGCCCTCACTCGGGGTGGCAATTGACGATCCATCTGACGCTTGCGGGCGGGGTCGCCCTGTTGTGCGCGACGCTTGCCCTGCTTCAGCACTCGGGTGCCGCGCGCACCCGGGAAACCGCGCGGGCCATTGCGCTGAGCGGGACGCAGGAGATGCTGATCCAGCGCATCGCGCTTTTTTCCGGAACCCTGATGACCGCGCCAGCGCCGGGTGTCGAGACCGAGCTTGCGCTTGCGGTCGCCACCTTTGACCAGAACCACCACATTCTGTCCGAGCTTGCCGACGGGCACGCCGGGCCGACCCACGTCTATTTCGAAAGCGGCGCAGTTTCGGTTCAGGCCCAAAGCAAACGCCTTGTGTCGCTGACCCACGATATTCTGGACACCCCCACGGCGACGTCGCTTCCTGCCCTGCGGGAAGTTCGCCACATGGCATCGGCAACCTTTCAGGGACAAGCGGCCGCGGCAACAGCCGCGTTCAGCCAGGTAGCCCGCAATCAGACCCGCATCCTGACTTTTTGGCAGACGCTTCTGAGCGCCTTGGTGGTTCTGGTCATGACGGCCGAAACTGCGTTTGTCATCTGGCCCGCGCGAAAGGCACTTTCTCGCGCCGCCAGACACCGGCGGCGGCTTAACGACGCTCTGGACGTCGTCCAGAAAGAACAGGACCAGGTCCGGGCCGAATCCCGCCAGATTTCGGCGCGATACGCCCACGCCATGCGTCACGATGCGCTGACCGGGCTTTTGAACCGGTCCCAATTGTCGCGGCATCTGACCCAGCTTGGCATCGACCCGCAACCGACCGGCAAGCACCTTGGCGTCATCTGCGCTGACCTCGACCAGTTTCGCGCCGTCAACGAAAGCTTTGGCCACGAAACCGGCGACGCAATCCTGCGCCAGGCCGCTGACCGTCTGCGCGAGGCCGCCCCCGATCAGGCGGCTTTGGCGCGATCGGATGGAAACGGATTTGTCGTGGCAGGCTGGTTCGAGGGCGAGGACCCGCTGGCGCAAACCGCGCAGTCAATTGCTGAGGCCTTTGACACCGAATTCGAGGTCGGCGAGCGCAGCCACCGTCTGACGGTCAGTCTGGGTACCGCCCTGGCGGCGGAACTGGTGACCGGGGCCGAGCGCGTGATCAGCGACGCCGAAATCGCGCTTCACCGGGTCAAACAGACGAATCGCGGGCATATCCGCGCATTCGAGCCGCGGATGCGGACGGAATTCGAAAGCCGCCAAGCGCTGATTTCGGACCTGCGCGGTGCGGTCGAAGAAAAGGCGTTCGAGGCTTTTTTCCAACCTTTGCTGAACCTCGCCGACGGATCGGTGGCGGGGTTCGAAATGCTCGCCCGGTGGCATCACCCTGACCACGGCCTGTTGATGCCCGAATCGTTTCTGGGTCTGGCCAGGGACGCAGGCCTCGACAATGCGATCGACCAGGTTGTTCTGGCCAATGGGCTTGATGCGCTTGTGCGCCTGCGCGCTGCGGGTTGGACCATACCGTTCGTCGCGATCAATGCCTCGGCGCGTTCCCTGGACAGTGAAAGTTTCGCCGAGGTGCTGAAGCACGAGGTCGAACGTCGGAACTTGACGCCCGCCGATCTGGCGGTCGAAGTTAGCGAGACGCGACTGCGCGAAGTTGATCTCGGGGCAGCCAAGGATGCGCTGGAGCGGCTGAGTTGGGCTGGGTTCCCGACTTATCTGGATGACTTCGGAACCGGATTTGCCGCATTGTCGTCGCTGTCGTCTCTGCCCCTGCGCGGCGTCAAGGTTGACCGCAGTCTGGTCAGTACCCTTCCCGACAAGGGCAGCGAGGCAGTGCTGCGCGCCCTGGTCGGCCTGGCCCACGATCTGGACCTGACCGTGACCGCAGAAGGGGTCGAAGCACCAACCCAGTTTGCCCCCCTGGCCGAACTTGGCTGCGATCTGGCCCAGGGATTCGGCATCGCCAAACCCCATTCCGAGGCCGACACAGCAGCTTGGCTGACGGCGCGCGACCGCCGCGACGACGACGGCGCAAGAACGGCAATATCGGCATAATTGCGCGCCAAATGTCCGGGCGCAGCCCGCCGGAACCCGCCGCGTGGTGACCGAAGGTTGAGTTCACCCCGCAAACGCCTTATCCCGCGCTTGACCGGGCGCGTATGCGCACGACGCAACGATTAGGCTCTCATTGGCAAACCATCTTTATCAGAACGATCTGCCCGATGGCCTGGATATGGGCGCGGTCGTGGCTATCGACACGGAAACCATGGGGCTGAACCCGGCCCGCGACCGTCTGTGTCTGGTCCAGATGTCGGGCGCCGACGGCGACGCGCATATTGTCCAGATTGCGACGGGCCAGTCAGAGGCACCCAATCTGACCGCCATGCTTGGCAATCCCGCGACCCTGAAACTCTTTCACTTCGCCCGCTTTGACATCGCGGCGCTCTATTGCGCGTTTGGCGTGATGACCGCGCCGGTCTATTGCACCAAAATTGCCTCGAAACTGGTCCGCACTTACACCGACCGGCATGGGCTGAAGAACCTGACCCAAGAATTGTTGGGGGTCGATCTTTCCAAGGCTCAGCAATCCAGCGACTGGGGCGCGCCGAAGCTGAGCAAGGCCCAGCTGAGCTATGCCGCCTCGGACGTCGCATATTTGCATGCGCTCAAGGCAACGCTTGACGAAATGTTGGCACGCGAGGGACGAACCGACCTTGCGCAGGCGTGTTTCGACTTTCTTGCGACCCGCGCCCGACTTGACCTGGCGGGGTGGCCTGATCACGACATATTCGCGCATTGAGGGTCAGATTTGAAAGACCAGCAAACCAACACATTTTTGCCCGACGGGCGCGAAGTCGTCCGGATCGAAGCGCAGGCGCTTGCCGCCCTCGCCGATGCACTGGACGAAAGCTTTGCCCGCGCGGTCGATCTCTTGTTGCAGACCAGGGGCCGGGTCATCGTCTGTGGCATGGGCAAGTCAGGGCACATCGCCCGAAAAATCGCCGCTACGCTCGCGTCAACCGGAACCCCGGCGCAATTTGTTCACCCTGCCGAAGCCAGCCATGGCGATCTCGGCATGATGACCTCAGGAGACGTGGCCGTGGTAGTGTCAAATTCGGGGGAAACACCCGAACTGGCCGACGTTATCGCGCACACACGACGCTTCGAGATTCCGCTGATCGGGGTCGCCTCGGACCCGCGATCGACGCTTTTGCGGCAGGCGGATGTGGCGATTGTCCTGCCACCTGCAAAAGAAGCCTGCGGGACCGGCGTGGTGCCGACAACGACGACGACCATGACCCTGGCACTGGGCGACGCCTTGGCCGTGGCGTTGATGAAACACCGCCATTTTACCCCTGACAACTTTCGCGACATCCACCCCGGCGGCAAGCTGGGCGCGCGTCTGTCGAAGGTCAGCGACCTGATGCATTCCGGCGACGAACTGCCCCTTGTCGGCCTCGACACGCCGATGGACGAGGCGCTGATTGTGATGACCCAGAAGGGCTTTGGCGTTGTCGGGGTCACCGATACCGGCGGCGCGCTGGCGGGCATCATCACCGATGGCGATCTGCGGCGGCATATGGAGGGGCTGCTTGGCCGCCGGGCCGGTGACGTCATGACCGCCGATCCGCGCACTGTCGCGCCCGGCCACTTGGCAGAAAAAGCGATGGCGCAAATGTCATTGCACAAGCCGCGCGTGACCTGCCTTTTTGTTGTGCCTGAGGGCCAGACGCAGGCCACCGGTCTGATCCATATCCACGACTGCCTTCGCGCCGGGATCGCTTGACGGGTGGCCGCCGCCGACGCCTATTCGCGGTGGGTCCTGTTCGCCAAGATCGCGTTGCCAATGACGGCGCTTGCGATCCTGTCCACGCTTTTTCTGTTTTCCGGCGGCATTGATCCCGAGGCCGGCATTCCTTTCGCCAAAGTCGATGTCGAGAAAATTGCCCGCGAACAACGCCTGACCAATGCGCGATTTGGCGCCGTGACCGAAGCTGGCGCGGCGATTGCGTTGGCCGCTGCCGTGGCCCGCCCCGACCCCGACGCCGCCAATATTATCCGCGCCACCGAAATTTCGGGATCCATTGATCTGCCCGGCGGTGCGCAGATCCTGCTCATGTCGGGCGGCGCGCTGATCGACATGAATGCGCAGACCGCCGGACTGACCGACGATGTCCGCGTTACGTCGACCACCGGTCTTTACGTGGAGGCCGGTCAGGTGCTTGCCGACTTTAATGCTGCCGAACTTACTTCCGATGGTCCGGTCAGGGTCGAAACACCTTTCGGAAAACTCGAGGCCGGCAATATGCTGCTGATCCGTGGAACCGAATCCGATCGGGCCTATCGGCTGGTTTTCAACAGAAGGGTGAAACTGCTATACCACCCCCAGGAATAGGAGCCGCACGTTGTCGCGATTTACCTTTGCGTTGATTTTTGCATTCTCTTTGCCGCTTGCCGCTCTGGCGCAGGGCACCGGCATAGCCCTTGGCGGGTTCGGCTATGACGCCGCGCTTCCGGTCGAGATTACCGCAGACAGCCTCGATGTGAACCAGGCCGACGGCACCGCGACGTTCGCAGGCAATGTCTTGATCGGACAGGGCGACATGCGACTGTCGGCTGAAACCGTGATCGTCGAATATGGCGAAGGTGAGGACGGCAAAACGCAAATAACTCGGTTACTTGCGTCAGGCGGGGTCACGCTGGTCAGTGCGGACGAGGCCGCCGAGGCCGACGAGGCTGTCTATGACGTGGTGCAGGGGGTGGTATCGCTGACTGGAAACGTTCTGGTCACCCAGGGCGCTGCCGCCATAAGCGGAGATCATCTGGTGGTTAATCTTGATACCGGAAGCGGGTCGATCGAGGGAAACGTCCGCACCGTTTTGAACTCGGGCAACGATCAGTGACCATGGACCTTCCCGAATTGCAGGTCACCGAATTGCGCGCCGGCCTCGAAGTTCGGCATCTGCGCAAAAGCTACCGGCGACGCGCGGTCATCCGCGATTTCTCAATGCACGTCCGCCAGGGCGAGGCGATTGCGCTTTTGGGTCCGAACGGGTCGGGCAAAACCACCAGTTTTTATATGATCGCCGGTCTCATTCCCGCCGATGCGGGCCAGATAATTATCGAAGGCCGGGACATTACCGCCCTGCCCATGTACCGTCGCGCCAAGCTGGGCATCGGATATTTGCCCCAGGAAGTCTCCATTTTTCGCGGCCTGTCGGTCGAGGACAACATCCTGGCCATCCTCGAAATTACCCAGCGTGACCGCCACAAGCGCCGCGAACGCCTGGAAGAATTGCTGATCGAATTTTCGATCGAGCACCTGCGCCGCGCGCCGGCGTTGGCTCTGTCAGGCGGCGAACGGCGGCGGGTCGAAATTGCCCGTGCCCTGGCGGCCGAGCCGCGCTATCTGCTGCTTGATGAACCCTTTGCCGGTGTTGACCCGATTTCCGTAAATGAAATTCGCAGCCTTGTGGCCGACCTGAAAAAGCGTGGCATCGGTGTGTTGGTCACCGATCATAACGTGCGCGAAACCCTGGAAATCGTCGACCGGGCCTATATCCTGCACGATGGCAAGGTTTTGATGAGCGGCACCGCCGACGAAGTCGTTGCCGACGAAAACGTCCGCCGGGTCTATCTGGGTCAGAACTTCAAAATCGGCTGAGTCGCAAACCTTAACCAAATATTACGCCGTTTTCCGGGGTCTTTTCCCGTGCGATCAAGGGTTTACCAGAAATTTGGGGGACCCCATTGACAGGGGGCCGTTCAGGCCGCCAAATGGCCGCAATGCACCACCATGAAATCATCGAACCTCGCCGCGTCGATCCGGGCGCGCCCTTGATGAGACTCCAGAGGTTGGGGCGAAAGACGGGAATTTATCCAGTAAAAGCAACGAATTTGGCGATTTGACCGCCGTTTCGTCGCGCGCGCAGTTCAGGAGTTCAGATGCGGTATCAGATCAGCGGCAGACAAATTGACATCGGCACCGCGCTGCAAACCCATGTTCAGGCTGAAATGGCCTCGGTTTTTGACAAATACGCCGGTCGGCCCACGGATGCGCAAGTGGTGTTTTCGCGCGACGGTCACGAGTTTGTCTGCGAATCAATCGTGCATCTTTCGACCGGCCTGAACGCCCAGGCGCGTGCCCATGATAACGAAATCTACGCTGCATTCGACAATTGTGCCGCAAAGCTGGACAAACAACTTCGCCGCTACAAGCGTAGATTAAAGGATCATCACCGCGTGCGCACGAAGCCAGTTGAAATAAGCGCCGCTTCGACTTATATCCTCGCCCCGAATGACGCGACGGACGGTGCAGAGCCGGAAACGCTCCAACCGATGATTATTGCCGAGATGGAGACCAACATACCGGCCCTGTCCGTGGGCGAGGCGGTGATGCAGATGGAACTTGCGGGGGCGCCGGTGCTGGTGTTTCGCAACGAGGGAAACCAAGGGGTCAATGTTGTGTACCAACGCGATGACGGAAACATCGGTTGGATCGACCCCGCAAATTCTGAGTGACACGCAAAAGTCACGGGCAACGGTAGGGAAAATCGAGAATGGACTTTTCACATATCCTCAAGCCGAATGCCGTCAAGGTCGTCAGTTCGTATTCCAGCAAAAAGCGCCTGTTCATGGACCTTGGTGCGACCGCTGCCGAGGTCTATGGCCTGAACGCCGAAGAAGTGACCAATGCGCTTTTGGAACGTGAATCGCTTGGTCCCACCGGTGTCGGGCACGGGATCGCGCTGCCCCACGCGCGGCTGCGCGGACTCGATGACATCGTCAGCATCTTTCTGAAGGTCGAGAAGCCCAGCGAATTTTCATCCGTGGATCGTCAGCCGGTCGATCTGGTCTTTTGCCTGCTGGCCCCTCAACATGCAGGGGTCGAGCATCTCAAGGCTCTGGCGCTGGTGTCGCGAACCCTGCGCGATCCGGGCGTTTGTTCGAAATTGCGGGCCAATGCCGAACCGACGACGCTGCACGCGATCTTTACCGAAACGCGCGGATCAAAGGCGGCTTAGGGTGCCAATTGGCCCTGACTTATACCAACGGCATCAATTTCTGACTCTGTGGGGATTCCCAAATCGGTTTTGATCTGATTCAAGGTTGGCAAAGGAGGATCGCCATGCCAGCCAGTGTTCCGCTTCGTCGCGACTTTGATGCCCGCCACCTTCGTAA
>JAKZRT010000178.1:0-14070 GCA_047518005.1 Brevirhabdus sp.
ATCACCACGTCGTATTCCATGGATTCGCGTTCCATCTTCCGCTCTCCGTCGGCCGCCCGATGATTTCGGGTTTATGCCCCCGCCGGCCGCGCCGGTCAATCGCCCTTGCTGGCCCGGGCTGGGGGGCGCGTGATAGGTTGCCCGCATGGCACGCGAGCCACGCCCCCGCGACCTGCTGCGATGGTACGTCGAGGCCGGCGCCGACGAGGCGATCGGCGACGCGCCGGTGGATCGTTTTGCGCTGGCCGAGGCTCTGCCCACAGCGGCCAAGGCCGCGCCGGTCGCGCACCCGGTCGAGCCAGTGGGCGAACCGCTGGCCGAGGCCCGCGCAGCGGCAGGAGCGGCGCAAGACCTTGAGGCGCTGAAAGCAGCACTTGCCGACTTTCCCCATTGCGAGCTGCGCCATGGTGCGCGCAATCTGGTGTTTTCCGATGGCAACCCGGGCGCGCGGCTGATGATCATCGGCGAGGCGCCGGGGCGCGACGAAGATCGGATCGGGAAGCCATTTGTCGGGCGCGCAGGGCAGCTTTTGGACAGGATGCTGGCCGCGATCGGTCTGGACCGCACATCGCCGGCGGCGGATGATTCGGTCTATATCACCAACATCCTGCCCTGGCGTCCGCCACAGAACCGCGACCCGAGCCCGGAAGAGATTGCCATGCTGATGCCTTTCGTGGCCCGGCATGTGGACCTTATCGCGCCCGATATCATTGTTCTGATGGGCAATATTGCCTGTCAGGGCGTGCTTGGGCGCCGGGGGATCACCCGGATGCGCGGGAATTGGGCACAGGCGATGGACCGACCGGTCATGCCGATGTTCCACCCAGCCTACCTTTTGCGAAATCCGGCGGCCAAGCGCGAAACCTGGGCCGATCTCTTGTCCGTGCGGGCAAAGCTGAGGGGGCTCTGATGGCCGAGCGCGACCTGATCCCGGTGCGCATCGCGGTGCTGACCGTCTCGGACACGCGCACCGCGGGCGATGACCGGTCGGGCGACATACTGGTCGCGAGACTGGAGAAGGCGGGGCATATTTTGGCCGATCGGTCCATGGTGGCCGATGACCGCGCCGCCATTGCCGCGCGCCTGCGCGGCTGGTGCGATGATCCGAGCGTTGATGTCATCATTTCAACCGGCGGCACTGGGTTGACCGGGCGCGATGTGACGGTCGAGGCGCACAGGGATGTCTATGAGAAGGAAATCGACGCTTTCGGGCCGATGTTCACGCATGTCTCGATGCAAAAGATCGGCACGTCTGCGGTGCAGTCGCGGGCCTGCGCCGGTGTGGCGGGCGGCACGTATCTCTTCGCTTTGCCGGGCAGCCCGGGGGCCTGCAAAGACGGCTGGGACGAGATACTCGAGCCACAGCTCGACTATCGCCACCGGCCCTGCAATTTTGTGGAGATCATGCCCCGGCTGGACGAACACCAGCGACGGAAATAGCCGTTCCGGGCGTATAACAAAGTTGTAATCTGCTTTCCTTGGTGGTGGCCGCCGCTTTCTGTTATTAATTCCAGCACCTTATTAAAACGGGGACCCAAGGCGCATGCGATTTGTCGGTCGCGCCCTTTCCGGTGTGTTTCTGCTGGCGTTAACGCTGGCGCTGCTGGCTTGGGCGGCGGTCACCGTTCAAAGCGCAATCGGCGAACGCATGGGGCGCGATGCGCGCGCGCGACCGGCGCGCGAACGGGTCTTTGCCGTCAACGTCGTGACCGCCACGCCTGCGACGATCACACCGGTTCTGGCCGCCTTTGGCGAAGTTGACAGCCGCCGCCGCCTTGATGTGCGCGCGCGGGTAGGCGGTACGGTGGTCGAGATAGCCGACGGCTTCGAGGATGGCGGACGGGTCGAGGCCGGCGCGCTTCTCTTTCGGGTCGATCCGGCGCCGGCGCAATCGGCGCTGGCGCGCACCGGGGCCGACCGCGACGAGGCTCTGGCCGAGGCGCGCGATGCGGACCGGGCGCTGGCGCTGGCGCGCGACGAGCTGGCGGCGTCGCGGGCTCAGGTCGCCTTGCGCGCCCAAGCCCTGACCCGGCAGCAGGACCTGAAAGACCGCGGCGTGGTCACCGAAGCGGCGGTCGAGACGGCGGCCTTGGCGCTGTCGGCGGCCGACCAGGCGGTTCTGAGCCGCCGTCAGGCGCTGGCCCAGGCCGAAGCGCGGGTCGATCTGGCCGCCGCCCGGATTGCCCGGATTGCCATTGATCTGGAGGATGCAAAACGGGCGCTGGACCAGACCCAGGTGCGGGCGGAATTTTCCGGAAACCTCAGCGACACAAACCTGGTGCGCGGCGGTCTGGTGGGCGCAAACGAACAGGTCGCAACGCTGATCGACCCGTATAACCTCGAGGTCGCTTTCCGCGTCTCGACCTCGCAATATGCGCGGCTTCTGGATGATCGAGGGCGGCTGATCGCCGCGCCGGTCGAAGTTGTGCTCGATGTCTTTGGCTCGGACCTGACGACCAGCGGAACGATCACCCGCGAAAGTGCGGCGGTCGGTGACGGGCTGACCGGGCGGTTGTTGTTCGCGCAGCTTGAAACCGCGCGCGGTTTTCGCAGCGGTGATTTTGTGACCGTTCGGGTCGAGGAACCGCCGCTGCAATTTGCGGTGCGCCTTCCGGCCACGGCGATCAGCGCCGCGGGCGCGGTTCTGGTTGTCGGCCCCGATGACCGGCTGCAAGAGATGCCGGTCCAGCTTTTGCGCAGGCAGGGCGACGATGTGCTGGTTCGCTCGCGCGAGCTTGGCGGGCGTCAGGTGGTTGCCGAACGGTCGCCACTGATCGGGGCAGGGATCAAGGTGCGACCGATCCGACCCGAGGCAGAAACCGAAGAACCGGCGGCACCGGCGATGGTCGAGCTTTCCGACGAACGCCGGGCGCGGCTGGTGGCTTTTGTCGAGGGGAACGCGCGGATGCCCGATGCGATCAAGGACCGGATCCTGGCGCAGTTGAAGGAACCGATGGTGCCAATACAGACCGTCGAACGCATCGAATCGCGGATCGGGGGCTGACCCATGGGTCTTTCGCCATCGGCTGTGGGCGCGCGGGCGGGCGGGATTCTGAGCTATTTCGCGCGCCACAAAACCGCAGCGAACCTGCTGTTGGTCATTCTGATCGCTGCCGGTCTTGTGTCATTCCCGAAGATGCGCACGCAGTTTTTTCCCGATGTGATCATCGAATCGGTCAGCGTTTCGGTAGCCTGGGACGGGGCCGGGGCCGAGGACGTTGACCGCGCGATTGTTCAGCTGATTGAACCGGCGGTTTTGGGCGTCGAAGGGGTGGAAAGTTCGTCTGCCGCATCGACAGAGGGTCGCGCGCGGGTAACGCTCGACTTTGAGCCCGGCTGGGACATGGCGCGCGCTGCCGACGATGTTCAACTGGCCGTCGATGCCGTGTCCGGCCTGCCGGACGAGGCCGAAGACCCGGTGGTGCGCCGCGCGGTCTGGCGCGACCGGGTGACCGATGTCGTGATCACCGGCCCGGTGGGCGTCGATCAGCTGGCGCGGTTTGCCGATGAATTCGTGGTCCGGCTGTTCGCCGAGGGGGTGACGCGGGCCACAATACGTGGCGTGGCCGCACCCCAGACGATCGTCGAGGTGCCATCGGTCGCGCTGATCCGCCACGACACCTCGATGGCCGATATTGCCGCCGCTATCGCCGAAGAGGCCGAGACCGACCCGGCAGGCGACGTGGCCGGGGCCAACGCGCGGGTGCGCACCGGCGTCGAAAAGCGCCGCGCCGATCAGATCGCCGATATCGTGATCCGGTCGAACCCGGACGGGTCCAAGCTGCGGATCGGCGATCTGGCGCTGGTGCGCGTTGAAGGCATCGACCGCAACCGCGCCTATTACGTGGGCGAAAATCAGGCGATTTCGATCCGCATCGACCGGTCAGACCGGGGCGACGCCGTCGACATTCAGAACCAGGTTCAGGCGGTCGCAGACGACATGGCGCTTGGGCTGCCCGAGGGTGTCAAGATCGACCTGATCCGCACCCGGGCCGAGGCGATAACGGCGCGGCTGAACATTCTGCTGGAAAATGGCCTGATGGGGCTGGGACTGGTCCTGGCACTGTTGTTTCTGTTCCTGAACGCGCGCACCGCGTTTTGGGTGGCGGCCGGAATTCCGGTGGCGATGCTGACCGCGCTGGCGTTGATGTACGCCGCCGGGCTGACGCTGAACATGATCTCGCTTTTCGCGCTGATCATCACGCTGGGCATCGTGGTGGACGATGCGATCGTGGTCGGGGAACACGCCGATTTTCGGGCGCGGCGGTTGGGCGAAGCGCCGCAGGTGGCCGCCGAAAACGCCGCCCGGCGGATGGCGGCTCCGGTGTTTTCGGCAACCATCACCACCGTGATCGCATTTTTCGCACTGGTCGCCATCGGCGGGCGGTTTGGCGGGCTGATCTCGGACATCCCGTTCACGGTTATCGTGGTGCTTTTGGCCTCGCTTGTGGAATGCTTCCTGATCCTGCCGCGCCATATGGCACATGCGCTGACCCACACGGCGCGTCAGCATTGGTACGATCTGCCCAGCCGGGTTGTGAACCATGGCTTTCGCTGGTTTCGCGATGTGATTTTTCGCCGTCTCATGGCGCTGGTGATCTGGGCGCGGTATCCGGTGGTGGCGCTGGCGGTGTTGCTGCTGGCCAGCCAGATCGCGCTGTTTGTGCGCGGCGAGGTTCAGTGGCGGTTCTTTTCCGCCCCCGAACGCGGGTCGGTTTCGGGCAATTTCGCGATGCTCGAAGGGGCGACGCGCGACGACACGCTGGCGATGATGCGCGAAATGCAGCGCGCGGTCGATGAACTGGGCGATAAATACGAAGCCGAACATGGCGTTAACCCAATCGACTATGCGTTGGCCGAGATCGGCGGCAACACTGGGCGCGGGTTGGCCGGGGCAGGCAGCAAGGGCGGCGACCTGCTGGGATCGATCGCGGTCGAGCTGATCGACGCCGATCGGCGCCCCTATTCCTCGTTCCAGTTTGTCGGCGAGTTGCAGGACGAGGTGCGCCGCCACCCGATGGTCGAGACCATCAGCTTTCGCGGCTGGCGGCAGGGGCCGGGCGGCGATGCGCTGTCGGTCGAGTTCTTCGGGTCCGAAGCCACCAGTTTGAAAGCCGCCAGCGAGGCGCTGCAGGCGCGATTGGCGGGATTTGCTGAAGTTTCAGCCGTCGAGGACAACCTGGCCTATGACAAGGAAGAACTGATCCTTGACCTGACCGCGCAGGGCCAGGCGCTTGGCTTCACCATCGACGGGCTTGGCCGCGTCCTGCGCAACCGGCTGGGCGGGATCGAGGCGGCAAGCTTTCCCGACGGCATGCGGTCGGCTTCGATCCGGGTCGAACTGCCGGCGGGCGAGCTGACGGCGGACTTTCTGGACCGGACCCAGATGCGCACGAACGCCGGCGAATGGGTACCGCTGGCCGATCTGGTGACGGTGGCAAGCCGCACCGGGTTTTCGACGGTACGGCGCGAAAACGGGGTGCGGGTGATCCGCGTGAGCGGCGACATATCCGACGACGATCCGGACCGCGCGGTGGAAATCACCCAGGCCCTGCAAGAGACGATATTGCCCGAGATCGCCTCGATGCACGGGGTCGAGTTTCGCCGGTCAGGTTTGGCGGAACAGGAAAGCCGGTTTCTGAGCGATGCGCGCACCGGTCTGATCCTGTGCCTGCTGGGCATCTACCTGGTGCTGGCGTGGATCTTTTCCAGCTGGTCGCGCCCGGTAGTTGTGATGGCTGTCATTCCCTTCGGGTTGGTGGGCGCGATCTGGGGGCACGCGCATTGGGATGTGCCGTTCAGTATGTTCTCGGTCATCGGAATGATCGGGATGACGGGGATAATCATCAACGATTCTATTGTGTTGGTGACGACGATTGACGAACACGCGCGCGAACGCGGGCTGATTCCGGCGATCATCGAAGGCACTGCGGACCGCCTGCGAGCGGTGTTTCTGACCACGGCAACCACGCTGCTGGGTCTGGGGCCGCTTCTTTACGAGGGCTCGGCCCAGGCGCAGTTTTTGAAACCCACGGTAATCACGCTGGTCTATGGCCTGGGCTTTGGCATGGTTCTGGTGCTCGCCATTGTGCCAGCATTTTTGGCGATGCAACTGGACGTCGGGCGGCTGATCGATGCGCTGCGCCGGGCGCTGCGGTATCGCGTCCGCAACGTGCAGGTTCGGGCAGCTGTGACGGTGGCGGTGCTGGGCGGCTTTGCGCTGTTTTCGCTGACCATGATCCCGGCGCTTGTGCAGGACGTGACGCCGCCGTTGGTGGCGGCACTGCTGCCGCGTCTGGCCGGGCTGCCGTCCGTGGTCGCGGGGCTTGCCGGCTTTGCCATGGGCATGCTGGCGTTGGTGATCGCGGTCTATCTTATGACGGCGCTGTGGCGCGGCTTCACTGTCCGAGCGCGAAGAACGGGATAAAGCGGACTGGGTCGCCCGGCCCGATGTCGCGCGCGGCGTCGTCCAGTTCAACCAGCCCGGTGGCCCAAGCAAGCCCAGAGATGCGGCCCGACCCTTCCGAGGGAAAAACCACGGCGCGACCCTGGTCGCAAAGCCGCGCGCGCAGATATTCGTGCCGCCCGGGTTTTTTGCGTTTCTCAAAACCTGCGGGCACCAAAAAGCCCTGCGGCTTTGCCCACCCTGCGCCCGCCAAAAGCGACAGCGCCGGCCGCGCAAAAATCGCTGTGCAGACAAAGGCGGCGACGGGGTTTCCGGGCAGGCCGAAGACCGGCACGCCGTTCCAGGTGGCCAGTGCCAGCGGGCGGCCGGGCTTGACCGCGATGCGCCAGGCGGTCAGGTGCCCCTCGTCGTGCAACAGCGCCGAGACATGGTCTTCGTCCCCTGCCGAGGCGCCGCCCGATGTCAGGATTGCGTCGGTGTCCTTTGCCGCCTCGTTCAGCCGCGCCCGAAGGTCATCGCGGGTGTCGCCGACATGGCCCAGATCGACGCCGCGATGGCCCATGCGGTCGATCATCGCAAGCAGCATCGGCCGGTTCGCGTCATAGGTCCGGTCCGGACCGGCGGGGCGGCCCGGTTGCACAATCTCGTCCCCGGTTGACAGGACACCGACGCGCAACGGGTGACGCACCGCGACCTCGGCGACGCCGAGCGCCGACAAAAGCGCCAGATCGGCGGGTGTCAGACGGCGCCCGGCGGGCAACGCCTGCGCGCCTTGGGCAACGTCCTCGCCCGCAACCCGAGTATTGGCGCCCTTTTTGACCGGACCCTGAAAGGCGACGCGGGTGGCGTCGGTTCGGCAATCCTCTTCGAGCACCACTGTGTCGATGCCCCGGGGCAACAGCGCGCCGGTCAGAATGCGAATGGCTGTCCCCTTAGAGACCGCGCCGGTGAATGGTACGCCCGCCGCCGCGCGGCCAGGATGAAGCGGCAGTTCCTGCGCGCCGGAACCGGTGGCGGCATGGGCAAAGCCGTAACCATCGACGGCGGCATTGGCGGCCGGAGGGTTGGCCCGCGCGGCCAGAACATCCGCCGCCAGCACCCGACCCGATGCAGCATTTGTGGCGACCGCCTCGATGCCTTTGACCGGGGCCAGGGCGGCCCGCAATCGGGTCAGAGCCACGTCGACCGGCAGCCAGTCAACGCCGGGCGGCAGGGCAAAGCAATCGTCGCGCAGCGGCGGTGGAGTAAGTGGATCAGGCGGCGCCTCGTCCCGGATCAACCCGACCTCGCGCAGGATGAAACCGGCAATCGCCGCAGTGTCATCGAGATCAAACACTGGCACGTCAACCGCAACGCTGGTGTCGGCCGCCACAGCGCGGATCATCGGGTCGCCGGGCGCGATCAGCGGGTTGGCCGTGCCCGCGCGCCAGGCCTCGATCTTTGGATGATCTTGCTGCTTCCACCCCTCGATCAGCACCAGATCGACCGGTTTCAACTTGGTCAACAGGGTCGCCAGCGGTGGCTCGGGTTCGTCGCGCAGTTCGGCCATCAGGGCCCATCTCTTGCGGCTGACGATCAGCACCTCGCGCGCGCCGGCCGCGCGGTGGCGAAAGCTGTCTTTTCCGGGCTTGTCAACGTCAAACACGTGGTGCGCGTGCTTGAGCGTCGACACCGAAAATCCGCGCCCGGTGATCTCGGCCACCAGCCGCTCCATTAGGCCGGTTTTGCCAGCGTTTTTCCAGCCGGTGATGCCGTAGATTTTCATGCTGTCAACGCGAGGATCTTGCGCGCGCGATCCAGGTCCTGCGGCAGGTTGACGTTGAAGAATGGATCAAACGGATCGGTGGTAAATACCGCCTCGGCGGCACCGTGGGTATCGGTCCAGGCGACGACCTTGCGCACCTCGCGTTCCAGCGCCGCACGCAGATCGTCGCGCAGGGCCACCGGCCAAAGCCCGAATGTGGGGTGGCGCGCGGTCCCGCGTTCCGTGTCCGGGGTCGCGGCCAACGCAATGGGCATGGCCGCCGCTTCGGCGGCGCGGATCAGACGAAGCACCAGATCGGGCGGCGGAAACGGCGTATCGGCAGCCGCAGTCACGATGTGGGTGGCGCCCCGGTCTGCAGCCCAGTCGAGCCCGGCCAGAACCCCTGCGAGCGGTCCCTGAAAGCCCGGTATTGTATCTGACACCACCGGCAGGCCGAAATTCGAAAACCGCGCCGAGTCGCCATTGGCATTCAGCGCCAGTTCCGCCACCTGAGGCTGAAACCGGTCGATCACGCTTGACAGAATTGTGCCCCGGCCAAGCGATAGCAATCCTTTGTCGCCGCCGCCCATTCGACGCGCCTGACCGCCGGCAAGAATGACGCCTAGAGGCTGATCCATTTACAATCCTTTGCCGCCGCTCACTGTTTTCTGCGATTCCCGGCAGAACTGTGTCAGCGTGTTGTCCTTCTGACGAACCGCGACCACCGCGGTAAGCCCCTGCGCCCGGGCAATAGAATTTTCTGTCGCCACGCGGATGTCGAAAAGCGCGCCCTTATTGATCGCGTCAAGGCACCGCTTGATCTTGATTGTGGTGATATTGATATGCGATTCCCAGCCCAGATTTCCGCAACCGTCAAATTGCGGCTCGACGCCGGCCTTGGTCGCTATCAGGCGTTGGTCAAATGCCGTGGTGATGCAACCGTCCACGCTGGACAGTTGCGGCACCAGACTATCGCGGATCAGGGGTTCGTAAATGCTGGGAGTGTTCCAGTCTTGGCGCGATTCGGCCACGATGGCCTGGCGCAACGTGATCTGATTGGCCTGCAACGAGTTGTTCCAGTTGACATATGCGGTATCGTACGAGGCTTTGCGTTTCAGAAGCGATGCCTGGGCATTGCGCGATATAGCCGACCGCAAAAGGTCGGTCGCGGTCAGCCGCTCCTGCGCCACGGTCACGAATTCGATCACTGCGTCGCGGGCCGCGACTTCGTGCTGCTGGGCGGCCAAAATTGCCTCGCGGGTCGCCTGACGTTCTTCGGCGGCGCCGGAAAACTGGTTTTCGATGAAACTTCCGACCACGAAAGACAAAAGAAATCCGGCGCCGGTCAGGACCAGCGGATGTTTTAGCACTGCCAAAACCGGATTGGGTCTGGACATCGCCTCGATCACGGCCCGTGCTGCGTTGGTGTTTATTTCGTCGCGCACCAGCGTGCGTATCTCGGCAAGCTCGTTGATCGAAAATTTGGGTGTTGAGGTTGACGCCATAATCCGGTCCCGCAAGAATTTGAAATATATGGCGGGATAATATTCCAGATCGGGCGCGGGATCGAAGAAAATCTGGCTGTGCCTGACGCGACCTAGTCAGCGCGCCAGTCATCCAGTCGTTGGCGAAAAGCCCGTGGGCGCAGGCCTTCGGGCAGCGCGCGGTCGGGAATGGCCACCATCGAAATGCCAAAGCGCAGGACGGTGCCACCGCGAAACCCTACGATGGCATCGATGGCAGACCAGTCAAGCTGGCTGCGCATGATGGTGTCGCGGAATATGACGCCGTCGGCGCTGAATGTTGCCTCGGTCTCGCCGGCTCGGTCCCAGTGCGATCCGATCTCGGCCACGAAACGACGCATGCGCAAGCGTTGCAAAATGACGAAGCCCACGACCAGAATCCCGGCCCCGATCACTCCGGCACCGACAAAGACAGGGGCGATGCCAAGCGCCCCGAGGGCCAGTGTCACCATCAAAAGCCCGCCCCAGACCAGCGCCCAGACAATCACCCGGTTGATGAACGACGGTCGCGGCACGGCGCTTTGCCACCAGCCCATCAGGGCGCGCGGAAAAAGCCGCCGGTCGAAGGAAAACCGAACCGTGATCGGGTCGCTCACGGCCGCCCCCCCTTGCGCCGGTGGCGCGGATCTTCGTCGGTCAAGGTCTCGGCATCGACGTCATACGTCAGCCGCTCGGCACCGGCCAGGCACTGAAACCGTCTGCCGCGCAACCGGCCGACCAGGGTCAACCCGACCTGGCGCGCGATATCGACGCCCCAGGCGGTGAAGCCGGATCGCGATGCCAGAACCGGGATGCCCATGATCGCGGTCTTGATCACCATTTCCGAGGTCAACCGCCCAGTGGTGTAAAGGATTTTGTCAGCCCCGCCGATGTCTTCGGACAGCATCCAGCCGGCGATCTTGTCGACCGCGTTGTGGCGGCCGACGTCTTCCATATAGACCAGCGGCCGGTCCTGGAAACAGAGCACCGTGCCGTGAATGGCACCCGCCGCAAGATAAAGGCTGGGCGTGGTGTTGATTTTGCGGGCCAGCCCATAAAGCCAGGCGGTATGGACCGGGGTCTGGGGCAGTTGCAGGCCTTCGAGCCCCTCCATCATGTCGCCAAAGACCGTGCCGACCGCGCAGCCGCTGGTTCGCGTCCTGCGGGCGAGTTTTTCTTCGTAAGTGGTCTGGCCATCGGTGCGAACGACGACCGTTTCCAGCTCGGCATCGAAATCGACGCCGGTCACGGCCTCGCCGGGTTGCAGCATGCGCTGATTGGCCAGAAAACCGACGGCCAGATATTCAGGATAATCGCCGATGGTCATCGCGGTGACAATTTCCTGACCGTTGAGGAAAATGGTCAGCGGGCGTTCCTCGACCACGTTTATCGGCAAAGCGGCACCGGTCTGATCGGTGCCCTGGACGATGCGCGACAGGCCCGGCCCGTCGGGGTCGGGGGCGATCAGGAAGTCGGGCGCATCGGGCGTGTCGGGCAAGTTTCTGTCCAGGTTTTCGGGCTTGGGGCTGGCGCGACCATAAACGAAGTGGTCCGGAAGTCAGTACCTTCGATTTGCGCCGCGGTCCGCGCGTCGCCCGCGCAGCGCAGCCGCTCGCGCTCATTGGGGCGTCAGAGCGGCAGGCCGCGCATCAGGCGGGGCACATCGCCGGTCAGACCCGCCGCCAGGCGGATCAGCCCGCGACGCAAGCCGGGAACGGCGCCAATCACCCCCATCGTGATATCGCGGCCGAGGCGTAAGAGACTGTTGTCGTTTGAGAAAATCCGGTTTACGGCGTCGGTGGCCATGGCTAGCGCGGCGGTGTCGAAGCGCCGCCATTGCGCATAGCGCGCCAGCACATCGGCGCGCGAATAATCCTCGCCGCGGCGGCGGGCGGTCGTCAGCACTTCGGCGAGGGCCGCGACATCGCGCAGGCCAGCGTTCAGGCCCTGGCCGGCAATGGGGTGGATGCCATGCGCGGCATCGCCTGCCAGCACCAGGCGCGTGCCGACAAAGCTGTGCGCCAGAGACAGCGACAGCGGATATGCGAACCGCGTGCCGCTCAGCCCAATATCGCCCAGAAAGTCGCCAAAACGAGGGCGCAATGCCTCAAGGTAACCTGCCGAGTCCAGCGCCTGAATTTCGGATGCGCGCGCGGTTGTCTCGGTCCAGACGATCGACGAACGGTTGCCTTTGAGCGGCAGAATGGCCAACGGCCCGGGCGGCATGAAGAACTGTTGCGCGGTGCCCTGATGGGGGCGTTCGTGATCGACCGCACATACCAGCGCGGTTTGGCCATAGTCCCATTCCAGCCGTTTGATCCCGGCCCGCCGGGCGGTGTCCGAGCCGCGTCCGTCGCACCCGGCCAGCAAACCCGCGCTGACCACGCATCCGTCCGAAAGGGTCAGCGCGACGTCTGACTCGCCAGGTTTCTGGGTCGTGACCCTGACACCGGTCAGATAGGTGACCCGGTCGTTGCTTTGAACCGCTGTGATCAGCGCGCGGCGCAGGTGGCGGTCTTCGACCATGTACCCCATGGGGCCTTCTTCGATCTCGCCGTGATCGAAATGCATGAAAAAGGGCGAGGGGCCTTCGTCGGCGCGCCCGTCCGAGACCTTGATCTCGAGCATCGGCTGGGCATGATCGGCGAGACCGGGCCAAAGCCCGAGGGCCGCGAAAAGCCGTTGTGAGCTCAGCGCCAGCGCATAGGACCGTCCGTCGAAGGTGTCGCTGGTCTGGATTTCCGGATCGGCAGCGTCGATCAGGGTAACCGAAAACCCGGCCCTGGCCAGCGCCAGCGCCAATGTCGCGCCGTTCAATCCGCCGCCAGCAATGGCGATATCTGTCCCCGTGGCCATGGTTCCACTAACGCCCGGTTTGCGGGATTGTCCATGGGGGCGGGGGCCGCTACGGTCGCGAGATATGCCGATGGGGGCCGAAGGGGGCATTGAATGTCGACGGGCTGGCTGACAACGACGGCGGGCGATCTGGGCCGGGCAATTGGTGGGGGTGATATCGACCCTGTCGATCTGACCGAGACCTATCTGGACGCGATCGACACGCATGACCTGAGCCCGCGAATATATGCCCGCACGACGCCCGAGCGTGCCCGAGCCGAAGCCAAAGCGGCCCGCGACCGGGCGGCGCGGGGTATGCGGTTGGGGCCGCTCGACGGCGTGCCGATATCGTGGAAAGACCTTTTTGACACGGCCGGCACGAAGTGCGAGGCGGGAACCGCGCTTTTGAAAGGCCGGACGCCTGATCGGGACGCGCGTGTTGTCGCGCGCGCCACCGGGGCGGGGCTGGTCTGTCTGGGCAAGACGCATATGTCCGAACTGGCGTTTTCGGGCCTGGGCCTGAACCCGATCACCGCGACCCCACCCTGCGTGAACGATGCAAGGGCGGTGCCGGGCGGATCGTCGTCGGGGGCTGCGGCGTCGGTGGCTTTTGGGCTGGCCGCGGCCGGGATCGGGTCAGACACCGGAGGGTCGGTGCGTATTCCGGCGGCGTGGAACGATCTGGTGGGGTTGAAGACCACATGCGGTCTGTTGTCGCTTGAGGGGGTTGTGCCGCTGTGCCCCAGTTTCGATACGGTTGGCCCGCTTTGCCGGTCGGTCGAAGACGCGGCGCTGTTGTTGGCAGCTCTGCGCGGACAGGCCGCGCCGGATTTGAGCGGTGCCGACCTGATGGGCCGACGGTTTCTGGTGCTGACGACCGCCGTGCCGGACGGTCTGCGCGATGCTCCGCGCAAAGCGTTCGAGGCGGTCCTTGCGGTCATTCGCGCGGCTGGCGGCGACGTCGTCGAGGGGCCGGTTGACGAGGTGGCCGAGGCGCTTGCGCTGAGCGCGCTGGTATTCCCTACCGAGGCCTATGGGATGTGGAAGGATGTTATCGAAGCTGCGCCGCACCTGATGTTTCCCGAAGTTCTGGAGCGGTTTCGGGGTGGTGCTGACATCCTGGCAAGCGACTTTGTTGCGGCCTGGGCGCGGTTGAAGGCGCTCCGCCAAGGATATTTGCTGGCCACAGCCGGCTACGACGCTGTCCTGGCGCCGACCGCTGCCATTGTGCCACCCGACGCGGCGCGGTTGCTTGGCGATCACGAGTATTACACAGGCGAAAACCTGTTGGCGCTGCGCAATACACGGATCGGCAACTTGTTGGGTCTTTGCGCGCTCACTCTGCCCACAGGCGTGCCCTCGACCGGGCTGATGGTTATGGCCCCACCCCGAGACGAGGCGCGGTTGTTGCGTCTGGGCACCGCGATTGAGAGGGCGCTGGCCTAATACCAACGGCCCCCAGATTTGACTCAAGGGGATTCCCACGAGCGGCGTGATCTGATTCAGTGGCATCAAGGCAAGGGAGGCTTTGATGGCAGTAAGGATTACGCGCAAAGACAAGTCCGCAGGCGAGCTTCGCCAGG
>JAKZRT010000179.1:0-3129 GCA_047518005.1 Brevirhabdus sp.
TGGCGAAGCTCGCCTGCGGACTTGTCTTTGCGCGTAATCCTTACTGCCATCAAAGCCTCCCTTGCCTTGATGCCACTGAATCAGATCACGCCGCTCGTGGGAATCCCCTTGAGTCAAATCTGGGGGCCGTTGGTATTACCTGAGCACCGTCGAGCCGGCGATCACCATGATCGGGCAAGTCAAAGCCGGAAAAACCACGCTAGTCAACGCGCTTTCGGGGATGCCGGGGCTTTTGCCCGCAGACGTGAACCCCTGGACATCGGTTGTCACGTCGCTTCACTTCGATCCGCACGCGCCACGCGAAGAAACCCGCGCCAGCTTTCAGTTTTTTGAAGCCGACGAATGGGACCACCTGATCAACCGCGGTGGCCGCATCGGCGAGCTTGCCAGCCGTACCGGAGCCGAAGATGAACTGGACCGAGTGCGCGAGCAGATCGACGAAATGCGCGAAAAGTCGCGCCGCCGGCTGGGTCGGAAGTTCGAGATGCTTTTGGGGCAGCGCCACGACTATGGTTATTTCGACAGCGATCTAATCGAACGCTATGTCTGTCTGGGTGACGATTTTGAAAACGAATTCGAAACCGATCAAAATCAGGGCCGGTTTGCCGACATCACCAAATCGGCTGAACTGTTCCTAAGCCGTCCCGAATTTCCCATGCGGCTTTGCATCCGCGACACGCCGGGTGTGAACGACACCTTTATGATGCGCGAACAGATCACTATCCGCGCCACCCGTGAAAGCCGCATTTGCGTCGTGGTTCTGTCAGCGCATCAGGCGCTTTCGTCGGTTGATATGGCCCTAATTCGGCTGATCGCCAATGTGCGGTCGCGTGAGGTTGTGATCTTTGTCAACCGCATCGACGAACTGTCTGACCCCTCCAGTCAGATACCGGAAATACGCGACAGCATTCGTGTGACCCTGAAAAAACACCAAGGCCCAGAAGGGGCCGAGATCATCTTTGGAAGCGGGCAATGGGCCAATATCGCGCTGAGCGGCGATGTCAATGCGCTTGATCCGGCCAGCGCCAAGGCGCTGCACAATCTGGCGGCCGGACGATCCGACCATACCACAGATGCCCAATCGACCGAAGATTTGGCGTGGGAACTTTCGGGCCTGCCGGAACTTTGCAAAGCACTTTCGGATAGGATTGTCGAAGGTGTAGGCCGCGAGGCCGTGGTGAGGGTGGCCAAAAGTGCCATCAACCACGCCAAGGGCCTGCAAGCCTCGGGCAAGGTTGTCGAGATGCGAACGCTGGGACGTGACCCTTCTGATCTTGATACCGAGACGCTGAACGTCGAACTTGACCGTATCGAAAGCGCCAGCCACGACCGTCTGGCGAAAAAGTTCGAAGCGATTATCGGCGACTTCAACAAACGTCTGGAACGGTCGCATCGCAGCTTTCTTGAACGCGCCACCTCGGCCCTGATTTCGCACCTCGAGGTGCGCGGGGATCAGGCGCTGTGGCAGTACGATCCGACCGGACTTCGTGTCCTGTTGCGCACAGCTTACCGGGTTTTCGCCACAAATTCACGGCGCGCTTGCGACAACGTGCTGACCGAGGCGGCGACCGACCTGAACGCGCTTTACGGCACGCTTTTGTCTGAAGCGCCCGACGGATTTTCGGTTGAAACGCCCGAACCCCCGCGCGCCCCGCCGCCGGTGCTGCTGGGTCAGACCATTGCGCTGGACCTGAAGGGGACGATCTGGTCGCGCTGGTGGCGCAAAAAGCGCGGGCCGCAGGCCTATGCCCGCGAGTTCGCCGACCTGATCCGTGCCGAAACCGACCCGATCATCATGGGGCTGCGCGAAACCCATGCACAGTCGCTAAGCGCTGACGCGACTAAGATTCTTGATGACTTCCTTGCCGACCAACGGGCTATTCTCGCCAATGTGGCGGCGTCTGCCAGTGACAAGAATGGCGCCGCCATCGACCTCGACGGAGGGCGTCAGGAAAATCTGCAGCAAACTCTTGAGAGACTTGCGAAATATGCCGCTTGACCAGCAGGAACAACAATGAACCAGCACCCCGAATTCGGGTCAGAGCCCGAGACAGTCGACAACCGCTATAAAAAGCCGCGGATCGCGCTAATGGGCGAATTTTCGGCCGGAAAAAGCACCCTTTCCAATCTGTTGATCGGGGGCAACGCCCTGCCGGTCCGGGTTACCGCCACCCAGCTTCCGCCGGTCTGGATTTGCGCAGGCGACGAAGACCCGTACTACGTAGACATCAATGAAACTTCGCATTCGGTCGATCTGAATGATCTGTCAGACATCGACGTTGAAGACACCAAGTACATTCGGTTCTTTCGCGACGTCGATGTTTTGGGCCTGTGCGATTTGATTGATATGCCCGGAATATCCGACCCGAACATGTCGTCTGATGTCTGGGAACGTATGGTTCCCTACATGGACGCGGTTATCTGGTGTACCCACGCGACCCAGGCCTGGCGCCAATCCGAGGCCGCTGTTTGGGCCTCGATGC
This sequence comes from Brevirhabdus sp., assembly GCA_047518005.1. Classification (GTDB taxonomy): domain Bacteria; phylum Pseudomonadota; class Alphaproteobacteria; order Rhodobacterales; family Rhodobacteraceae; genus JAKZRT01. The sequence goes on from JAKZRT010000179.1 coordinate 2,484, forward strand.
CGTCGGCGCTGAAAGAAAAAAGTATTCTTTTGTTGACGCGCATGGACAAAATTGTCGGCGATCGCGACCGCGCAAGGGTTCTGGCGCGCGTCAAAAAGGAAACGCAGGGCGAATTCGCGGCGATTTTCCCGATCTCGCTGACCGACGCCCTGGCGGCCGGAGAAGACCGCAATGCGTGGGAGCAAAGCGGTGCCGATCAGTTCACCCACTGTCTGGTGGACATTTTGGTTTCATTCCGCAATGCGGCGCGCCGTTTGCGCAGCGACAGCGGCGCAAAGCAACCGCTCAGTGCTGACGCCGGCCTGAAATTGGAAGGCGTGCGCCCGGTGCGCGGAGGCAAGATCATACCGCGCCGCGTTGGTGCAAGGTCGAACGCGCGACGTCCCGGCGCGGCCCCCTCGGGTGAATTCGCCAGCCCGCCGCAATAGCGCCCAAGTCCGCAGAAATCTCTACCCGCCGATTGAACTTTCCGCCCGCATCTGCTTCATCCTAGTTTGGTGGGCCAAAGGGGCCGTGTTGCATCAATCACCGGACAAGCGCGGAGTACCCTTACCCGTGAAAATGGTCAGCCAACTGACTCAAACCTGGCACAGCCAAGTTCGGTCATTCTGTTAAGAGCCCGCACACCGATCTGTGCCTCAGTTTT
>JAKZRT010000180.1:0-2654 GCA_047518005.1 Brevirhabdus sp.
CATAAAAGGTTGTCAGATTTCCGGCAGATGATCCCCGGATCGGGATTGTGATTTTGAGGAGTTGGAAAATGAATTCCGTACAAGCTGCACTGTTTGCGCTGCTCACCGCTACCAGCGCGACTGCAGAACCCGTGTTCATGAACCGTGCGGCAGATCTTCAGCTCAGCCATCAATACACCGGCGGGTGGGAGCATTTTGTCGGCGGCGGGGTTGCAAGTTTTGACTGCAACGGCGACCTGATGGCCGAGCTCTATATTGCCGGCGGCGCATCCACGGCCACACTTTTTCGCAACACCACTTTGTCACGCGGCGCCCAGATTTCGCTGATCGCAGATACGCCGTCGCGCTTGGCACTTACCGGTGTCACCGGCGCCTACCCTCTGGATATCGACAGCGACGGATTTCTGGACCTGTTCATCATGCGCGTCGGTGAAAACCGCCTGCTCAAGGGCGGCCCGGACTGTACTTTTGGCGCGTTCGACGATCTGAATTTTGACGGCGGAAATCGCTGGACCACAGCGTTTTCTGCGACCTGGGAGGCGGACGGCGCCCTGCCAACGCTGGCCATCGGCAACTATGTTAACCGCCGCGACGCGCAAGGCCCGTTTAAGGCGTGCGACGACAATATTCTGATGCGCCCGGTCGGCGGACGGTATGACGTGACCCAGCTCGACCCCGGATACTGCCCGCTCTCAATGTTATTTTCGGACTGGGGCCGAAACGGTCGCCAAGACCTGCGCATCAGCAACGACCGGCACTATTATGCGCGCGGCGGGACCGAACAGTTGTGGTCAATGGAAGCCACACCACGGCTTTACAGCGCGAATGACGGCTGGACTGATTTCAGTATCTGGGGCATGGGCATCGCCAGCCGCGACATTTCCGGCGACGGCAGGCCCGAGGTCTTTCTGACCAGCATGGGCGACCAAAAGTTGCAATTACCGGACACGTCCGTTGACGGTCCGGCGTTTCTGGATGCCGAATTTACCCGCGGAACCACCGCTCATCGCCCGTATACAGGCGACGACACTCGCCCCTCAACCGGATGGCACGTGGAATTTGGCGATGTGGACAACGACGGACTGGACGACGTGTTCATTGCCAAGGGTAATGTTGACGAAATGCCCGAGGGTGCCACGGCCGACCCCAATAATCTGCTGATGCAGAACTCAGACGGAACCTTCGTCGAAAACGGCCAGAGCGCAGGGATTTCCAGCATGGACCGCAGCCGGGGCGCCGCACTGGTTGACCTGAACCTTGACGGCAAGCTCGATCTGGTCGTCGTCAATCGCAACGCACCGGTCGAAATCTACCAAAACGCAACCCCGCAAACCGGCAACTGGCTGCTGCTCGACATCCGCCAACCCGGCGCCAATCCGCAGATCGTTGGCGGCTGGATCGAGATTACTGACGGCACAAAATCATGGCACCGCGAGATCACGGTCGGCGGCGGCCACGCCAGCGGCAACGCCGCGCTAATGCATTTTGGCCTCGGGACTGCTGACACCATTCGCCTGCGCCTGATCGCGCCCGACGCAGCGGTGTCGCAATGGTTGGATATTGAACCAAACCGGATTGTGCGGCTCAACCGGGACGGCCCAAAGCTGACCGCCCAACCGCTCTGATCAAGGCATGATCAGCCGGGAAACAGTAAAGCCATGAAATCATCAACCATGACCGAAAGCTGCTTGCGGCTGCCGCCGGCGCGCGCCCGGGTGGCGATGGAGTGGGTGACAGCAATGACCATTCGCGCCAGTGCCTGCGGCTCATGGCCGCCTGGCAGTCGGCCAACCTCCTGCGCGGCTCTGAAGTAGTCTGTTATCACACGGTCTGTTTCGGCAAAAATACCGGATAATTTTTCCTGCACCTGGCCGTCCTTTTCAGCCTCAATTGTGGCGACACTGGCAATCAGGCATCCTTTTGGTTTGCCCTTGGAAGTGGCGCAGCGAATCGAGAGCGCAAAAAATTCTGCAACCGCTTCTCTGACACCCGCCTGGACCTGAAACGCGCGAAACGGCAGACATCCCAAAGTCACCGCGTAGCGGTCGATCGCTTCCAAGAACAGGTCGTGCTTGCTGCCGAATGTGCCATACAGGCTGGGCCGGTTGATCCCCATGCTTTCGGTCAAGGTGTCAATGGATGCGCCATTATAGCCCTGCGCCCAAAACGAGATAATCGCTCGGTCAAGAACGTCATCGCGCTCAAATGCCCGTGGACGACCACGGGATTTTTGATTTTCTTGTTTCATACTAATCGGTACAAAAAGGGTTGACTCTCCAGACTCGCCGTTATTATTGTACCATTCAGTAATAAATTCAAGCCGCGGTTGCGAGTACCCAGAGCGGGCTTCGCAACCCCGGCTAAGAGTCCGAAATCCAAAATACATCAGGAGGATACGATGATTGAAATATTTCGAAAAACATATCTTGCAATTTTGGCAGCCTTGACCGCCCTGGCGCTTGGCACCGCCGCCGTCGCCCAGGACAGCGTGATCCAGGTGGCCGACGGCGTATATGGGGTCGAGTGCGGCTGAGTGCAGAATAGGGCGCTAAGGAGTTACGCCCGTGCATTTCGCCATCGATATTCGCCTGTGAGGAGGATGTGGGCCCATCCGAGTGGCGAGATATGCGCCAAGAGTTCGGGAGAACAGTCGA
>JAKZRT010000181.1:0-29575 GCA_047518005.1 Brevirhabdus sp.
TCGATCAGCATGTCGATTTCGGCCCGCGAAATGATCAGCGGCGGCGCGATCACCATCCGGTCGCCGACGGCGCGGCTGATCAGTTTGTTGGCCAGACAATGGTCGCGGCAGCGTTTACCGGCGATCCCCACCACCTCAAACGGCGCCCGCGCGCCCTTGTCGGGGCTCAGCGCAATGCTGGCCATCATGCCCTTGATCGACGCCTCGCCGACCAGCGGGTGATCGGCCAGCTCCGACCAGCGCGCCGCCAGATACGGCCCGGTCTCGTCGCGCACCGTCTCGACGATCTTCTCCTCTTCAAGGATGCGCAGGTTTTCCAGCGCCACTGCACAGGCGGTCGGGTGCCCGGAATAGGTGTAACCGTGCGAAAACTCGCCCGCGTCGGCCAGAACCTGCGCGACGTGATCGGTCACCACCGACCCGCCGATTGGCGCATACCCCGAGCTTAACCCCTTGGCGATCGTCATGACGTCCGGCGTCAGGTCGTAACCCTGCGTGGCAAACATATCGCCCGTGCGCCCAAATCCGGTGATCACCTCATCGACAATCAGCAGGATCTCGCGCTCGTTGCAGATGCGCTGAATTTCCGGCCAATAGCTGTCGGGCGGCACGATAACGCCCCCGGCGCCCTGCACCGGCTCGGCGATAAACGCGGCCACGCGACCCTCGCCCAACTCGTCGATCTTCGCTTCCAGCTGCCGCGCCCGCTCCAGACCGAACTCCTGCCGGTCCATGTCACCGCCCTCGGCGTACCAGTCGGGCTGGTCGATATGCACGATATCGGCGATCGGCAGACCGCCCTGCGCGTGCATCACCTGCATCCCGCCCAGGCTGGCTGCGCCCATGGTCGACCCGTGATAGCCGTTCTTGCGCGCGATGATCACCGATTTCTCGGGCTTGCCCTGCGACGCCCAGTAATGCCGCACCAGCCTGATGTTGGTGTCGTTGGCCTCGGACCCGCCCGAGGCAAAAAAGACATGGTTCAACGGCCCCGGCGCGATCTGCGCGATCTTTTCGGCCAACGCGATCACCGGCGGATGCGAAGTCATGAAAAAGGTGTTGTAATAGGCAAGCTGCTGCATCTGGGCATAGGCCGCCTCGGCCAGTTCCATGCGCCCGTGCCCGATGTTGGTGCACCAGAGCCCGGCCATGCCGTCCAGAATCTCCTGCCCGTCGCTGTCGATCAGCATCGCGCCCTTGGCGCCGGTAATGATCCGCGAACCGCGCCGGGCCAGATTGGCCTCGTCGGTGAACGGGTGCAGGTGATGGGCTGCATCCAACGCCTGAAGCTCGGCGGTCGGCAGGTGATTTGCCCTGATGTTCATGTCGCGTGTCCTTTTTCTTCATGGACGTTCGGGGAACGCTTGATGTGGCGCGCAATCTCGTCGATGCCCTGCGCGATATCAGCCTCGATGGCCTTGCGAAATGCGAATCTGTCGCCTGCCCTCAGCGCCGCGATGGCCAGCTGGTGGTAATCCGAAGCGGGCAGCAACCCGGCATAGGCGTCGCAGACAATCCGCAGGCTGGGCCCGATCCGCAGCCACATCGATTCGGCAAGCTTTTGCAGAACCGGCGCGCGCGCGGCGCGATAGATCCGGAAATGAAAGGCCCGGTTGGTTTGCATATAAGCCGCCAGATCGCGCGCCAGAATGGCGGCGCTGACATCGTCGTCCAGCGCCGCCAGCTCGGCGTGGGCATCGGCAAGTTGGGCAAACGCGCGCTCGGCAAGTTCGGCTTCCAGCGACAGTCGCCCATAGCGCAATTCGTCCAATGTAGCGTCGTCAAGCACCGGCACAACGATGGTCCGCGCATCGCGAAACTCCAAAGCGCCCTCGGCCACAAGCCCCCTGAGCGCGTCGCGCGCCGGGATCACGCTGACCTCTTCAGCCTGGGCGATTCGCCGGATCGAAACCGTCTCGCCGGGGGCAAAACTTCCGTCAAAAAGGCGCGCGCGCAGACGGGCCAGCAGGTCGTCGGCTGTGGTGTTCGGCTGAAAACGCACCGTTTCGATGTGCATGATATTCCCTGCTTTTACCTGCCTTGGCTGACCAGCCCAAAGGTTTTAGTGATTACTCGACCTGAAAAAATTAGATCCAAATTGCACCGGTCGGAATTTCCCTGTTACCTAAAACCCAATGATGCAAGAATCCGCTACGTGTTATAACACGGACAAAGTCCGGTAAACCACAATGTCAATTCAGGGAGACTACAATGAAGAGACGCAACTTTTCTCTAAGCCGCCGCGCCGCGATGAAGGGTATCGGGGCTGTGGGGCTGAGCTTTACGCTGCCAAAATCGGTGCTGGCGCAGTCGAGCAAGGTGAACTTTTACAACTGGGACACCTACATCGGTGAAACCACGCTGGATGACTTTACAGCGGCCACCGGCATCGGCGTGCAATACGACCTATTTGCCGACAACGAAGAGCTTTTTGCCAAGTTTCGAAACGGCAATCCGGGCTTTGACCTGATCGTGCCCACCAACGACTTTGTCGAGCGTTTCATCGTGGCCGGCATGTTGCGCGAGCTCGATCACAGCCGTATTCCGAACATGGTCAATCTCGATCCGGCCTTCGCCGATCCGGCGCACGATCCGGGCCGCCGGTTCTCGATCCCCTACATGTGGGGCACGGTCGGCATCGGCTATCGGATTTCGGCCACCAACGGTGTGCCCGGCAGCTGGTCGACGCTTTACACGTCGGACGAATATGCCAACAAGATTGCGCTTTTGGGCGATGCGACGACGGTTTTGCAGATGGCGTTCAAACAGATGGGCGTGTCGATCAACGACTGGTCGGATGAAAACATCGCCGCCGCCACCGCCATGATCATCGCGCAGAAACCCCGCATTACCGCCTTTGCGCCTGACAACGGTCAGGACCTGCTCTTGGCGGGCGAGGTTGATCTGGCGATGGAATGGAACGGCGACATTCTGCAAGCCATGGATGAAGACGACGACATCGGCTACGTGGTTCCGAAAGAGGGCGGTCTGCTTTGGGAAGACGGCCTGTGCATCCCCAAAGGCGGACCCAACCCCGAGGGCGCGCACGAGCTGATCAACTATATCCTCGACGCCGAGGCCGGTGCGTTGATTGCGGACTACATCTATTACGCCACGCCCAACGACGCGGCGCGCAAGCTTCTCAGCGCGGATTACAACGAAAACCCGGCGATCTTCCCGCCCGCTGACGCGATTGCGAAATCTGAGGTGTCAATTTTCCCCGGACAGGAAGTGCTGGGCAAAATCGACACCGCCTGGACCCGCATCCGGGCCGCAGGCTGAGACATCAAGGTCGGCGGCACGCGCTGCCAGCCAAACTCCCCAGACGATGGAAGACTTTCGACAGAATATTCGCGCATTTCTTGCCTTCTTCGGCCCCAGCGCCGGGTGGCTGTTGGTGTTCTTCCTCGCCCCTCTGGGCATCATCTGGCTTTACAGTTTTGGCGAAACGATCTCGCTCACCGAAGTCAAGACCACCTGGACACTGAAGAACTACGCGCGCCTGCTGGAACCCGAGATTCTAACGCTGTTCTGGCGCTCGTTGTGGTTGGCAGGTTTTTCGACGGCGGTGTGCCTGGTGATCGGCTATCCCGTGGCCCTGGTCATCGCCACATCGCGCGCGCGCTGGAAGCCCTGGCTCTTGCTGATAATCATCCTGCCGTTCTGGACCAACCTGCTGATCCGCACCTACGCGCTTTTGAACATTCTGGGCACGCGGGGCCGGCTGAACCAGCTTTTGGAATGGTTCTGGACCCAAGGCGACGGCTTTTTGAATCTGATCGGTCTGGGTGCCTACAATCTGATCGGCGAAGACTACGAGCCCATCGTCTTTCTGGGCCGCGCTACCGGCGTGATCATCGGGCTGGTCTACGTGCACCTGCCCTTCACCGTTCTGCCGATCTATTCGGCGCTTGAACGCTTGGACAAATCCTATCTCGAGGCCAGCCTCGATCTGGGCGCGGGCCAGTGGCGAACCTTCCAGTCGGTTCTGCTGCCGCTCACCATGGTCGGCGTCTTGACGGCGGCGATTATCACCTTCATCCCGATGCTGGGATCGTTCCTGACGCCGAACCTTCTGGGCCGCGGCCAGGTCGATATGATCGCCAATGTGATCGAACGGCAATTCAAAGGCGCCAATGACTGGCCGTTCGGCTCGGCCATGTCGCTTTTCCTTCTGTACCTCACGTTCTTCATTCTTGCGGTGCAATCCTTTGCGTCGATGCGCCGGAACAGGGGGAACCATGGCTAAACCCCGCAAGGACCGCCCCGGTCCGTTTGACTATGCGCGCAAGCGAAAGTTGCAGGTGTTTTTCCTTTTCTCCACCCTTTTCCTTTACGCGCCAATCGTCGTTCTGGTGATCTTTTCCTTCAACAACTCGCGCCGTGGCGGCAACGTCATCTGGCGCGGCTTCACCACGAAATACTATGTTAAGGCCGCCGGCAACGACTCGCTGATCGAGGCCTTTACGAATTCGCTGACCATCGCGGTTATCTCAACGCTCTTTGCGGTCGTTCTGGGCACGATCACGGCTGTGACCCTCTGGCGGTTCCGCTTCCCGCTCAAGCCGGTCTACGAGGGCCTCGTTGCCCTGCCGATTGTGATCCCCGAAATTTGCATGGGCGTCAGCATCGCGGTGTTTTTCTCGACCATGGGTTGGTACGTGCCGCCCGGCACGCCCTGGCCGTTCAACCTTTCCAACATCATCATCGCCCATATCACCTTTTCCTTCCCCTTCGCGGCGATGGTGATCCGCACCCGGCTGGCCAGCTTCAACCGCGAGATGGAAGAGGCCGCCAAAGACCTTGGGGCCTCCGAATTTCAGGTCTTCCGCGACATTCTACTGCCGCACATGAAGCCCGGGTTGATCGCCGGTGGCCTTCTTGCCTTCACCCTGTCGCTCGATGACTTCGTGATCACCTTCTTCACCTCGGGGCCGGACACAATCACCTTTCCGGTCAAGGTCTATTCGATGGTCCGGTTTTCGGTCACGCCCGAGATCAACGCAGCCTCGACCGTGCTGATCCTGATCACCCTCCTGCTCACCGCGCTTGCCATGCGGTTCCAATCCTTCGGAGACGACGAAGATGCCTGACACCCCCATCATCTCGATCCGCGGCATAACCAAGCGTTTTGGTACTTTCACTGCGCTCGAGGACATCTCGATCGACATCCATTCGGGCGAAATTTTTGCCCTGCTGGGCCCGTCGGGCTGTGGCAAGTCAACGCTTTTGCGCATCATCGCGGGCTTTGAAACCCCGACCGAGGGCGTGGTGCTGATCGACGGCGAAGACGTAACCGACGTACCGCCCAACAAGCGCCCCGTAAACATGGTGTTGCAGTCCTACGCCGTGTTCCCGCATATGACCGTCGCCCAGAACGTCGCTTACGGGTTGAAGATGGACCGGCTGCCAAGCGCCGCGATTGGCCCCAAGGTGGCGCAGGCGCTGGAACAGGTGCACCTGACCGAGTTTGCCAAACGCATGCCCGATCAGTTGTCTGGCGGTCAGCGTCAGCGCGTGGCACTGGCGCGCGCACTGGTCAAACGCCCCCGCGTGCTCTTGTTGGACGAACCACTGTCCGCACTCGACGCCAAGCTCAGGGACGCGATGCGGCTGGAACTGGTCAAGTTGCAGGAAACCGTCGGCGTCAGTTTTGTGATGGTCACCCACGACCAATCCGAAGCGCTGGCCATGGCCGACCGGGTCGCGGTACTGGACGCAGGCAAGTTGCGTCAACTGGCGAGCCCGGTCGAGCTTTACCAGAAACCCGTGGATAGTTTCGTCGCCGATTTTATCGGTCGGGTGAACCTATTTGACGTGCTCGAGGGGACGGCAGGATCCACTGACATTTCGGTCGCGACGCTTGGACAGGTCACGCTTCCCACCCCGCTTTCCGGATCCGGCGACATGGTTCTGGCGATCCGACCCGAACACATCTCGGTCCGGCTTCGGACCACACAAGCCCGGGGCGGCTATAAGGCGGTGCTCGGCGACGTGGCTTTCCAGGGTGAAAATTCGGTGGTCGAAGCAACACTTGATGATGGCCGCACGGTTCAGGCGCTGGTCCACCGTGGCGATGCGGCTGCCTTATGGGAGCATGATCCAGGCGAAAAAGTCTCGCTCGACATTGATTTTTCGCAGGCAATCGTGGTCCCGCGTTCGGCACCCTAAGCGCCCGCATCGGGCTTGGCGGGTGATCAGGATTGACCGATTGCCCGCTGAAACGAACCGAGGATCGGGTCCTCTTTGAGGCGGGATAACGGTGGACTTTCCAAACCGGACGCGGCAACGAAAATGGCCCGGCGGGCCGGGCCAAGCCTCTGAACCCCGTGGCGCGCTGGGAAGGATTCGAACCCTCGACCCCCTGATTCGTAGTCAGGTACTCTATCCAACTGAGCTACCAGCGCGTGGCCGTGCTATTAGACCCGGCCGCGTATGATGACAAGTGGAATTAGCGCCTGCGAATCCGACCGAGCGGCCGCCAGGATTCACCCGCGAATGGTGAAATCGAACGGTCTTCCGTCGCTGTCATCGCGGCGCTCTTTAGGGGCGCGGCGGAACAACCAGTCAAGCCCGCCGCCCATCAAGATGCGCGGTCCGCGTGCCGCGTCCCCGTCCACGACGCCGATGCCAAGAAGCCTTTGCAACAGCGAAGGGGCCACGGACGTCCCCACGCCGTTCAACGCCAAAGTTTCGTCAAAATCTGCGACGGAATAGGCAATGGTGACATACCTATCGTCAACGGCGGCTGCTTGGCGTGCTTTGGTGGTGGAATTGTATCCAAACAACACGCCGCCGACCGCAGTCAGCGCTAGCGTGAACAGGATTATTCGTTTTGCAGGCATGTGACCGCCTTCAGCTTGAGTGCGGGGGCACCATACCGGGCGATTTGGGCCAAAAATCCACGGGCCCAAGGCAATTTTAGGCAATTTATTGGGTCATTTTCACCAAATTCACTCGGCCGCCTCGTCGAATGACACATTTGATTTGGGTAGATTTATCGCGAAAACCGTGCCGTCGGGCCCGGTTTCGCAAAGGTCCAGATGTCCGCCGTGGCCGCGCACCAGCTCGGACGCGATGGCCAGCCCCAGCCCGGTTCCGCCCTTGCGAATGCCGCCCTGGAACGGCGTGAACAGGTGGTCACGCGCCATTGCCGGCAATCCCGGACCGGTGTCGGCCACCGACAATATCCATTCGCGCTCGGTCTCGGTGCAGGTAACATGCACCTGGCCAGGTTGGCCTTTGGCACCGATGGCCTGGCGGGCGTTGCGGATCAGATTTGACAGCACCCGGAACAATTGCTCGGGGTCGGCGCGCAGGATCAGCGACGCGGGGATGTCAGTTTCAAAGCTGACGTCCACATCGCCGGCAGCCAGTTGTTCGCCCTCGATCACATCCGCAACCACCTCTGCCAACGCGACCCGGGCCAAGCTCGGCGGCGGCTCTTCGGCGCGTCCAAAGGCCAGCGTACCCTCGCACAGCGCCACCGCGCGGTTGATCGACGCGATCAGCTTGGGGGCGGCGCGTTTGACCGCCGGGTCCTCGCTGGCCTCCATGCGATCAGCGAAAAGCTGGGCGGTGGTCAGGATGTTGCGCAAATCGTGACTGATCTTGGCGACAGCACTGCCCAATTGCGCCAGCCGATCCTTTTGGCGCAGGGCCCCGGTCAGCTGGGTCTGCATGGCCTTCAACGCGGTCTCGGCCTCGTTGATCTCGCCGACACCCGCCGTCGGCGATATGACCCGTCGCGCGTCTTCGGGGGCGTCAGCATAATTTTTCATCGCCGCCACCAGTCGGTTGATCGGCAAAACCAAAAGCCGCCGTGCAGAATAAAACAACAACGCTCCGGTTATCGCCGAAATAAACAGGGACAACAGAAGGATATTCAGTCCGTATTCAAGCAAGGCGTCCTGCAAAGGCGCGCTGGCCATGGTCACTTCGATCTGGGTGCCACCGCCGCGGACCGGTGCGCCGACAATCCTGATGACCTGCCCTTCAAGCCCCAAGAGGCTGGAAAAAGCGTCCCGGATCAACATTGCCCAGTTGGCCGAGCGCATGTCATAGGTGGCCGACACCGACGCCGGAATCGGCGCGCTGAGCATCAGTTGCCGGGTTAGGTCGCGCACCAGAACGACGTTGTAGACACCGGCATTCGCCAGCAGCTCTTTTTCCAGATTCATGTCCAGCATGTCGTTGCCCAGAAGCGCCAGCGAAGCGATCTGCGCGCGGTCAAGCCGCGCCTGCAGATAATCCGCCCGAAATCGCGCCACCGAGGGCACAAATATCAAGACCTCAGCCAACATGACAAAGGCGATTGTCAGTATCAGAAACCGTCCGGTCAGCGAATTCAGCGTCCTACCTCCGACTTCGGGTGCGGCCTATCCTACGGGACAATCCGCTGGATCAGTCCGACTATGCGCTTAAGGCGGGTGTTTTCAAACAATCTGGGCGCAAAGTAAGCTCCTGCGGCGCGTTTGTTAACCTCTGAAAGCGTCGGATAGGGCAAAACGCTCATCGCAATCGCTCCCATTTTCAACCGGTTCGCGATTGCCAGCGCCCAGAACGAGATCAACTCGCCGGCCTGCGGCCCCACGATCGAAACCCCCACCGGCCGCCCTTTGACCACCATGACCTTGATCAGCCCGCGCGCCCTGCCTTCGGTGATGGCCCGGTCGTTTTCGGCAATGTCAAAACGCGCGACCTCTACCGCCGTCCCATAGTGCGCCCGCGCCTCAGCTTCGGTCGGGCCGATCTGGGCCAGTTCGGGGTCGGTGTAGGTGGCCCAGGGTATGTGCCGCGTCTCGGCCTTCGCGCACAGTCCGAAAAGCGCGTTTTTTATCACGATGCCCGCATGGTAACCCGCCACATGGGTGAACTGCAGGCCCCCCGCGGCGTCCCCCACGGCGTAAACCCGGCGGTTGGTGGTGCGCAGGCCCGCATCGACCTTGACGCCCGCGCGCGTGGTCTCGATGCCCGCCGCCTCAAGCCCCAGACCGTTGGTGTTGGCCTGTCGCCCCACGGCCATCAACAGGTCCGACCCGGTAAAGCTGCGTCCGTCTTTGGTGCGCACCGTGATCTGACCATCGGTTTGGTTGATTTCCTCGGCCAGCGCATCCTCTTCGATCACCACGCCCTCGGCCCGCAGGGCCTCCAGCACCACCGCTGCCATTTCGGGGTCGTCCTTTGGCAGGGCCCTCAGCCCCTCGATCACCGTCACCTGACTGCCCAGCCTGTGGTGCGCCTGGGCTTTCTCCAGCCCGATCGGGCCACCACCGATGATCAGCAGGTGCTCGGGTCGAACCCGTTCGTCGAATATGGTCTCGTTGGTGAAATGCGGCACCCGGTCCAGCCCCGGAATGGGCGGGACCAGCGGCGACGATCCGGTCGCGATCACAAAGCGCCGGGCCCGGATCACCGTGTCGCCGGCTTGCACCTCGCGCGGCGAGATGAATTTGGCCCAGTCGCGGATGACATGCACGCCAAGGCCCTCGAACCGTTCCTGGCTGTCGACCGGCGCGATGGTGTCGATCACGCGGGCCACGTGGTCCTTGGCGGCGGCGAAATCGACGTCCGGTGACACCGGCGGCACGCCAAACCTTTCGCCGCCATGCATCGCATACGCCTGTTTGGCGGCCGCGATCAGCGCCTTGGACGGCACACAGCCATAATTCAGGCAATCGCCGCCCATCTTGTGGCCTTCGATCAGGACCACCGATGCGCCCATCTGGCTGGCCCCGGCAGCGATGGACAAGCCGCCCGAACCGGCCCCGATGATGCAGATATCGCTTTTGACGGTCGGCATGGGCTCAATCCTTGCCACGGCGCAGCGCTTTGAGGATGATCGGCAGCGCCGCCAGCGCCGCCAGGCCCAAAAGCGGCAACAGCACATGCGGCTGGAAGATGACGCCCAGGTCCGGCGCGGTCCCGGCCGCGAAGACTTCGCCCAGCCCGCCGCCAAGCGAGGTATAGACCACCGCCCCCGGCATGATCCCGAAAAAAGTCGAGATGACAAAGCGGTAGGTCGATACACCGACCAGCGCCGGCAACAGGTTGGCCACGAAGAACGGCACTGCCGGCACCAGCCGGATCAGAAACAGCACCGACCACTGGTTGTCGTCGATCCCGGCCTTGATCTTGCTGACCGCCCCTTGCGACGCGTCCATCCGCGCCGCCAGCCGTTCGCCCAGACCAAGCCGGGCCGCGGTGAAAATGACAGTGGCCCCAAGCGTGGCGGCGGTCACGTTGTAAAGAACCCCGGGAAAGGTTCCAAACAGGAACCCTCCGGTCAACGTGGCCACCGTCGCCCCGGGCAGGCTGAAGCCGACGATCAGCACGTAGACCGCGATAAACCCCAGCACGGCACTGGCATAATGAGCGTCCCGATAGGCGATCAGCGCTTCGCGGTTATCGGCGAGCGCCTGAAAACTCAGGTATTCGCGCAGGGTGAAAATGCCAACTCCCGCAACGATCAGAATGGCCAAAAGCGGAAGCAGGCGGATAAGATCGTGCCGGGGGCGGTGGCTTTGGTCGGTCATGTGGTTTTGCTTTTCTGTCCCATTGGCGGAAGATTGACAGCTTGATGCACGCCCGTCGCGCCCATGCCCAGCCTCTTCACGCTCGGTTGATCCTCGGTGACCAGATGTTTCAAATTTTCGCGGTCGCGGGGGCCATTCCGGCGCGATCGGGCGAACTTGGCCCGGAAATGTTGCAATAATCGCCCGCCGGGTGCGTTGACTTGGCCCCCACGACGCCTTAGACGGCAGGCTTCGAATACCAAACCGCGCCGAATCCGTCTCTGAGGTCGGCGCGAAGACCCCGGAGCCACCGCGATGAAACGCACATTTCAACCGTCGAACTTGGTGCGCAAGCGCCGCCACGGATTTCGCGCGCGCATGGCGACCAAAGCCGGCCGCAAGATCTTGAATGCACGCCGCGCCAAGGGCCGCAAGACGCTCAGCGCCTGAGCGCAAGCCGAGGATCGTAATCATGACGCCGCCGGTGGCACCCCTCAGCGCGGATGGCGCGCCCGGGGCGCCACCGGCGGCGTCTTTTTGTTTGGGTGTTTTGCGCAAAAGGTCTGATTTTGTTGCAGCGGCGCGCGGTCGCCGGGCCGGTACTGCCACGCTGAACCTGCAGGCGCTCGACCGCAGCGACGGGTCGAAAAATGTTCGTTATGGCGTGACCGCAACCCGGAAAGTCGGCAATGCCGTGGCCCGCAACCGTGCCAAGCGCCGCCTGCGCGCGCTAGCGCGTGCGGTGCTGGCCGAGGCAGGACAGGCCGGGTGGGACTATGTTCTGGTCGCGCGCCCGCAAGCAACGGTCGAGAGCCCCGCCGATCGATTGCGCAGCGACTTTGTCGCCGCGCTGGCCCGTATTCACGCGCCCCGGCGGTGACGCCGCTGGCCTATATCATGGCGCTGCCGGTCCGCGGCTACCGGTTGGTCTTCAGCCCCTGGGTCGGGCGCAGCTGCCGGTATCAACCGACCTGCTCGGCCTATGCCCTGGAAGCGCTGGAAAAGCACGGCGGCCTGAAAGGGACCTATCTGGCGGCCCGGCGGATCGGGCGCTGCCATCCCTTGGGCGGCACCGGCTACGATCCGGTTCCGGGCCCGGACGACGACTAGGACGGCCCGAGCCGGTAGTTTGCGCCGCGCTGGCGCGCGTCGCTACGCGGGCGAGGGGCGCTGCCCCTCGCGCTCCCCGGAGTATTTATGGCAAGGTGATGTTGATCGGGGCCGGGTATTGGTCGGCGATTGCGCTCAGCCCCGGATCGGCGCGAAAAGTCGCGCCAAAAGCGCTTTCAGCCGGACGATGTCCTGCGCACCGATCTGCTCGGCCAGGGCCTGATCGTGGCGCACCGCCTCGGCGCTGAGATCGGCGTAGACCGCGCGCCCGGTCATGGTCAGCGACAAAAGCTCTTGGCGGCGGTCCTGGGCGTGCGCCCGGCGGATCAACCGCCCTGCCGCTTCAAGCCGCGTCACCGCGCGGCTGACCCGGGTCTTGTGCTCGCGGGTGCGTTCGCAGATGTCGCGCGCCGTCATTTCGCCGACAAAACCCAGATGCACCAGCACCCGCCATTCGGTCCGCCCCATGCCATATCGCGCCTTGTAGATCGCCGCGAAGCTTTGGCTGGCCGCTTCGGCCGCCTGGTTCAGCAGATAGGGCAGAAAGTCGCCCAATGAAAAATCGTCGCCGGTCATGCGCATGGATTAGCACTTGATAGTTACATATGCAACTGTTACAAATGATACCACATTCGCCGAGGAGACCGCGATGAACCGCCCGATGCCGCATTCCGAAACCCGGACCGCCATCCCCGCCGAAGGCTTGCACGCCGGATACATGCCCGGTTTCGGCAACGATTTTGAGACCGAGGCCCTGCCCGGTGCCCTGCCCCAAGGCATGAATTCGCCGCAAAGGTGCAATTACGGGCTCTACGGCGAACAGCTTTCGGGTACAGCCTTCACAGCGCCTCAACACCAGAACGAACGCACCTGGTGCTATCGCATCCGCCCTTCGGTGAAACACTCGGGCCACTATTCGCGCCGCGACCTGCCCTATTGGAAATCCGCGCCCCACATCGTCGAAGACGTAACCAGCCTTGGCCAGTACCGATGGAACCCGCTGCCCCATGCGGACGCGCCGCTGACCTGGCTCACCGGCATGCGCACCATGACCACGGCGGGCGATGTGAACACGCAGGTGGGTATGGCCAGCCACATTTATCTGGTCACGACCAGCATGATCGACGCCTATTTCTATTCCGCCGACAGCGAACTTCTGGTGGTCCCGCAGGAAGGCCGCCTGCGGTTCGCGACCGAACTGGGGGTGATCGACATCGAGCCGCAGGAAATTGCCGTTATCCCGCGCGGGCTTGTCTACCGCGTCGAAGTGCTCGAAGGGCCCGCACGCGGTTTTGTCTGCGAAAACTACGGGCAGAAATTCGGCCTGCCGGGCCGCGGACCCATCGGCGCCAACTGCCTGGCCAACCGGCGCGATTTCAAGACCCCTGTCGCGGCCTTTGAAGACCGCGAGGTGGCCTCGACCCTGACGATCAAATGGTGCGGCCAGTTCCACGAGACCAGAATCGGTCACTCGCCGCTGGATGTGGTGGCCTGGCACGGCAATTACGCGCCCCTCAAATACGACCTGCGCAACTTCTGTCCGGTCGGCGCGACCCTCTTTGACCACCCCGATCCGTCGATCTACACGGTTCTGACCGCGCCCTCGGGCGTCGAGGGCACTGCCAATATCGACTTTGTGCTGTTCCGCGACCGCTGGAACGTGGCCGAAAACACTTTTCGCCCGCCCTGGTACCACAAGAACATCATGTCCGAGCTGATGGGCAACATCCACGGCATCTACGACGCCAAACCCGAAGGCTTCGTTCCGGGCGGCATGTCCCTGCACAACATGATGCTGCCCCACGGACCCGACCGCGATGCCTTCGAGGCGGCGTCCAATTCAAACCTTGGCCCCGGCAAGCTGGAAAACACCATGTCGTTCATGTTCGAAACCCGCTTTCCCCAGCATCTGACCGAATTTGCCGGACGCGAGGCGCCGTTACAGGACGACTACGTGGACTGCTGGAACGGGATCGAGAAGAAATTCGACGGCACGCCGGGGCTGAAATGAAACTTTATACATACTGGCGCTCGTCGTGTTCGTACCGGGTGCGCATCGCCCTTGGCCTCAAAGGCCTGGCCTGGGAAACCGCGCCGGTCCATCTGGTCAGGGGCGAACACCGCGAAGCGGCCTATCGCGCGGTCAATCCCGCCGGGCTGGTGCCGACGCTCGAACTGGACAATGACACCCGGCTGACCCAGTCGCTGGCGATCATCGGATGGCTTGACGCGACCCACCCTGAACCGGCGTTGATGCCCGCATCGCCGCTCGATCGCGCGCGGGTGCTGGCTGCGGCGCATACGATTGCCATGGAAACCCAGCCGCTGACCAACTCGGGCGTGGTCGGGCACCTCAAGGCCGCGCATGGGCTCGACGCGCAGCAGGGTATCGATTGGATGGTACACTGGATGGAAAAGGGGTTTGCCGCCTATCAGGCGCTGATCCGGCCCGACACCGCATTTTCTTTCGGCGACACCTCCGGTCTGGCCGACATCTGCCTGATCCCCCAGCTTTACAACGCCCACCGATGGGGCGTTGACCTGACGCCGTTTTCGCGCCTGACTGAGATCGAAACGACCTGCCTGGCCCTGCCCGCCTTCGATGCGGCGCGACCCGAAAACCAACCAGATGCGGAGTAACGAACGCGATGCCATTGCAAGCAAGCTGGGTGGACAGCGCGAATTCGCCTGACACCGACTTTCCCCTGATGAACCTGCCCTGCGGCGTCTTTTCAATAGGCGGGGCCGAACCCCGCTGCGGCGTGGCCATCGGCGATCGGATATTTGACGTGACCCGCGCCGAAGAGGACGGGCTAATTTCGGGTGACGATGACCCGGTTTTCGATGTGCCGTTCTGGAACGATTTCATGGAACTGGGGCCCGAGGCCTGGGCCGCGTTGCGCACCCGGCTGACCGAACTTCTGACCGAAGATGCCGAGCCGCTACCAGATTATCTGGTCGATCAAGCAGATGCCAAGCTGCACATGCCTTTCGCAGTCACCGAATACACCGATTTCTACGCCGGCAAGCATCACGCAACCAACGTCGGCACGATGTTTCGCGGTGCCGCGAACGCGCTGCCGCCAAACTGGCTGTCGATCCCGATCGGCTATAACGGTCGCGCCTCGTCGGTGGTGGTGTCGGGCACCGAAATTCGCCGCCCGTGGGGCCAGCTCATGTCGCCAGACGCCGATCTGCCGGTCTTTGCGCCCTGCAAACGCTTCGATATCGAGCTTGAGATAGGCGCGGTTGTCGGCCAGCCGTCCGAAGGCCCGGTCACCGTGGCCGAGGCCGACGCGATGATCTTCGGCTATGTGCTGCTCAACGACTGGTCGGCGCGCGACATCCAGACCTGGGAATACGCGCCGCTCGGCCCGTTTCAGGCCAAGGCGACGGCAACGACGATCAGCCCCTGGATCGTGACCAGCGCCGCCCTGGCCGGTTTCCGCACCTCGACGCCCGACCGCGACCGCCCGCTGCTCGACTATCTGACCGAACCAGGGCCGATGCTGTATGATATCGACCTTCATGTCAGCCTTATGCCCAACGGAGGGGCGCCAACGACGATCGCGCATACAAATTACTCTCAGATGTATTATTCCTCGGCCCAGCAACTGGCGCATCATACGACTTCAGGCTGTTCGATGCGTGTGGGCGACCTTTTGGGCTCGGGCACCATTTCAGGCCCAGATAAACATCAGCGCGGCAGCCTGCTGGAACTCAGCTGGGGTGGCAAAGAGCCCTTTACGCTCAACTCCGGCGAAACCCGCGCCTTCATCGAAGACGGCGATACACTGACTCTGTCGGGTGCGGCGCAAGGCCAGGGTTTTCGCATCGGCTTTGGTGCCTGCACCGGCCAGGTCATCGATGCACTTACGGATCCATATGCACGATAACACCTTCTTCTTGGGCTAAATATCCCCGCCGGAGGCTCGCAAGTGTGCAACCGGAGCAACGACAAAAAGGACCAAACATGGCCAAGGCTTTCGCATCTCAAGGCGACACGTCCGAGAAAAAAATATCATTCACCGAAGTGGGCGACGGGCTTTATGCTTTCACGGCTGAAGGCGACCCGAACTCGGGCGTGATCATCGGCGATGACAGCGTCATGATCGTCGAGGCGCAGGCGACCCCGCGCCTTGCCCAGAAAGTCATCGACTGCGTGCGCAGTGTCACCGACAAGCCGATCAGCCATCTGGTACTGACCCACTACCACGCGGTGCGGGTGCTGGGCGCGTCGGCTTACGGGGCCGATCAGATCATCATGGGTGATGTCGCCCGCGCCATGGTGGCCGAACGCGGGCAAGAGGATTGGGATAGTGAATTCCAGCGCTTCCCCCGGCTTTTCGAAGGTCACGAGAGCATCCCGGGACTGACCTGGCCGACGACGACGTTTTCCGAGGACATGACCGTCTATCTGGGCGACCGCCGGGTTGACCTCATGCACCTCGGCCGCGCGCACACCGCTGGCGACATCGTGATCCACGTCCCCGATCAGAACGTTATGTTCACCGGCGACATCGTCGAATACCACTCGGCCTGCTATTGCGGCGACGGGCATTTCGGCGACTGGGGCGATACGCTTGATAACATCGCCGCCTTTGAGGTTGACGCCATTGCTCCGGGTCGCGGCGACGCCATTGTCGGCCCCGAAATAGTCGCCGCCGCCATCGAAAGCACCCGCGATTTTGTCGACAGCACTTTCGCCCCGGCGGCCCGCGTCGCCGCGCGCGGTGGGACGCTGAAACAGGCCTGGGACGCCGTGCGTGCCGCCTGCGACCCGAAATTCGCCGATTATGCGATCTACGAACACTGCCTGCCCTTCAACGTCTCGCGCGCCTACGACGAAGCCCGCGGCATCGACACCCCCCGCATTTGGACCGCCGCGCGGGACATCGAAATGTGGGAGGGTTTGCAAGGGTGAATTCGCTGGCGGACGGCCTTACACAAAGTACCGAGGATCGCGCCCGCCGTGGGGCGGGCAGGCGCGATCCGGGGCTGAAGCCCCAGGAAAGACAATACCCATGACCGCTGGCAACCCCTTCTTGCGCATGGCACTGAACAACGCCTGGGCCAATGCCACACTTTACTTAGCCCTCAAAACGCTCTCCGAGGTTGACTTCTGGGCCCCCCGCCCCGGCTTTTTCGGCTCGCTCGGGCGCACCATGAACCACATCTACGAGGTCGACCTTTACTATATCGACGCCCTGACCGAGGGCGGGCGCGGGCGCAGTGTCTACGACCGCGACGACATCCGCGACGCCGCCAGCCTCGCCGCCGCGCAGGCCGACAGCGACATGACCTTCGCGCGCTTCGCGGCCGAGATCACGCCCGAAGGGCTGGCCAACCCATGCCGGACCGAGCGCCGCGACGGCGTGACCACCGAACGCGCCGACCACCTGATCCTGCATCTCGTGCAGCACCAGATCCACCACCGGGGCCAGGCTCACGCCATGCTCAGCCACGCCGGGATCGACCCGCCGCAACTTGACGATTTCTATCTCGAACACGGTCGCGTGCCCTCGGCTGCGGCCTATTGGACCTGACCTTGGCCTATCGCTACACCCCGATCCCCTTCGCCCGCCCGCCGGGGCTGGACAGGCCCGAACCCCGCCACCGCGTCGCCATCGTCGGTGCCGGCCCGATCGGGCTGGCGATGGCGGTTGATCTGGCGCTGAAAGGCATCCCGACTGTGGTTCTTGACGACAACAACGTCGTCTCGGTCGGCAGCCGCGCGATTTGCTGGGCCAAACGGACCCTGGAAATATTCGACCGCCTCGGCGTGGCCGGGCGGATGATGGAAAAGGGCGTGACCTGGACCATCGGGCGGCTCTTCCACGGCCACGACGAGGTCTTTAGTTTCGACTTGCTCCCCGAAGCCGGCCACAAGTACCCCGCCTTCATCAACCTCCAGCAATATTATGTCGAAGACTACCTGATCGACCGCGCCCGCGACTTTCCCGACCTCATCGACTTGCGGTTCCAGAACACCGTCGTCGCACACCGCGACCACGGCGATCACGTGACATTGGACATTGAAACGCCGGCGGGGAAATACACGCTCGAGGCCGACTATTACCTGGCCTGCGACGGTGCCACCTCGCCCACCCGCAACCGCATGGACCTGACCTTCGAGGGTCAGACATTCGAGGAAAACTTTCTGATCGTCGATGTCGAACTTGACGACAGCCCGTTTGGCGACCCGGACACAACCGAACGCTGGTTCTGGTTCGCGCCGCCATTTCACAACGGCCAGTCGGCGCTGTTGCACAAACAGCCCGACAATATCTACCGCGTCGATCTTCAGCTCGGCCCCGAGGCCGACGCCCAAGAGGAGCTGAAAGAGGAAAACATCCTGCCGCGTCTGCGCGCCGTTTTTGGCGATCGCGACTTCCGGGTCGACTGGTACAGCGTTTATCGCTTCCGTTGCGCGCGGCTTGACCGGTTCGTGCATGGCCGGGTGATATTCCTCGGCGACAGTGCCCATGTGGTGTCGCCTTTCGGTGCGCGCGGCGGCAACGGCGGGGTGCAGGATGTCGACAATCTGGGCTGGAAACTTGCCGCGGTTCTGCGCCGCACCTCGCCGCCGGAATTGCTGGAAACCTATGACGCCGAACGCACCTACGGGGCCGACGAAAACATCCTGAACTCGTCGCGCACCACCAATTTCATGACCCCCAAAACCACGACCGAAGCGCGCTTTCGTGACGCGGTTCTGGCGCTGGCGCACGACCACGCATTCGCGCGCCGCCTGATCAATTCGGGCCGCCTGTCGGTGCCATGCAGCCTCGGCGGGTTCGATCTGCAAACCCCGTCTGGCGGGCCGATTCCGGTCGGGTCCGCGATGTCCGATGTGCCGCTAAAAGGCGGTCACTGGCTGATCGAACTGGCCCAGGGCCACTTTACACTTGTTGGGGTTGGCGATGTCGCGCTTCCCGATATCGCCGGCCTTCGGCGCATCGGCATCGACCAAACCGGCGGCTATCCCTGCTACAGCTCGGTCGGCAAATTCGCGGCCCAGCGATACGGCACCGGGCGTGCGGTGCTGCTCAGGCCCGATGGCCATGTCGCGGCCAGTTTTGACACCCCTACCGTCGCGGCGGTCACTGCTGCACTTTCGCGCGCGCAGGGCCAGACATTGAAGGAGACCGGCCAATGACCACGACCCCGGACCGGATCGGCGCTTGGGCCGACGATTTCTACACCACGCTGATCGCAGCGCACGAAGGCTTGAATGACACTGACAGTGCCGCCATGGACGCGCGCCTGATCCTGCTCATGGCCAATGAAATAGGCGATTTCGACCGGGTCACCGACCTGATTGCCCGGGCCCGGCCAGGCTAGTGGCCGCACGCTCACACGCGCGACTTACCAAAAGTTAACCATTTGGTAGCATTATCGCTGCGAACATCCAGAGCGTCATTGTGAGTCGAAATTGATTAAGATGTCTGCCTGTCATCACCCAAATCCGGCCGAAGTTCAGAACCTGGTTGACTGCTACTATCGGCTGGCCGACCTGTCGGTTTCCGATACCTACGGCCGCACCGGCTTTTCACTGACCGAAGAATTGCGCGAGTTGCGGATGTTCGAGGCGCGTATGCGCGGTCGGTCCCACCTTGGTCAAATACCCGCAAATTCCGTGCCGGTCATCGGCGCGCGGCGCTATGCGTAAAGCGCCGTCCAGCGCTTCAGCAACTTGTCCTGCAATACACGGGCTCTGCGTCCCCAGCTTCTGGCACCCGGCACCTTTTCGCGCGCCGCGCGCGGTATCGTCCGCCGCCGGTCCTCGTCGGCGGCAAATACCGCGAACGCCAGCGCCCGCCCGCCGGGCGGCAGAACAAACCCGGCCAGGCCCGAGACAAAGTTCAAGGTTCCGGTCTTGGCCGCCATCCGGATTGGCGAGGCCCGGTCGTAGCCGCCTTGAGAATTACGGTAATACCAAGGCTTCATCAGCCCCGCCAACGCACCGGAAGGGCCCGCAAAGTTCAGCGCGGCGACCATGTCCCGAGGCGTCAGATCATTGGCCTCACCCAGGCCCGAATGATCGACAAAACGGGGCCTGCGCGCCTTGGTTTCACGGCGCAACCAGGTTGCCATCTCGCTGGCCGATGCGCGCAGGGTCTGCAGGCTGCCGCCGCGCGCCAGCGTCGCCGTCTGACCGACAACTTCCGCCGTCAGATTGGTTGACCGGTCCAGCATCCGGCGCAAGACATCTGCCATCGGCGGGCTGACCGCTTCGTACAGGACCAGCCCGCCCGGCGCACGGGCCGCGATCTGCGGGGCGGGCAGGGAAATTCCCTGGCTGCGCATCACGCTCATCAGCGCGTCCAGCGCATAGGCCACCGGGCGGCGCACCGGCAACCACCGCGCGCCCTTTGCCCCCAGGGCCGACTTCGCGACGCTCCACCGGTCGACACCGCCGCTGTGCACATAGTCATAGACCGGCGCCGGGCGCTCGACGATCTCCATCGCCGAGGTGGTGGTTGCAGGCCGGTACCTGCCCGACCGCGCCTCCAGCGTGAATGTGTAATCGCTGCCTGCCCGCAGCCACTCAAAATGCACCCGGTTCAGGTTCAGGTTCAACCCCGCCACACCGGGATTATAGGCCACGTGATCGGGCTGGCCGTGGTCGATCGCGGCGGTTTCAGGAATTCCCGCTGGCACCACCAGAAACCGGCCCTGCACCGTCGCCACGCCCGCCGCCTTCAGCGCTTCGGCCATCGCCCCCAGATCATCGCTGTCCAGCGTCGGGTCGCCCGACGCCTCGAGAACCAGATCACCTTCGATCCGCCCCCGAACCAGCGGTCCGGTAGCGATCAGCCGGGTCCGAAAGCGATAACCGGGACCAAGGCGTTCAAGCGCGTAATGTGCTGTGACCGCCTTGGTCACGCTGGCTGGCGGCAGGGCGGCGAGATGTGACCGGGTCTCCAACAACGCCCCGCTGCGCGCATCGGCAACCGCATAGGCCACCTTGCCGCCCAGCCCGGCCGCCTCGATCAGGGCCGAAACTTCCGTAACCTGGGCGGCGCTCACCGCACCACGGCGTAACGCCGGACGAATCGCCGTGTCCGGTGCGCGGGCCAGCGCCGGCCCGGCCAGCGTGGCCCCCAGCCCAGCCAGAATCACACGTCGGTTCATCGGTTCTCGGGTCATGGCGCTCAGGTATATCCGCACCGACGCCGCAGACAAGCCTACCCGGTCCAGTCGCCCGCCGCCCGCAGCACCGACGAAGATTCGCGCCGCAACGGCAGCTGGACATAGCACCACGCCGGGGCCGCCGCGCCAGGCAATGTCCGCGCGCCCTCGGCCGCCAGCCGCGCGTGGCGCATGGCGCGGGCCGCCGGTGCGCTCAGCGCCGCCAGACCCACTCCGGGGCGGGCCACCACACCGATCGGCACCATCGCGGCTATATCGCGCCAGTTCTGCCAACGGTGGAACCCGGCCAGATTATCTGCCCCCATCAGCCACACGAACCGCACGCCCGGGTAAAGCGCCCGCAGCCGCGCCAGCGTCTCGGCGGTATAGCGCGTGCCCAGCCGAACCTCGATGTCGCTGACCACAACGCGCGGGTCGCGGATCAGGCGACGTGACGCTGCTATCCGTCGCCCGATCGGCTGCGGTCCCTGCGCCTTCAGGGGGTTGCCGGGACTGACCAGCCACCAGACACGGCCCAGCCCGAACCGCCGCATCGCCTCGCGCGTGATCTGCACATGGCCGGCGTGCGCCGGATCAAACGACCCGCCCAAAAGCCCGACCGCCTGACCGGCCCGGGCGCTAGGAAAACCAATGCGGTTCAACACGCTGCCCCGATAATTGCGACTAATGTCTTCCGTCCCGCTTCGGTGCTTGTCAATGGCGGCATCGCTTTCGGTGTCCGATGATAAAAGGCGCGCCGCGGCAATTGCCGAGCCGCCGCCAAGCCGCTAGAGAGCCGCTGACAAGAACCCGGAGAACCGCATGGCCGCCTATCAATACGTCTATCACATGGATGGGGTGTCCAAGACCTATCCGGGCGGCAAGAAATGCTTTGAAAACATCCGCCTGTCGTTCCTGCCCGGCGTCAAGATCGGCGTCGTCGGCGTCAACGGTTCCGGCAAATCGACGCTGATGCGGATCATGGCCGGGCTCGACAAGGATTTTTCCGGCGAAGCCTGGGCGGCCAAGGGCGCAAATGTGGGCTATCTGCCCCAGGAACCACAGCTCGACGACGCCCTCACGGTGCGCGAAAACGTCATGCTGGGGGTCAAGGCCAAGACGGACATCCTCGATCGCTACAACGATCTGGCGATGAACTATTCCGACGCGACGGCCGATGAAATGGCCGCCCTGCAAGACCAGATCGACGCCGAAAACCTCTGGGACCTCGACGCGCAGATCGACGTCAGCCTCGAGGCGCTCAGATGCCCGCCCGACGGTGCCATGCCGGCTTCGCTCTCGGGCGGCGAGGCGCGGCGCGTAGCGCTCTGCAAGCTCCTCTTGGAAGCCCCCGAAATGCTGCTCTTGGACGAACCCACCAACCACCTCGACGCCGAAACCATCGCCTGGCTGCAAGCCCATCTGATCGCCTACAAGGGCACCATCCTGATCGTCACCCACGACCGCTATTTCCTCGACGACATCACCGGCTGGATCCTCGAACTCGACCGTGGCCGCGGCATCCCCTACGAGGGCAATTATTCCGTCTGGCTCGAACAAAAGTCCAAACGCCTTGCCCACGAGGCCCGCGAGGACAAATCCAAGCAGAAAACCCTGGAACGCGAACTGGAATGGATGCGCGCCAGCCCCCGCGCCCGGCAAGCCAAATCCAAAGCCCGGATCGCCAATTACAACGAAATGGCGGGCCGGTCTGAGCGCGAAAAGCTCAGCCGCGCCCAGATCATCATTCCCTCGGGCCCGCGCCTTGGCGACAAGGTGATCGAGGTTGAAGGCCTGGCCAAACACCTCGGAGACAAGCAGTTGATCGAGGCGCTGACTTTCGCCCTGCCGCCGGGCGGCATCGTCGGCGTGATCGGCCCCAACGGTGCGGGCAAGACCACGCTTTTCCGCATGCTGACCGGGCAGGAAACGCCGGATGCGGGCGAGATTTCGTACGGCGAAACCGTCGATCTGGCTTATGTCGACCAGTCCCGCGATGCTTTGGCCGATGGCAAAACCGTGTGGGAAGAGGTGTCAGACGGCCTCGACGTGATCCGCCTCGGCGACGCTGAAATGAACTCCCGCGCCTATTGCTCGGCCTTCAACTTCAAAGGCGGCGACCAGCAGAAAAAGGTCGGGCAATTGTCGGGCGGCGAAAGAAACCGCGTCCACCTCGCCAAACTTTTGCGCCGCGGCGGCAACGTCTTGCTGCTTGACGAGCCCACCAACGACCTCGACGTCGAAACCCTGCGCGCGCTCGAGGACGCCCTCGTCGATTTCGCCGGCTGCGCAGTGGTCATTTCCCACGACCGTTTCTTCCTCGACCGCATCTGCACCCACATCCTGGCGTTCGAGGGCGAAGCCCGGCTGACATGGTTCGAGGGCAACTTCGAGGACTATGAAGAAGATAAAATGCGACGGCTAGGGCCGGATGCTGTGGAGCCTAAGCGGATCAAGTATAAGAAGTTCGTGAGGTAGGGCTTGTTTGTGCATCCAATTGTGTGTACATAATTCATGAAATTTGACTGGGATAAGGGTAATTCGGACAAGTGTCTCGGCCATGGGCTGACCCGCGGCGCAATAGAATTCGCGCTCATGCACGGCGCAAGGGTCGCGCCCGATGCCAAACACTCGGTGTCCGAACAGCGGTTTATCGCGGTCAGCCGGACGCAAGCCGGTCGCCCGGTTTTCATCGCATTCTGCTGGCGCGGATCGAAACTCCGGCCGATCAGCGCAAGGTACATGCACGAACGAGAGGCCAGACGTTATGAAACCACGCAAAGTCCCGGTGATGAAGACCGATGAAGCGGCCGAGGCGTTTCTGGATCGCGACCTGTCGGGCCTCGATTTTTCCCAGTTCCACCCGGCGGATTGGGAGATGCAGCCCAAAACCGCACGCATCAATCTGCGCGTCCCCCAGTCGCTGGTCGACGCGCTAAAGGCCCGCGCCAAGGCGCGCGGCATCCCCTACCAACGTCTGGTCCGCGAAGCGATCGAGAAAACCCTGCGGGCGGGGTGAAGACCCATTGAGCGGAAAAGAGAAGATTGAAGCCTATGAAAGCCCGTAACTTTGACCGCGCCTTTGACGAAGGCTCAGCGCCGTTGACTGGACCAAAGCGCAACGCCCCAACATCGCCGCGCGCCGGGTCAACGTCGACTTCCAGGCCTGGATGGTCGAGGGGCTGGACGCCCGCGCCAGCCACCTCGGCATTACCCGCCAGTCGCTGATCAAAATGTGGATCGCCGAACGGTTGGGGTGAGGTTTGCAGTGAATTTTAAGGCAACTTCGGGGACGACGAGGAAGATAAGAAGAGACGGCTGGGGGCGGATGCGGTAGAACCGAAGCGAATTAGGCATAAGTAATTTGTGAGATAGAATATGAAATTAGACAGACTTTTCCGCAAGGTTTCGAAAGCTCTGTCGCCGAAACCACCCAAACCCGATCATCCACTTGTTCGCAGTGCCTCTGACAGACTTGCCAAGCGGACTCCGTTTCTGAAACAACTCGACCGTTCACTCAAATTTCTTGAGATCGGTGCCTATTTCACCCCTGTTCTTCAAGGCCCGAACGTCCGGTATCTTGACGTTTTTGACACCGACGAACTGAAGGCAAGGGCGAAAATGGATCCCGATCCGAAGATCACACCAGAGGCAGTTGTGGATGTGCATTACTCCAATTCGGATGGAGACATGTCAATTGTTGACGAGAAATTTCAAGCTGCCTTCAGCTCACACTGCATCGAACACCAGCCGGACCTGATAAGACATCTGAAACAGGTGCATGACCTGCTCGAATCCGGGGGGCGGTATTATTTTCTGGCTCCTGATAAACGCTACTGCTTTGACCATTTCAGGCCTGAATCGACGCTGGGCGAAGTTCTGCAGGCAGCTCGAGAGAAACGAAACCGCAACAGCTATAAATCGGTCATCGACAGTGCGGCGATGGTTACACACAACAGGGCTACAGATCACTGGCTTGGAAATCATATCGATCAGGGGCAGTCGAAGTCACCGGCGCAACGGGCAAGGGCGGCACAAGCCGAAATCGAGAGCGCCGGGGACGGCTATATTGACGCGCACGCATGGCAATTCACTCCGCTGTCGTTCGCACTGATTGTCGAAGCCCTTTTCGAAATGGGTCACTCGCCGCTGCGTCCGTTATTCATCTGCGATACACCCGTATTTCATCACGAATTCACCGCTGTTCTGGAAAAGCAAGCGTAGGGCGTGATGGGTGTAAACACCCATCTTACCTGCTCATCACTAGGGCTATTTCACGCCCGCACCAATGTATCACACCTTGACACAAGTATCTCTACATGATACATAACCCACATGATCCAAAGCACCCGCGGCAAGCTGATCGCCTCGGTCGTTGAGAACCGGCGCACCAAAGGCTTCCCGCCCAAGCTTTTTCATCGCGCCCGCGCTCTGATGGCCGCATTGGAAGCAGCTACCGAGCTTGATGATCTGCGCTCACCACCCGGCAACCGGCTGGAAAAACTGAGCGGCAACCGAAAGGGCCAGTATTCGGTCAGAATCAATGACCAATGGCGATATTGTTTTGAATGGACCCCGCAGGGTCCGGCAAATGTGCAACTGGTGGATTACCACTGAGGGGAACGAAAATGGTCATGATGAAAAACCCGAACCACCCCGGGGACATTCTGAAAACGCTCTATCTGGAGCCACTCGCAATGAGCGAAGGCAAGCTCGCCAAACACCTCGGCGTGCCGCGCACCCGGATCGAGCGCCTGACTAAGGAGGCCACATCGATGACCCCCGACACCGCATTCCGTCTGGCCCATTTCTTCGGCACCACGCCGCAGTTCTGGCTGAACATGCAGATTAACCACGACGTCGCCAACACCCACGTCGATGTCAGCAATATAGCCCCCCTCTCGGCCTGACCCGGCCGGGACACCACCACACCCCGCCCCACAAAACACTTGCTTTTTGCGTCAATACCCCCCACATGGCTCTCGCGACCGTTAATCTCTTTCGACCACTGTCTCCCTTCACTGGCTAGCAGTCTCTCGATCCAGACCGACCAAGCCAGGCTGCCGCATTCACGCGGGCAGCGCCCAAACTAGGAGACTTCACGCATGGCCAATGGCACCGTGAAATGGTTCAATTCAACCAAAGGCTTCGGCTTTATCGCACCTGAAAGCGGCGGCAAGGACGTGTTTGTACACATCTCGGCTGTTGAACAGGCTGGCCTGACTGGCTTGGCTGACGACCAGAAAGTGACGTTTGACGTCGAAGCCGGTCGCGACGGACGCGAATCTGCCGCGAACATCCAGCTCGTCTAAACGGCGCTGCGGCCCAGTGCGGGTCGCATAATCTGTTTGATTACGAGGGCGCGCGGGCTTCGCGTGCCCTTTGGTTTTTTACGCCGACCTCAGCCATATCGAACCGCTTTCGGCGTAACTTTCGAACTATAACTCGATATCAATGCCTTACCAACGGTTTCAACCTTGAAACCACGCCTCAATTCGACCAATCAAACCGCACGATCCCGGGCTTTTTCGAGTTGAAATTCACCGTGTGCCGCTTGCGGCTGCTCGAGGTGATGGCAAGGTTGTAGCCGTCGCGGCTCTCGTCCTCGAAGACCAGATGCAGCGACCCGCTGCCCATGCCCTTGGGCCCCTTCGCATCGACCAGCACCTGATACTTGTAGATCGGGCTCGAAGAATTGGTCAGCGTCACGCCGTACACACACGCCCCGGATTTTCCCTTGACGACCCTCGACAGGTCTTTCGATCCGTTGATTGCCATGTCGGCATAAATCGGCATCGCCCACCCGCCCCTGGCCAGGGCAAATGAATTCTGGCCGGGTTTGGCACAGTCAAAATCGGTGGTTTTCGCAACAGTCAGTGTCATGATGACTCTCCTTGAAATCTGCGCCCGATTACTATCGGCTCTGACATGCAATTCCTGTGACGGGCGTCACAGGCGCCAGAATAATTTCCGCGTGCCCTCAGACCTGCGTGCGATCCACGCCCCCAAAACCGGCTCGACCAACTGCCCGTTCTCTGGCAGAAAGTCCCGAACCATCAACGGCCGGGACCGATGACATTCAAGGGGCGGATACTTCTGGCGCTGGTCCACTTTATTGCCCGAATTCAGGGTGCCGTGATGTGGATCAAGCGCCGGACAAGGGGCGCCAGGCCCAAACCGCCCGGCCCCGAACGGGTTCTGATCCTTATGGCCGAGGGGCCGATCATTCACTTCATGGCCGTGGCCTTCCACGCCGACAAGATCTTGGAACAATACGGGGTCGTCGGCCAGCCCAGCCCGCGCGAACAGCATCCGATCGCCATCCGCGACAATATCCAGGCGCGGATCGACGAGCTGCTGGAGGAAGGCTACGCGCGTCTCGACGCCTTTGATACAGCGGTGAATGTCACGCTGTCGGCGCCGGCCTCCGACTTGCCGGGTGATCCGGCAGCCTTGCAAGCTTGGCTTGCCGGCCTCGCGGATTATCTGGTTGATCGGGGCTTGGGGCTGATCGGAGAGGCCAGGACCGACGGTCCCGAGGTGCAGGTCGGCGTGACCGTCAGCTCGGCGGCCCTGGCGGTTCCGCTTATCGCGGCCTATGCCCAGGGCGGAGATTTTTCCGCCCTGAAACCAGAGGACACCCATGCCTGAGATGACATTCATCGACTGGATTGGCGTCCTGGGGTCGTTCGTGATCGCCGGTGCTTACCTCTCGGCGACCCGCAACTGGGTGGCGGCCGAGCGTCCGGCGTTCAACCTGCTCAACCTTGCTGGCGCGGGGATGATATTGCTGTCGCTCTACTTTCGCCCAAACGCCGGCGCGATCATGATCGAGGTTCTCTGGGTCGGCATCGCGTTTGCTGCGCTCGTTCGCTGGCTTGTCCGGCGCTAGGGCGCATCCCAGTCAACCGCCTCGGCTTTGATAATGCGCAACATCCCCTCGGGCAGGGGCACCATCAGCGGCGCGGGGTCTGCGCCGTCCAGCCACACGGGCACGTCTGAGGGGTCCAGGATCACACCCATGCGGTGGTGAATTGGCGCCACCTCAGCATTGGGCGCGCAGGTCAGGATTGCGATCTGACTGAGGGTCTGGCCACCGGGGGCCTGCCAGACGTCCCAGAGGGCCGCGAACAGCAACGGTCCCGAAGTGCGGCAGATGTCCCAGGCGGTTTTGCGGCGCCGCTCGCCGGTCCATTCGTACCAGCCCGAGGCCGGAACAACCGCCCGGCGCAGACCCTCGAAGGCGGATTTGGAGAAAGCTGTTTCGGATCGGGCGTTGATGATGGTCTCCATCACCGGGCGACCGCGTGCGTTCTTGCGGCCCACGGGGATGATGCCCCAGCGCATGTCAGCCCAGCCATCCGCGGTCAGAACCGGCACCGTCTGGCCGGGCGAGATGTTGCGGCGGGGGGTCAGATCAGGCGGGGCGGAGCCGAGCAATTGGCGCAGCTCCGCCGCCGTGTGCGTCAGATAATAACGCCCTGGCAAAAGGTCAGAAGATACCGTTGGCGATGATCATGATTACCAGGGCGACCAGCCAGTAGCCCCCATCGACGTTGCGCGCGTAGGTCGAATTCCCTCGAAACGTCGCCCCGCCCGCGCCCAACACCGTGAAGGCCACGGTGGCCAGGATCACGGTCATGAGCAGGTTCGAAGCGGCGGTGACGGAAACAAACCAGCTCATCAACAGCAATCCGATGGCCTGCATGGCCATCGCGCCCATCGGCATGGCGTCGGGCGCGCCCAGTTCGACGCCGACGCCCTCGGCCCAGCCCTTGCCGAACAGGCGCGCCGAATACCAGAACCAGCCCACCAGAAACGCCACGACCGCGCCAGCAAAGACCGCAGCCCAGCTTACACCGTTTGTAAGTTCACTCATTTCTGCCTCACTTTCCCGAGATTTTACCCGGTTTTCGTTAGCTCAGGCCTGCGAGGCTGCCCGATTCTTGCCACATTTCATAGATTGCACGGATTCTGGGGGGGATGTGTGGCTTTTTGGTTTGCAGGGGTGAATGGTTTCAAGGTTGAACGCATAGCTATATTGTTGATTTTATTAGGTAAAGACGTTAAAGACTTGAACCGGGGTAACCTGCCGGGGACTGGGGACAAATGGCGTGTATCCAAGCCCAAACTTTCAGCTCAGGGGCGACACAGGCGCGAAATCGGACCGTAGGATGGGTGATTTCACCCCTCAATCGACCGGGGCGTCAATACGGGGAATGGAGGGTGCAGGACCCCCATCCTGCGCTTGCTTGATGCACGAAGGATCGCGTCTGCCCGGGCGGGCGCGAGAATCGCGCCCGCGTCGTGCTGGAAGCACGCCTTTGGCGTGACGGGGCGGGCAGGCTTGGGTCCGGGGTGAGCGGCGTCTTGAAATTCGTCCAGTGGACGAATTCAGCCGCGAACGAATGTGCGCAGCAGCCAGAGCGGTGCTTTATTCTTCAGAACAAAGGGCAGTGCCCGGACCTCGGGGTGGGTGCGAAGCGCCCTCGTCACGCCGCAGGCGTGCTTCCAGCACGACGGGGGAGGTCCGGGCGCTGCCCGGCCTGAGGCCGGGCGGGAGTTATCTGTGGTGTGGGTGATTTCACGCGCCGGTGGCGAGTCGGAGATCGAAGGCGGTGCGTGGGAGCACGCACCCTACGCTTGCTACCGGCGAGTAACGGCCCTAATCCCATAAAGGGCTTCTCCCTTTGCTTCCGGTCACACCAGATGTTGATCGGCCTTCTACGTTCCCGGCACGGTTCTTGGACCGTGCCGGGCGATGTGCGGGAGCTTTTGGACTTGGGGAAGTTGGTTTCGAGTGCTGTCAGGCAGGC
>JAKZRT010000182.1:0-23660 GCA_047518005.1 Brevirhabdus sp.
GCGGTGTCGGGTCTGTTGCCGACGGCGCTGATCGCGATCGTGCTGAACCAGGTCCTGCCGCAAGAAGACGAGGCCGCCGCGGCCTGAACCTTGGGACATGAAATTTCGGCCTCCGGGGAATACCCCCGGGGGCCGACGGTAGGTTAGCGTGATGCCATGAAAAGATATTTGTCTGCGGCTGTCTGGCTGATCCTTCTTGTATCCGCCGCCGCCGCACAGACGGCCCCGACCGCGCGCGAGGTTGCGGCCTACGAGGGCCTTTTTCGGGCCGCACACGATGGTGATATTGCCGCCATTCGCGTGGCGCTTGCCGCTGGCGCGGATGTCAAGGCGACGGACCGGCGACAGCGGACCCCGGCGCATGTAGCGGCTTTTGCCAGCCAGGACGGCACGCTGGTGGTGCTGGCCGGAGCCGGGGTCGACATGAACGCGCTGGAATACCGGCTTTATGATGTCGTCACCATTGCCGCCGTGGCCGATGACCCCGAGATGGTGGCGTTGGCGATCCGGCTGGGCAACCGGCCCGATCTGGTGACCAGCGTTTACGAGGGCACCGCGTTGATCGCGGCTGCGCATCTTGGGCACCACCGGATTGTGAGGATATTGGCCGACGCAGGCGCGCCGCTGGATCACGTCAATAATTTGGGCTGGACCGCCCTGATCGAGGCCGTGGTACTGGGCAACGGCGGGCCCGATCACGTGGCAACGCTGCGGATATTGGTGGACGCTGGCGCGAATGTGTCGATCACCGACCGCGACGGGCAGAACCCGCTGGCGCTGGCCCGGGCGCGGGGGTTTGCCGAGATGGTGCGGATACTGGAGGCGGCTTCCGGTTAGAAATCCACCTCGACCGCCACGCCCGTCTCGATCGCGGTTTCAAGAACCACGGCGGCGACGGCGAGGTCTTGCAGGCCGACGCCGGTGCCGTCGAACAGGGTGATTTCGTCGTCCGAATGGCGGCCCGGGTGCTGGCCTTCGATCACGGCACCGATGGTGTTGATATCGGCCTCATTGATCAGGCCCGCTTTTACCGCGTGCTGGGCTTCGCCGAGGGTGACGGATTGGGCGACTTCGTCGGTGAAGACGGTGGCGCGGGCCAGGATGGCGGCGTCGACTTCCTGCTTGCCGGTGGTGTCGGTGCCCATGCAGGCCAGATGGGTGCCGGGGCGGACGTGGGCGTCTTTCAGGATCGCCGCGAACGACGAAGTGATCGTGATGATCACATCCGATTGCGCGCCGAGCTGGTCAAGTTCGACCGCCTCGAACGGCAGGCCGAGTTCTTCGGCGACGGCACCCAGACCCGGCAGCATGTCGGGGTGGTAGTTCCAGGCGACGACGCGTTCGAATTCGCGTTGTTTTACGGCGGAGCGGAGCTGGAAGGCGGCCTGATGGCCTGCGCCGACCATGCCGAGAACGCGTGCGTCTTTGCGGGCGAGATGGGCGATAGAGACTGAGCTTGAGGCGGCGGTTCGAAGTGCTGTCAGAAGATTGCCGCCGATCAGGGCGCGGGCCTGGCCGGTGTCGGCGTCGAATAGGATTACCGTGGACTGGTGGTTGGTCAGGCCCTTCGCGGCGTTGCCGGGCCAGTAGCCGCCCGATTTCAGACCGAGCACCAGCCCGGCCCGATCAAAGCCCGATTTGAAGCCATAAAGGGCGTCGGCGTGGCCGATGGCTTCGCGGATCACCGGGAAATTATAGGCGTCATCGCGGGCCATGGCGGCGAAGATTTTTTCGATGGCCTCGAATGATGCTTCGGGGGACATCAGGTCGGCGATGGCGGCCTCGGGTACGATCCACATGGTTGGTCTCCGCCACGGGTTTCAAGGTTGAAACCTGTGGTATATTGTTGATATTAAATGATTATCTCAAGAAGTCGTTGACACTTTAATAGGCTTTCCCGCGCGCTGACACCGGCCACAGGGTTTCGACCTTGCCACCGCGCACGCCGACGTACCAGTCGTGGACGTTGCAGGTCGGGTCGCAATGGCCCGGCACCAGCCGCAGTTTGTCGTTGACGGCCAGCACACCCGAGGGGTCGGCGACAACGCCGTGTTCGTCGGAGCATTTGACGTATTCGACATCGGTCCGCCCAAAGATCACGGGCAGGCCCGAATCGACCGACTGGGCTTTGAGGCCGGCATCGACAATCGCCTTGTCGGCTTTGGTGTGGGACATGACGGAGGTCAGGATAAACAGCGAATTTTCCCATTCGCCGGAGTCGATCCGGTTGCCGGCCTCGTCGAGAATGCGGCCATAGTCAGCATCCATGAAGGCGTAGGACCCGCATTGCAGTTCGTTGTAAACGCCCGAGTTTGCCTCGAAATAATACGACCCGGTGCCGCCGCCAGAGACCAGTTCGCATGTCAATCCTTCGGCCTTGAGGCCGTCAACAGCCTCTTTGACCATGGCAATGGCGATATCGAGCTTTTCGCGGCGCGCCTCGTAGCTGTCGATGTGCTGCATCGCGCCCTGATAGGCCTGAATACCGGTGAATTTAAGGTTTTGTGCGGCGTCAATGGCCTTGGCAATTTCGATAACGGCCCCGGTCGAGTTCACGCCGCAGCGGCCTGCGCCGCAGTCAATTTCGATCAGACATTCCAGTTCGGTGCCATGCTTGACCGCTGCCGCGCTGAGGTCGGCGACATTGGCCAGATCGTCGACGCAGACGATGATGCGCGAGCCGAGGTTGGGCAGGCGGGCAAGGCGGTCGATCTTGGCCGGGTCGCGCACTTGATTGGAAACCAGCACGTCCTTGATGCCGCCGCGCACGAAAACTTCGGCCTCGGATACTTTCTGGCAGCAGACACCGACAGCGCCGCCGAGTTTTTCCTGCAGTTTGGCCACGTCGACCGATTTGTGCATCTTGCCGTGAACCCGGTGGCGCATACCGTGGGCGCGTGCATAATCGCCCATTTTCACGATGTTGCGTTCCAGCGAATCCAGATCGAGGATCAGGCAGGGGGTTTGAATATCGGCCTCGTCCATACCGGGCAGGGCGGGGACGTCATAGCCGACTTCGAGGTTGGAAAGATCGGTGTGGGCGTTCATTTTGTTTCTCCAATGTTCGGTGGGCCTTTCCGAAATGCGTGCATTTCGGATCGCGTCCGACTCGCCCCGCCGTGCCATTGGCACGCCTTTGGCGTGACGGCAGGCGCGATTGCGCCCCCCCTCGGTTCGGACGCGACGCAGAATTTCTGATGTTTTGACATATTCACCCATTCCACGGCAGGCGGTCGAGATCGACGTTGCCGCCGGTGATGATAACACCAACGCGTTTGCCCGCAAATGTTTCAGGGTTTTTCAGGATGGTGGCCAGCGGGACGCCTGACGAGGGTTCCATGACGATTTTCATACGTTTCCAGATCGCTTTCATCGCGTCGACGATCTCATTCTCGGTGGCGGTCAGGATATCTGTCACATGGGTTGAAACGAAATGCCAGGTCAGGTCCTTGAGCGGCACCTTCAGCCCGTCGGCCACCGTGTCGGGTGCGTCGTCGGCGATGATGTGACCGGCGCGGAAGGACCGCGCGGCATCGTCGGCATTCAGCGGCTCGGCGGCGTAGACTTTGACCGAAGGCGAAAGGTTGGAAAGCGTCAGGCAGGTGCCCGAGATCATGCCGCCGCCGCCGATGGGGGCGACCACGGCGTCCAGACCTTCGACCTGTTCAATGAGTTCCATCGAACATGTGGCCTGTCCTGCGATCACCCGCGGGTCGTTGTAGGGATGCACGAAATCGGCACCGGTCGTTTCGTGGACCTTTGCGAACACTTCCTCGCGCGAGGATGTCGAGGGTTCGCATTCGGTGATGATGCCGCCGTAACCCTTGACCGCGTCTTTCTTGGCCTGCGGGGCGGTGCGCGGCATGACCACGTTGCACGGGATGCCCCGGCGGCCCGCAGCGTAGGAAAGCGAAAGCGCGTGGTTGCCGCTGGAATGGGTGGCGACGCCGTGCGCGGCGTCCTCGTCGGAAAGACCGAAAACGGCGTTTGAGGCACCGCGCACCTTGAAAGCGCCCGCCTTCTGGAAGTTTTCGCATTTGAAAAACAGCTCGGCCCCGGCGAGGCCGTCAAGGAACGACGAGGTCAGCACCGGGGTGCGGTGGATGTAGGGGGCGATGCGCTCGCGGGCGGTGAGCGCGTCGTCAAGCGTGGGGATATACATTCTGGTGTCTTTCAATTCGGTTGCCTTGCGCAGCGGCCGCCCCCCTGAACCCCCTCCCACGGGAGGGGGGAAGCGCGCCGTTGAGAGCGGGGTGCCTCCCCTCTCCGGTGCGGAGAGGGGTTGGGGGAGAGGCCGTGCTGCATCAGGCGGCGTCCTTTTGGGTCTGCGTGCTTGGGGCGCGATAATATTCCTGTGCGGCCGCAACACCCGAGCCCAGTTTGATGGGCAGGCCGAGATCGACCATGCACATCTCGGCGGTGGCGATGCCCGAAAGCGTCATGACATCGGTCAGCGAGCCCAGATGGCCGATGCGGAACACCTTGCCCGCGACCTGACCGAGGCCAGTGCCAAAGGCGACGCCGTATTTGTCGGCGGCGTGGGTGACGATGTCGGTCGCATTGAACCCGTCGGGGGTGAGGATGGCGCTGACGGTGTCGGAATAGAGATCGGGCGAAACAGCGCAAAGCTCGAGCCCCCAGGCGCTGACTGCCGCCCGGACGCCGGTCGCAATGCGGTGGTGGCGGGCGAAAACGTTTTCGAGCCCTTCACCCAGCAGCATCCCGAGCGAGGTTTTGAGGCCGTTCATCATCCCCACGGGGGGCGTGTAGGGAAAGCCGCCGGCCTCGTAGGCTTTGGCCATGTCGCGTACGTCAAAGAACACGCGCGGCAGGGTGGCGGTTTCGGTGGCCGCCAGGGCGCGGGCGGAAAAGCCGGTGATGGCCAGGCCGGGCGGCAGCATGAACCCCTTTTGGCTGCCGGCGACGGCAACATCGACGCCCCAATCGTCAAACCGGAAGTCCATCGAGGCGATCGAGCTGACGCCGTCGACGAAGAAAAGCGCCGGGTGGCTGGCGGCGTCAAGTGCGGCGCGCACGGCGGCGATGTCGGACCGCACACCGGTGGCGGTCTCGTTGTGGGTGGCCAGAACGGCCTTGATTTCGTGACCCGTATCGGCGGCGAGTATCTCGGCGTAGCGGTCAGCGGGCAGGCCCGCGCCCCAGGGGGTTTCGACGATTTCCACGATCAGCCCGTGGCGTTGGCACATGTCGATCCAGCGCTGGGAAAACATGCCGTTGCGCGCGGCCAGAACCTTGTCGCCGCGCGACAGGGTGTTGGTGAGCGCGACCTCCCAGCCGCCGGTGCCGGTTGAGGGAAAGATCAAAACTTGCGCGGTTTTGCTTTGCAGCACCCGGCGCACGCCGTCGCGCACCGGGTTCAGGATGTCGGCGAATGCCGCCGACCGGTGATCCAGCGTCGGGATGAAGCAGGCCTTGCGCACCTCTTCGGGCATATTGGTGGGGCCGGGGATGAATACGGGGTTTTGAAAGCTCATGGGGATTATCCTGTCTGGTTGCCCTATTTCTACGCCCCTGCACCGCTCCGGGCAATTTTTTTGAAATATTTTTTCATTTCGGAGGTAATCGTGATAAGCACTAATAAATCAACGAGTTACACTTTTTCATATCGGCCTGGCTGTTGGTGTCAGCGACCCGGGACGGTCAGCGGCATGTGCCGGTTGACGTCCTTGTAGAGCAGATAGCGGAACCGCCCGGGACCGCCAGCGTAACAGGCCTGCGGGCAAAAGGCGCGCAGCCAGATGTAATCGCCGGCCTGCACCTCGACCCAGTCGCGGTTGAGCTTGTAGGCGGCGGTGCCCTCGAGCACGTAAAGCCCGTGCTCCATCACGTGGGTTTCCATGAAAGGGATTTTCCCGCCGGGCTCAAACGTGACGATGTTGACGTGCATGTCGTGGGACATGTCACCCGGATCGGCGAATCGGGTCGTGGTCCAGCGGCCTTGCGTTCCGGGCATGGGGGTCGGGGGAACCTGCGCGTCGGAGGTCACGAAAGCGGCGGGCGGTTTGATGCCATCGACTGCCTCGTAGGCTTTGCGGATCCAGTGGAAAGTGGCCGGGGCGTCGCCTGTATTTCGGCACGACCAGCTGCTGCCTGCGGGCAGATAGGCGTAGCCGCCGGGGGCAAGGTCATGCGCGGTGCCCTCGATGGTCAGGCTCAGCCCGCCGCCGACCACAAAGATCACGCCCTGACCGCGCGGGTCGGGCTCGGGTCGGTCGCTGCCGCCGCTGGAGGCAAGTTCGACGATCAAATGCGCGAATGTCTCGGCAAAACCGGTCAGCGGACGCGCGATCACCCAGGCGCGGGTACCGGTCCAATGCGGCAGGTTCGAGGTCACAATATCGCGCATCGTGGAACCGGGAATAAATGCGTAAGCCTCGGTAAACACGGCCTGCGACGTCAGCGTCGCGGTTTGCGGCGGCAGCCCGCCCAGGTCGTTGAAATAACTGGGCGGCGGAGGGGTGTTGGGCATGGTCAACCTGACGTGAGATAAAGAACGCCCCCTTATGTCGCACAGCGCCGTTTTCCTTAAAACGGGGCGCAATCCATCAGGTTTGTTCGGCGTTTTTTGATAATCAACCCAGATTTGGCGTCAGCGGCGCGGTCAGCGGCCCGCCGATCTGGCCCTCGAGGCGTTCGGCCACATCCAGCGCCAGCCAATCGTCGCCGCGCGCACCGACCAGCTGGACCCCCACCGGCACGCCGTCGCTGAGACCGGTCGGCAAGGCCACCGACGGCAGGCCCAGCAGATTGACCGGAAAGAGCGTGCTGAGGTTGTCCAGCAGCTCGGGAATGCGTTCGGGCGCGGTGAAATCCAGATCGTTTTCAAACGGCGGGGTCATCGCGGTCGGCATGACCAGAATGTCGATGTCGTCGAACATTGCGCTCCAGATCCGCATCAGCGCGGTTCGGGCCATCAGCGCCGTCATGTAGCCCTCAAGATCGCAGGTTCCGAACCGCGCCAGATACCCGTCGAGCATCCGAATGAGTTCCGGCGAGGCCAGTTCTTCGATGCTCGCGCGCATCATCAGGTCGGTCTCGGTGCAAATCAGTTTGCCCCAAATTTCAACCGCCTGATCGAGATCGGGCGGGTCCAGATCGACCACCTCGGCCCCGGTCGCCGCCAACCCGAAGCGCGCCGTCTCGATCGCCGCCGCAACGCCAGGGTGCGGGTCGCGGCCAAAGGGTCGCGCGCAGAGGCCAATACGCAGCGCCGCGTCATGAACCCTGCCGCTGTCGGGCGCTGCCGACCAGAGCGGGTCGCGGGACGACCGCGCCGCCATGGCCCGCAGCCCCAGCCGTGTGTCGGCGACGTTGCGCGCGATCGGGCCGTTGACGGACAATCGGATGGTGCCCGGCGGGCGTTCGGCAGCGGCAGAAGGGTTGAACCCGGGCACCCGCCCGAGCGACGGCCGGATCGACACCACGCCACAGCAAAACGCCGGATACCTGAGCGACCCGCCCAAATCGTTGCCATGGGCAATCACGCCCATGCCGCAGGCAATGGCTGCCGCCGCGCCGCCGCTGGACCCACCCGGGGTCACCGACGTGTTCCAGGGGTTCAGCGTGACGCCATGCAACGGGTTTGACGTACACCAGCGCAGGGAAAATTCGGGCGTGTTGGTGCGCCCGATGATCACCGCGCCTGCCGCTTTGAGGTTGGCGACAACCGGCGCGTCCTGGTCGCAGATCGCATCGGCCAGACCGGGCAGGCCGTTCGAATTGGCGTATCCCGCCTGATCGACGTTGATCTTGGTGGTCACCGGCACCCCCCAAAGCGGCGGCGCATCCTCGGGCGGCCCGGTCGCATCCATCGCAGCAGCCTGATCCAGGGCCTGGTCAATGGGTTCGGTGATCGCGTTGACGGCGGGATTTTGGGTGGTAATACGGTCCAGATGGGCGCGCGTGACCTGCGTGACCGAGACCTCTCTCGCGCGCAATTTCTTGGCGGTCTGGGTGGCGGTCCAGCCGGTGATGTCGTTCATGTCGCCCCCGTTTGTTCGCATCCTATCAGCCGCGGGCGGGCTGTGCGACCGGTCAGGACGCCTTGGGCGGCAGAAAATTGGGTGACGTTGGATATGGCGGCGATGCATTTTGACCTTGGCCCGCAACCAGCACTGCCGGTGCTTGGCGCGGCGCGGAATTTCCCGATCCGGCGCAGTTTCTGCATGGGCCGCAGTCATACTGCCGATGCCGCTTTGGGGTCGCCATCGACACGCCCGCGTTTCGCGCAACGGCGGATCGGGCGGGCAGCGTGAGCGCGTTCAGAGAGGTGCGACAGCGGTGAATATCGACGGACATGTGGCGCTGGTGACCGGCGGGGCGTCGGGGCTGGGGGCCGCCACGGCGCGGCATCTGGCCGGGCAGGGCGCGCGGGTGGCGGTGCTGGATCTGGGCGGCGAGGCGGCGCGGACGCTGGCGGGCGACATTGGCGGGCTTGGCGTTCAGGCGGACGTCGCCGACGAGGCCTCGGTCGCGGCGGCGCTGGCGGCGGTTATCGCGCATTTCCGCACCGGCCCCCGGGTTCTGGTCAACTGCGCGGGAATTGCCGATGCGGCGCGGATTGTCGGGCGCGAAGGGCGGCTTTCGACCGAGATTTTCGAGCGCGTCATCCAAGTCAATCTGATCGGCAGCTACCGGGTCATGAGCCACGCCGCGCGCGCCATGGAAGCACTTGAGCCGCTTGGCGACGGCGCGCGCGGGGTGATCATCAACACCGCCTCGATCGCCTGGCAAGACGGGCAGGTCGGACAGGCCGCCTATGCCGCGTCCAAAGGTGGGATCGCGGCACTTTGCCTGCCCGCCGCGCGCGAACTTGCGGGTTGCGGCATCCGGGTCATGACCATCGCGCCGGGGCTTTTCCAGACCCCGATGATGGCAGGCCTGCCCGACGATGTGAGCGCCAAGATCACCGCGAACATCCCGTTTCCCGACCGGCTGGGGACGCCGCAGGAATACGCGCTGATGGTCGCCCAGATCATCGAGAACGCCTATCTGAACGGCACCACCATCCGGCTGGACGCGGGGGTTCGGCTGCCTGCGAAGTAAATGTAATAATTTTCAAAGTGTTGCGCCGCGCATTCGGCGCGCCGCCTCGGGGCGAGGGGCCGGCCGCTCGCGCGCCTCGGGGTCTATCCGAAAGAATGATAACAAGAACGGCGCGGCATCTTTTTCCGGGTGAAAGCATCGCCCCGCGGCGCGCTTGACTATTTTCGGCGGCTTCAGCAGGCAAGCGCAAACCATGTCTTGCAGCGTCGGCGCTCGACTTGGCAACGGCCCCGCGCCTCGCGCTTCGTCGGCTTGACACTTCGCACCGCCCCGGCCAAGCCTTCGGCCTATGTTTGACCTGCGACCTGTCGCCTATGTCATCGGTGCCCTGGCGGCGGTCCTGGGGCTGACCATGCTGATCCCCATGGCGGTCGATCTGCAGGACGGGACCGGGCATTGGCTGATTTTCCTGAAGTCGGGCACGATCACGGTTCTGATCGGCGGGCTGAGCGCGCTGGCGGCCTCGAACGGGGTCGGGTCGCGGCTGAGCATTCAACAGACGTTTCTGCTGACCACCGGGGTCTGGCTGGCGCTGCCGGTTTTCGGGGCGCTGCCGTTTTATTTCGGGGCCACCGAGGCGCGGTTCGTCGATGCGTTTTTCGAGGCGATGTCGGGGCTGACCACCACCGGGTCGACGGTGTTCTCGGATCTTGAGCAGCTGCCGCGCGGCCTGTTGTTGTGGCGCGGGCTGCTGCAGTGGTTCGGCGGTATCGGGATTATCGTCGTGGCCATGGTGTTTTTGCCCGAACTGCGGGTCGGCGGCATGCAGATATTCCGCTCGGAGGGCTTTGACACATTGGGCAAGATCCTGCCCCGCGCCACCGAGATCGCGCGTCAGATCGCGGTGATCTACGTGGGCCTGACCGCGGCCTGCGCAGCGGCCTATATGATGGGCGGCATGGGCACGTTCGACGCAGCGGTGCATGCGATGACAACGGTGGCGACGGGTGGGTTTGCAAATTATGATACGTCGTTTGAAAACTTCGGATCGGCGGTCGCGTATACCGCCGTGATCTTCATGATTCTGGCCGCCTTGCCGTTCGTGCGCTACATCCAGCTTTTGGGCGGCACCGCGCGCCCGCTGATGCGGGACCCGCAAGTGCGGGCATTTCTGGTTTTGACGGTGGTTCTGGTGGCGGTGGTTCTGATCTGGCGTTCCCAAGCGACAAGCGCCGGTTTCGAGACCAACCTGCGCCAGTCGATGTTCAACACCGTGTCGCTGTTGACCGGCACCGGGTTTGCCAGCGCCGATTACATGACCTGGGGGCCGCTGCCGGTGGCGCTGTTCTTTTTCGTGGGCCTGATCGGCGGCTGCGCCGGGTCGACGACCTGTTCGATCAAGGTGTTTCGCTATCAGCTGCTGATGTCGTCGATCCGGGCGCAAATCCGCAAGATCCACGCCCCGCACGGGCTTTTTTCGCCGCGCTACGCGGGCCGCAAAGTCAGCGACGACGTGTTGTCGTCGGTGATGTCGTTTTTCGTGTTTTTCATCGTGACGCTTGGCGTTGTTGCGGTGCTTTTGAGCCTGACCGGGCTCGATTTCGTGACCTCGCTTTCGGGGGCGTCGGCGGCGCTGGCCAATATCGGTCCTGGCCTGGGCCCGGTGATCGGGCCATCGGGCAATTACGCCAGCCTTGGCGATGTGGCCAAGTGGATTTTGACGGCTGCGATGCTGATTGGGCGGCTGGAGCTGCTGGCGGTCTATGTGATCCTGACGCGGGCGTTCTGGAGGGGATGATGGGCGACAGGCCATTGGGCGTCGGTATATCCGAAATGCTGGCGGCGCGCGGCGTGCGCCATATCTTCGGTGTCCCAGGGGTTCACAATCAGGAACTTTACCGGGGGCTGGAGGGATCGGGCATCACCCATGTGCTGGCGCGCCATGAGGCCGGCGCCGGGTTCATGGCCGACGGCTATGCGCGGGCCACCGGGGCCCCGGGGGTGGCTTACGTGATCACCGGTCCGGGGCTGACCAATATCATGACCCCGCTGGGCCAGGCCTGGTCGGATTCGGTGCCGGTGCTGGTGATCTCGTCGTGTCTGGCCGAGACCGGCGCGCGCCACGGGCAATTGCACCAGATGCGCGATCAGCGCGCCGCGGCGGGCACGGTCTGCGACTGGAGCCTTGAGGCGCGCAGCGCGCCCGAGGCTTACGCCCTGATCGACCGGGCGCTGGCCGAGTTTCGCACCATGCGCCCGCGTCCGCGCCATATTCAGGTGCCGATCCCGGTGTTGGAGGCCGCCGCGCCGCCACCGCCAGCGGCCACCCGAACGGCATTTCCCGCACTTGACTGCCCGGCCATGCACGGGCCGGTGGCGCGGCGGCTGGCCGCAGCCAACCGCCCGATCTTCGTTCTTGGCGGCGGCGCGAGCCGGGTCGATACCGGCATTGTGGCGGCGCTTTTGGACCGCAGCGGCGGGGCCGGATTTACCACCTATGCAGGGCGCGGCTTGCTGGCACCGGGTCACCCGACGAGCTTTGGGTCCTATCTTGGGCGCCCGGGCAGCGAAGCGGTGATCGAGAGCGCCGATTTGATCGTCGTGGTCGGGTCGGAGCTCAGCGAGTGCGATCTCTGGCGCGACACTTTGGGGGGCAAGGCACCGGTGGTGCGGATCGACATCGACGCGTCGATGCTGACCGGCATGGGGGCCGGTGATCTGCCGGTTCTGGCCGACGCGGCGGTGTTCTTGCACGGTGTTCTGGCGCAGCTGCCGGACGCGGCCACGCCGGGGTGGTCGCCCGAGGAAATTGCGGCGGCGCGGGCCCGCTGGCGGGCCGAGGCCGACCGGCTGCGCCCCGGGATCGTGCCGGTCTGCGACGCGCTGGCCGCGGCGCTGCCGCGCGATCTGCTGGTCTATTCCGACATGACCCAGTTTGCCTACGTGGCCAAAGAGGTCTGGGACATGGCTCAGCCGCGATCGTGGCATCACCCTTACGGTTTTGGCACGCTTGGCTATGGCTTGCCCGCGGCCATCGGCGGGGCGCTCGGCCGACCCGAGCGTCCGGTCCTGGCCATCGCCGGCGACTATGGGTTTCAATACACGCT
The DNA here is from genome assembly GCA_047518005.1 of Brevirhabdus sp. Taxonomy (GTDB): domain Bacteria; phylum Pseudomonadota; class Alphaproteobacteria; order Rhodobacterales; family Rhodobacteraceae; genus JAKZRT01. Next base: position 12,114 of record JAKZRT010000182.1, read on the forward strand.
GGGCGAGCTGGCGACCGCGGTCGAGCTGGGGCTGAGCCTGCCGGTGCTGTTGTGGGACAACGGCGCCCTGGGCGAGATTGCGGACGGCATGACCTCGGCCCAGATCGCGCCCAATGCCGTGGTGGCGCATAATCCGGATTTTCTGGCGCTGGCAAAAGCTTACGGGGCCGGGGCGGTGGCCCCAAAGCGCCTTTCGGGGGTGGTGGATGCGGTCCGCGAGGCCTTTGACGCCGACCATCCAACGCTGATCCGCATCGCGCCCGACCTGAGCGCCTGAGGTAGTGCGCCGCGCCACGAAGGGCGCGTTGAGCCGGATTGCCCAAGAGCGAATTCGCCCCGAAGGATTTGTAAAAACGATGAAAATGCCTTTGGATATCATCTTGCCCGGAAATACTCCGGGGAGCGCGAGGGGCAGCGCCCCTCGCCCGGCGCGACGCGGAACGCGGCGCAATACCTCGGGCCGGGCGCGCAACATCCCCAGCAGGGGGCGACGCGAAAAAAACGCTAGAAAAGCGTGCCCTGATCGGGCGGTTTCGCGGATTTCGGTGGTTTTGCCGTTGCGCGACCGGGTGCCAGCTTGACCCGACCATCGGCGAACTGAATTTCGATCTCATGCGCGGCCTTGGCGGCAGCAGGTTTGGTGACCACGGCCCCGTCGCCGCGCACCACGGCGTAGCCGCGTTTCAGCGTTTGCGTGTAACCGAGCGACCCGCGCAGGCGTTCCAGACCCTCAAGGTGGGCGCGGCGGTCGGTCAGCGCGGTTCGGGTGGCCCGCGCCAGGTGCCGCGTCAGGTCACCCAGTCGCGCGCGGTCACCGGCGATGCGGGCGGCCAGAAGCGCCGGCCGCACCCGGCCGGTATTGGCCAGGCGCAGGCGTTTGGCGTGGGTCGCGGCCCGAAGCGCGCGCGGCAGGCTTTCATCAACCACGTCAAAGCGCTGGCGGGCGGGCGCGATCAGGCGCTCGGGACGGGGCAGGGCGCGGCCAAGGTCGGCCAGCCGCTGCGCCAGCCGGGCGACGCGGCCGAGCGCCGCGTTGGCCAATCGGGCACCGGCATCGCTGGTCCGCACCAAAAGCTCGCGCCGGACCGGAACCGCCAGTTCGGCGGCCGCCGTTGGCGTCGGCGCGCGCTGGTCGGCGGCATGGTCGATCAGCGTCGTGTCGGTCTCGTGCCCGACCGCCGAGATCAGCGGAATGGTGCTGGCGGCAGCGGCCCGCACCACGGCCTCATCGTTGAACCCCCAAAGATCCTCGATCGAGCCGCCGCCGCGCGCCACGATCAGCAGGTCGGGCCGGGGCACCGCGCCGCCGCGCGCCGGCAGCGCGTTAAAGCCGCGAATGGCGGCGGCGACCTGGGCGGCGCTGGCGTCGCCCTGCACCGCCACCGGCCAGACCAGCACATGGCGCGGAAACCGGTCATCGAGCCGATGCAGGATGTCGCGGATCACTGCGCCCGCGGGCGAGGTGATGACCCCGATCACGCCCGGAAGATAGGGGATCGGTTTCTTGCGAGCCGCGTCGAAAAGCCCCTCGGCGGCCAGCGCCTTGCGGCGTCTTTCCAGCATTGCCATCAGCGCACCGACCCCGGCGGGGCGGATATCGTCGACCGTCAGCTGGTACTTTGACTGGCTGGCGAAGGTGGTCAGGCGGCCGGTGGCCACCACCTCCATGCCTTCCTCGGGCCGCACGGTCAGCCGCGCGACCTGGCCCTTCCACGACACCGCCCCAATCACCGAGCGGTCGTCCTTGAGGTCGAAATAGAGATGCCCCGAGCGCGCCGGAAACACCCGGCCGACCTCGCCCCTGACCCGCACCCGGTCGAATTCGCCCTCGATCACCCGTTTGATGGCGCCGGAGATTTCCGAGACGGTGAATTCAGGGGCGTTTTCGCCGGGTTGGGCCCCGGTTTGGGGGCCGGGCTCGGGATCGTCGATCAGGTCGGACATCTGGGCCTGTTGCGCTGCTTCGGCCATGACCTTAGAACGCAAGCGCGAAAAGGCAAAGGGGCGCGGCCCATGAACATTCTGATTTTGGGCGGCGGCGGGCGCGAGCACGCGCTGGCCTGGGCGATCAAGCAAAACCCACGCTGCGACCGGCTGATCGTGGCCCCGGGCAACGCCGGGATGGCGGCGATCGCCGAATGCGCCGATCTGGATATTCTCGATGGCGGCGCGGTGGTCAATTTTGCCGAGGCCAACGCGGTTGGCTTTGTGGTGGTCGGCCCCGAGGCACCGCTGGCCGTCGGCGTCGCCGACCGGTTGCGCGAGGCGGGCGTCCTGACCTTCGGGCCGTCAGCGGCGGCAGCACAGCTTGAAGCCTCGAAGGCGTTCACCAAAGCGATCTGCGATGCCTGCGGCGCGCCCACGGCGGCCTATGCGCAGTTTACCGACGCCGCTGCTGCGCGGACCCATGTTCGGGCCGAAGGCGCGCCGATTGTGATCAAGGCCGATGGTCTGGCGGCGGGCAAGGGCGTGGTCGTGGCCATGGATGAGGCCACCGCGCTCGACGCCATCGACGACATGTTCGGCGGTGCCTTTGGCGATGCCGGGGCCGCGATTGTGATCGAAGACTTCATGGACGGCGAAGAGGCGTCGTTTTTCGTGCTCAGCGACGGCGCGGATGTCCTGGCCATCGGCACAGCGCAAGATCACAAGCGCGTCGGCGAGGGCGACACCGGACCAATGACCGGCGGGATGGGGGCCTATTCGCCGGCGCGCGTGCTGACGGCCGAGGTGGAGGCGCGCGCTATGGACGAGATCGTCAAGCCGACGATTGCCGAAATGGCCCGGCGCGGCGCCCCGTTTCAGGGCGTGCTGTACGCCGGGCTGATGATCAAGGACGGCGCGCCGCGGCTGGTGGAATACAACGTCCGCTTTGGCGACCCCGAGGCGCAGGTGCTGATGATGCGGCTGGGCGCGCAGGCGCTGGACCTGATGCTGGCGACCGCCGAGGGGCGGCTGGGCGGGGCTTGTGTGAACTGGGCCGACGACCACGCGATGACGGTGGTTCTGGCGGCTGACGGATACCCCGGCGGATATAGCGGGGGCGGGGTCATCGGCGGGCTGGACGCGCTGCTAGAAACCAGTCTGGAAGCGATGTTTCACGCGGGCACGCGGGCCGAGGGTGGCGCTGTGGTCGCCGCCGGCGGCCGGGTGCTGAACGCCACAGCGCGTGGCACCAGCCTGGCCGAAGCGCGGATGCGGGCCTACGCGCTGGCCGATGCGGTGGACTGGCCCGAGGGGTTTTACCGCCGCGACATCGGCTGGCGGGCGCTTTGATTTGGTGCGCCGCGGGCAGTGTCCGCGTCGCCACGCCGGGAGGGCTTTCGGTGCCCCTTTGGGGTTCAAGTCTTGCGGGATCGCATTTGCGAAAGCCCCAACCCGCCCAATATCAGCGCCAGTGCTGCAAAAATACTGGTGGGAAGCGCTTCGCCCAGCAGCGTGGCGCCGAATAGGACTGCCCAGAGCGGGACCTGATAGTTGACCAGGCTCAGGAACGACGACCCGGCGCGGCGGATGATCGTGACCATTATCAGCGTGGCGATGGCGGTCGGGAAAACCGCCAGATAGGCCAGGGCCAGCACCGGGGCCAGGCCTTGCGGGTCGGGCAGGCCCGAGACCGCCACCGACACCGGCGCGATGACGGCGGCGGCGATCAGCAGGGCGGCGGCCGAATAGGCGACCATGCCCGCGGGCGGCGCGGTGCGCGTGGTGACCGACCCGATGGCATAGCACAGCGAGGCGGCCACGCAGGCGAGGCGGGCGATGTCTTCCAGCGACCCGCCAGCGCGCATGAACGCACCGGGACCGATCAGGATCAGCGTGCCCGCAAAGCCAAGCGCAAAGCCGATCGCCTTGCGCCGGTTCAGTTGTTCGGACGGCACGAAGACATGCGCCAGCGGCAGCACCAGAAGTGGCACCACGGCCATGCTCACCCCGGCAAACCCCGAGGCCACATATTGCTGCCCCCAACTGAGCAGCGAAAACGGCAAGACGTGTGAAAAGATGGCAAAACCGGCGATGTGAAACCAGATGCGCGGCCCCTGACCGCGCCCCGGTCGCTCGCGCCCCGTGGCCCAGGCATAGGCGGTCAGGATCGCCGCGGCGACGGTGATGCGGATGGCCGCGACATGGAGCGGGGCGAAGCCTTCCAGCGCCCACGTCACGCCCATGAACGAGGACCCCCAGATCGGCGCCAGAAACAAAAGCAGACCCCAGGCGAGACGGTCGCCCGAGGCCTGCGGAACCGGGGGTGAAGCATCGCCAGCCATCAGTGGCCTTTATGGCGCGGGCCGGCGCTTGGCAAGCGCGCGCGACCGCTCAGCTTTGGTATTCGGGCGGCGGGATCAGCGCCATCAGCAGACCCGCCGCCAGATAAAGCCTGCCGATCACCTGGAGGCGTTGAATTTCGGCCAAACCTGGCATGCCGCGCGGCGCAACGGCGCGCGCCTTTTTCATGTCCCACGAAGTCCCGCCATGGGCCAAAAACAGCGGCAGGCTGAACGCGGCAACCTCGATCAACGGCGCCAGAATGAGAAACCGGTTCAAAAGCAACAACGGGCCGACCGCGTCGGCGCCGCGCAGCCGACGCTGGACCGTGGGCCGGGTCAGGCCGCCGAGGATGCCGCCCAGATCGGCGCGCCGTTCGTTGAAATGACGCTGATCCTGGCACCCATCCCACCCCCACCAGCCGCCGGAGCCGGGCATCAATATCCAGGTCAGGACGGTGGTCACCGCCAGCACCGACAGCGCGATCCGGGCGCGCGCCGGAAACATGTCTTCGCGGTCATTGTCTTTCCAGGCCAGCGCCGAGGTCGGCCCCAGAACCGGCGCGGCAATCAAGGGTGCCGCCAGACCGGTGGCCAGACCCTTGGTGAATGTCCTGCGTTTCATTTCAAATCCCCCGAGCCAAATCATTCCCGGCCAGCCTGGCACAATCGTGCAGATGTCAAAGATCGGGACCTCAGCCGTGCCGGTCACGGCTGTCGAGCGGGGCCTGATCCCGGTCCGAGCGGCCATAGTCGCGGATCACGCTTGCCACGCGCAGCCGATAATCGGAGAAGACGCCGCCCCGCCCCGCCACCTGCGCGCGCCGGTGCGCCGCCCGGTCGCGCCAGCGTTCCACCGCCGCTTCGCTCTCGAAGAACGACAGCGACAGCAGTTTGTCGGGGTCGGTCAGGCTCTGGAAGCGCTCGACCGAGATGAAGCCCTCGATATCGGCCAGTTCGGCCCGCAAAGCGGCGGCGATGTCGAGGTACTCGGCCTTGCGCCCGTCGGCGGGCCAAACCTCGAAAATGACGGCGATCATGGTCTGGCTCCTTCAGCGGCGGGGGAGGCTGGTCGTGCCCCGAACATTCTGCCCGAAATTGCCCGCGCGCAAAAGCCAGATGGCCGCCGGTGCGGCGTCCATCGCTGGTGTTGAAACCGTCGGGGCCGTCAGTTCTTGTCCTTGTCCACCATCTTGCCCGCCGAAATCCACGGCATCATGGCGCGCAGGGTCGCGCCGACGGCTTCGATCTGGTGCGCGTCGTTCAGGCGCCGGATAGCCTTGAACGACGGCTGACCGACCGAACATTCGTTCATCCAGTCGCGCACGAAACGACCCTGCTGGATGTCATCGAGAATCGCTTTCATGCGCGCCTTGGTCTCGGCGTAGGGGAGAATGCGCGGCCCCGAGACATATTCGCCGTATTCGGCCGTGTTCGAGATCGAATAATTCATGTTGGCGATGCCGCCTTCATAGATCAGATCGACGATCAGCTTGACCTCGTGCAGGCATTCGAAATAGGCCATTTCGGGCGCATACCCGGCCTCGACAAGGGTCTCGAACCCCATGCGGATCAGTTCGACCAGACCGCCGCACAGCACCGCCTGTTCGCCGAACAGATCGGTTTCGCATTCTTCCTTGAAGTCGGTCTCGATGATCCCCGACCGCCCGCCGCCGATGGCCGAGCAATAGGAAAGCCCGATCTCGAGCGCCTTGCCGGACGCGTCGTTGTTCACGGCCACCAGGCAGGGCACGCCGCCGCCCTTGACGTATTCGCCGCGCACGGTGTGGCCGGGGCCCTTGGGGGCCATCATGATGACGTCGATGGTGTCGGGTGCCTCGATCAGGCCGAAGTGGATGTTCAACCCGTGGGCGAAGGCAATCGCCGAGCCGGGGCGGATGTTGTCACGCACGTATTTCGACCAGGTGTCGGCCTGCAATTCGTCGGGCATAGTGAATATGATCAGATCGGCCCAGGCGGCGGCCTCGGCAATACCCATGACGCTCAACCCTTCGCCGGTCACCTTGGCGGCGCTGGCCGAGCCATCGCGCAACGCCACGACCAGGTTCTTGGCCCCCGAATCGCGCAGGTTCAGCGCGTGCGCATGGCCTTGGCTGCCGTAGCCCAGGATGGCCACGTTCCTGTCCTTGATCAGATTGATGTCGCAGTCGCGGTCGTAATAAACGCGCATTTCGGTTCCTCCGGTTGGGTGTTGCCGCAAGTCGTATCGGCAAGTTCCGGAATTTCAGAGGGTTAAATCAGCGATATTCACGGATATTTCGATGTAGTCATTCGCAATAATATATATTAATGGTATTTTCATGCTTGATGATACCGATCGGCGCATTATCCGAGGCCTGCAAAACGCCCCCTCGGCCAGCATCGCCGAGCTGGCCGAGACCGCCGGGTTGAGCCAGGGAATTGTCGCCCGACGTCTGATGCGCCTCCGCGAAACCGGTGTTTTGCGGGGGCAGCAGGCGGTGATCAACTGGTCCGCCCTTGGCTACGCCGCCAACGTCAGCCTGCGCATCCGGTTGGAAAAATCCAACCCGCGCGCGTTTGACGAATTTCTGGCCGCCGCGCGCGAAATTCCCGAGGTTCTGGAAATCCAGGCATTTCTGGGCCGGGTCGATGTGCGCCTGGTCGTCATTGCCCGCGACATGGGCCATTACCAGAGCATCTATCGCGACGCCGTCCTGACGCTGCCCCATATTGCCGAGATCGAGGCGCTGATGCAGGTGGCCGAGATCAAGATGGACGCGAGGCTGCCGATATGATGCTTGATAAGGCCGACCGGGGCATTCTGGGGCTTTTGGCCGCCGACGCCACGCGCGGTGCCGGCGAGATCGGGCGGCGGCTTGGCCTCAGCCAACCGGCGACCTGGCGGCGGATCAAGCGTCTGGAGGAGACCGGCGTGATCGCCGGGCGGCGGCTGGATCTGGACCTTGACGCGCTCGGCTTTGGCGTCACGGTGTTTCTGGGCATCAAGCTGGCCGCCAAGGGGCGGGTCGGGCTTGAGGACTTTGAACGCGCCGTCACCGCGATCCCCGAAGTGCAGTCGGTTCATCATGTGCTGGGGCTTTATGATTACCGCCTTCGGGTCGTCGCCCGCGACCTGTCCGACTTTGAGCGGGTTCTGCGGCGGCGGATCATGGCCCTGCCCGGCGTCGGCGAGGTCGAGGCGAATGTTCTGCTCAGCGAAGAACGGCGGCCGGGGCCGTTGGGGTGAGCGAAGATTATGCGCGATGGCGGCGCGTGCTTGCAGAGCGTTCCATAGGGGTGCAAATAACCCCTGAACAACAGCCGAGGTTTCTCCATGCCCCCCCTGCGCGACGACATCGACCCCGACGGCCTTTTGGAATATTCCGTGGTCTTCACCGACCGGTCGCTGAACCACATGAGCAAGACCTTTCAAGAGGTTATGCGCGATATTTCGGCGGCGCTGAAATCGGTCTACAACGCCCATTCGGTGACGGTGATCCCCGGCGGCGGCACTTTCGCCATGGAGGCGGTGGTGCGCCAGTTCGCAGGCACGCAAAAGGCGCTGGTGGTCCGGAACGGCTGGTTTTCCTATCGCTGGAGCCAGATTATTGAGACCGGCGGGATCACGTCGCAGGCCGAGGTCATGAAGGCGCGGCGCACCGGCAACGACGACGGCGCGCCCTTTGCCCCGGCCCCGATCGACGACGTGTGCGCGCGCATCCGTGACACCGCGCCGGGCATCGTTTTTGCCCCCCACGTCGAGACCGCCGCTGGTGTCATCCTGCCCGACGATTATATCGCGCAGATGGCAGCCGCCGCGCACGGCGTCGGGGCGCTGGTGGTGCTCGATTGCATCGCTTCGGGCTGTGTCTGGGTCGATATGGAAACCCTTGGCGTCGATGTGCTGATCTCGGCCCCGCAAAAAGGCTGGTCAGCCTCGCCTTGCGCGGGCCTGGTGATGCTGAGCGAACCGGCCGAGGCACGGCTGGCCGAGACCACCTCGGACAGTTTCGCCATTGATCTGGCCAAGTGGCGACAGGTCATGGCGGCTTACGAGGGCGGCGGTGACGCCTATCATGCGACCCTGCCGACGGACGCGCTCAGGGATTTCCGCGACGCCATATTCGAGGCGCGCGATTACGGGTTCGAACGGCTGCGCGATGCCCAGTGGCAACTGGGCCAGGGCGTGCGTGCGATGCTGGCCGCCCGGGGCTTTGTCTCGGTCGCCGCTGATGGCTTTGGCGCACCGGGCGTCGTGGTGAGCTATACCAGCGAGCCCGATCTGAAATCAGGCGCGAAATTTGCGGCCCGGGGCGTGCAGATCGCGGCGGGCGTGCCGCTGCAATGCGACGAAGGCGAGGGGTTTTCGACCTTCCGGCTGGGCCTGTTCGGGCTTGATAAACTCTATGACCCCGAAGCCGCCATTGCCCGGATCGAGGCGGTGGTCGACACGGTGTTTTCGGCGCGGTAACCGGCTGTTGGCGCTGGCGTCATCGCAGTTATCACGTCAGGTCGATCTTCATCAGAACCGCGGCGTCGGAATTGCCAGCCTCGGGCGCGCGTCCGTCAAGTTCAAATCCGCAGGACCGATAAAGCGCCAAGGCTTCGTGGTGGCGGGGCAGCGCGCTGAGCGTCATCAGATCAAACCCCATATCGCGCGCGCGGGTTTTCAAGCGCTGGACCAACGCCCGACCAACGCCAAGGCCGCGCGCCTGTGAACGGACAAACATGCGGTTCATTTCACAGCTTACTGCACCGGTTTTCTTAAGCATCAGCATGCCCACTGGCGTCGGGTCGCCTACCGCATCCCCAGCCCGGCGCGCATCAGGCTGCGCCGGATTGGGCCTGCGTCGTGGATCAGCCTGATCGCCTCGGCGCGCAGATCTCGGAGCGCGCTGCCGCCGGCCATCGAGGTGCGGTTTAGCGCGTCGATACCGGCCAGCCGCGCCGCAATCTCGGGCCGCCGCCGGTCGTATTGCCTGAGCATCGCAGCCGATCCCAGATCGCCCGGCGCGGCCGCCGCGAGGTCGCGCAACAGCCGGATGTCAGCCAGACTCATGTTCAGCCCCTGCGCGCCGATCGGCGGCACCACATGCGCGGCCTCTCCGACCAGCGCGGTGTGTGGCGCGCTTATCCGGTCGGCGATCTGTCCGATGATCGGCCATAGACTGCGGGGGCTGGCAAGGCTGAGCCGCCCCAGGACACCGGCCGACCTTTCTGTCGCCGCCGCCTCGAACGCGCCCGTGTCCAAGTCGATCCACCGCCGCGCGTTTTCGCCCCGGTCCATCCACACGACCGCCGATGACGGTCGGCCCGCGTGATCGGGCAGCGGTACCAGCGTGAAGGGCCCGCCCGATCGGTGCACCTCGATCGAGGTGTTCTGGTGCGGCGCGTCGTGGGTGACCGCGAACACCACCGCCTTTTGCCCATAGCGCCGGGTTTTCACGCCGATCCCCAGGGCATCGCGCGTCGGCGAGGCGCGCCCGTCGGCAGCGATCAGCAGCCGCGCGGTGACGCGGGTGCCATCGGTCAGAGCGATCAGCGCCTCGGCCTCGCGCGCCAGCACGCGGCCCAGCCCCACGCCGGTCAGGAACGTTACATTTTCCATCGTCTCCAGCGCCGCCACCATCACGGCCCGCAAGCGCCAGTTCGGCAGGTTCCAGCCAAACGGCGCGTCCGAAATGTCGGCGGCGTCAAACGACCGGCTGGCGCGGACAGCACCCGTCGCCGGGTCGGCGTCGACGATGCGCATCCGCTGCAACGGCGTGGCGGCCCCTTTGAGAGCCGCCCAGAGTCCGGCCTCGGCCAAAAGCGCCTGTGCGGGCTGCAGGAATGCGGTGGTGCGCAAGTCGGCCCCCGGTGCGGTGGCGCGCGTCACCGGCACCGCAGGGTCGGCGCAGATCACCGAAAACCCGGCCCGCGCCATCAGGGCGGTCGCCATCATCCCGGCAATGCCGCCGCCGGCCACGAAAATATCGGTCGGGGTCAGGGTCGGGGTCAGGGTCATCCTAACGCGTCTCGCCCAGAACCCGGCCCAGAAACCCCGAAAGGTCATCGGTGTGAAAATCGATATGCGGGGCGGGTGCTGCAACCGGGGCTACGTGGATTGTTCGCATTCCCATCTTCTTTGGAGCCTCGAGATTGCGCGCGTCATCCTCGAACATCGCGGAGGTGTCCGGCGCGGCACCGATTTTGGTCAGGATCGCCTCGAAGGCTTGGCGCTCGGGCTTTGGCCGAAATCCGGCCTCCTCAATGCCGAAGACCGCCTCAAAGCTCGCCGACAGCCCCCGCGCCGCCAGAACCCGGCGCGCATAGGGCGCGGGCCCGTTGGTATAGACCACCTTGCGCCCCGGCAGCGACGCGATCCGCACGGCAAGGCATGGATCGGGCGTGAGCGCGTCGAACGAAATATCGTGAACGTCGTGCAGATAGGGGCCGGGGTCGATAGAATGTTCGCGCATCAGTCCCGCCAGCGTGGTGCCATACCGCGCCCAGTAATCGCGGCGCAGCCGATCGGCGCGGGCGCGTGTCACCCCAAGCGCGGCCATCACATAGGCGGTCATGCGGGTCTCGATCTGATCGAAAAGCCGCACCGCAGGCGGGTAAAGCGTGTTGTCGAGGTCAAAGACAAAGGTATCGATATGGGCAAACGCGGTGCGCGGCATGGGCGCAGGCTAGGGCCACCGACGGCCGCGTGCAATCGCTTGATCTCGGGCCTTGCCCGGGGATAGGGTCGGCCCGATCAGCGAGGGCTAAGATGATGTCTGATACCAAATCCGGCCACAAGGACGCTTATGCGCTGATCCTCGAGGCGATCGACGTGGGCCTCTACGGCCCCGGCGACCGGCTGGTGGAAAGCGAACTGGCGGATCGCTTCGGCGTGTCGCGGACGCCGATCCGCGAGGCCCTGCAACGGCTGGAAACGCAGTCGCTTCTGGCCCGCGACGGGCGCAGCCTGATCGTCGCCTCGCTCGATCACAACCAACTTGCCGAACTGTACCTGGTGCGCGCGCATCTGGAAGGGCTGGCGGCGCGAATGGCGGCCCAGCATGCCACGGATGAAGAAATTCGGGTGCTCCGCGTGATGGTTGAAAAGGACGAAAAGCTTCTGGGCGACCCGGCGGCACTGGCCCGCGCCAACCGGCGGTTTCACAAACAGGTGCACCTGGCCAGCCACAACCGGTATCTGGTGCAACAGCTGGATCTGGTCTACCGGACCATGGCGCTGATGGCGACCACCTCGCTGGCGGTCGAAGGGCGCGGGCGCACCGCGCTCGACGAACACGACACCATCATCACG
>JAKZRT010000183.1:0-23193 GCA_047518005.1 Brevirhabdus sp.
CCGAGCGTTTTGGCGTTGTTGATAGTCATGATAACCTCCATTGATATTGGAGGGCGCATGGTCTATTTTCAGATTGTTCAATATTGCGAAAACAGATGGCCAGCGCCCAAGAAGACGGGCTGCTGGTCTTTTTTACGCGGCTGCCATTTCGCGCGATGCCATCCAATCGAGAACATCACTTTCACGCCAGGCCACGGCCCGCTTCCCGATCCTGACGGGACGTGGGAACCGCCCGTCATCCATTGCTGCATAGATTGCGCTTCGGGAGAGGCCAGTCATCTCTTCAACAATGTGGCGGCGGATAAATTTGGGGGTCATTTTGCTTCCTCAGCGTAATTTCGTATTCCGTGAGGAACCTTGGAATATGTTTAGGAGATCCGCATACGAAACGGACAGGCTAACTTTTCGGACTGTTGAACAGTATTCGTGAATTGTGCTTCTCCCCCGCCTTTTCAATTATGGCTATTGGATTGCCAATCCCGGCTCTTTGAAAGGGAATTTTTAGCGCTTCTGCAACTACGTCACCCGCACTAAGTAAGTGCACTCCATGCCGATTTTTGGTGGGATGATAACCAAGCGCCACAGCGTCATTTAACAGAATTGTCAACGCGGTATCTCGCCATAGTAAATGTTCGCGCTTGCCCTTTTTTCCCGAAGGTTTTTCTATTTTCTTTCGCAGCACCTGAGTGAGCCATCTTTGCAGTTGGATATTGGGTGTGCCCGGTCTTTCGAGGTCGCGAATTGCAAGTTCCTCGCATGCCAGATATGCGGCGTGGTCAACTTCCGCCGCCACAATCAATCTAGCTAGATCGGCACTTTCGCGAGTTTCAGGTGTGACCGATTCTAGCAGCTCAGCTAAGGTAAGCGCGCCAGTTGCCGTGATCCCATCGTCCGATGTCGATGACAATATGCTTTGAAAATCTTCGCTGAGATATTTTGTTAGCGGTGATAACTTGATAGTGGCGACGGCCTGCTGAAATGTAATCTCACCGGAGGCAGCGACTTGGCTGAGTACCGAGGCGTACTTGGCGTTGCGTTCTTGGTATTCGGTCATGGCCATCAGATGCTGCCCAGTTTGACGACCTTTCCACAATCGGGCTTTAGATAAGCGCCCCAGGCTTTCATTAAATTGCGCCGCTTCTCAAAGAGGTCAGATCGGGCATATGCCGCCTCTGCCCTGTCTTTGACAACGTGCGCCAGCGCAGCCTCAGAAACTTGGTTCGGACTGTTTGTTCGTTCCTGTGCCCACATCTTGAACGAAGTTCTGAACCCATGAACGTGTGCGTCAAATTCAAGTTCTTTGACCAATTTGGACAGGGTCATGTCCGAAAGCGGTTTTCCATAACGCGCACTCGGAAAGACCAGCCCCGATCCGTCGGCCAAGGCTCTTGCTTGCCGCAATACTTCAATTGCACGGGCGGATAGTGGAACCCTGTGTTCGCGTTTTGCTTTCATCCGGTCCGCTGTGCGGGTCCAAACTGCTCCGTCCAGATCAATCTCCGACCAATTGGCCAGTCTGACTTCTCCCGAACGGGACGCAGTGAGAACCAATAATTCCATCGCTAACTTGGTTAATGCTCCTGCATTTGACGCATTCACTGCGTCCAGAAATTCTGCGACCTCAGAGTATGGTAGGGCTTTGCGATGTTGTTGCGTTTTGTCCTGTTTGGGAAGCGCTTGGGCGATTGCTTCTGCGGGATTGTATTGCCGCCATCCGTTTGCGATCGCCCACCGCATTACGGTGCCGATGCGTTGCCGAACTCGTCGCGCAGTTTCGGGTTTCTTGAGCCAAATGGGCTGCAGCACCCCCAACACGTCGGCTGTGGTCACGTCAGCGACTGAAATGCGGCCCAAGCGAGGAAATGCGTACTTTTCCAGCGTAGAAATGAATTGTGCCGCGTGCTTTTTGTTACGCCAGGAAGGCCGGTGGATTTTGTGAACTTCCCGAGACGCTTCTTCAAACGAGAATGTGGCGGACGCCTCGCTCCTTGACCGCAGAGGATCACCGCCACCACGTGCAATCTTGCGGTTTTCCAAGGCAATTTCTCTGGCTTCGGCCAAAGGTACCAATGATGCCGAGCCAAGACCAAGCTCGGTTGGCTTGCCCCTGATATTGATGCGCTGAACCCATCGCTTGGAACCTGATTTCTCAACCCGCAGGAACAACCCATTACCGTCGCGATACTTCCCGGGTCTGCTCGCGGTTTTGACTTGAGCAGCGGTCAGTGCCTTCTCTGGGTGGCGTCCAGACTTTTTGCGATGTTCGATTGTCGGATTACTGTTGGGCATTTGGTCCCCGATGTTGTCCCCTATAGTAGACTGGAATATGGGGGACAGTACAGGAACAATCAAGATAATAGTCAATTTAACTGATTGGAAAATATAAGTTATTGGAACACTCAGGAGTTAGGGTTGGCGGTCTCCTCCTCCGCCACTAAATTATGGTAAAACTCTGTTATAAAGGCAAAGGCCCTTAAAGGTCTTTCCGATAACTAACAAATTGGCCAATATAAATAATTCGATAGCCGGAGCTTTCCGCCAAATGGTGAACGGTGCCGGTGTTCAGTTAACGCCTGGAAATGATTGCCTTATCAGCCTTTACCCACATGGTGCTCGTCCTCGTCTATAGATCTTCGCGCTGACGCGTACACCGACCGGCAAGCCGGCAACCAAAATTCGAAATTCGGACCAATTCCCGCTCAGGCCCGTCGTTCGAATGGCGCGCATTTTTTGATTTCGTTCAGGATAATTTCGACCAACTCAAACTGCGATTGCCCGTTGACGTCTTCGAAATACACGTGGCTCGGCCAGGGGGCCCCGACATGGTTGTCCTCGGGAAGGTCGATCGCTTCACAAACGCGCTTGATCGCATCGACGAATGACCGGGTCTCTTCGGCAAACCCCGCCTTTGCAGCGTCCAGGTCTTCGATGCTGTTCCGGTCGATCTGAGGTGACCCGATGCCGGATGTCAGGGGGAGGTTTCGCTGGATCGCCTGTTCTTCGTAAAACGAGATATTCACCCTGTCCGCCTCAAGCCGCATGATGAAGACCGGGTTGACGCTGACTTTTGCGTCCGTCAGTTCCAGCAGACTGCCCCTGTTGGCGTTGGCACTTTCCGGCGTTTTGCGCCGCGAGGTGCGAACCCTTTTCTTTACTTCGGCAACAAAATCACCGCGGTAATTGTTGTCGAACACGCGGTCGGCATAGGGTTTGTCTCGCAGCATGTGGCGGATCGAGCGGATCGACATGTTCTTGCAGTTTTCCGGACCGATAAAGAACGGCGACCCCGACGCATCCGACAATTCAACCCATCCGTTCGGAAACACCTCGATATGGTGATCCATCCACGGCCCAAGCACCTTGTCACCGAGATGGTCCAGCAGCGCGTTCACGGTGTCCGGTTCTTTCACGACATCGGCCAGAAGCGGCTCTTGCCCATAGATGTCCGCCGCAAGGCTGTAGGGGGCCGAAATCTGCAAAAGCGGTGGCACGCCGGTCAGCTCTTCAGTGACCCGCATGATGCCATCGATGGCCTTGGGAACCCCGGTGGTGAAATCCGGCGTTTCAAGCAGCGGCCAATTATCCTTATTGATCAGCGCCACATCCGGATCAGCCCCCGGAGGGAATTTGTCGGGATACATCATCTTTTGACCCAGAGGTTCACAGGTGAAGGCGTAGAGCGCCCAGGTCATGTAGAATTTTTTGACCCCCAACAGGCGGGTCGCGGCCAGATTGGCGCGGACATAGCGGTACGGGTCGGTGTTGTAATAGTCCCATGATTCAATGCCGTAGAGGTCATGCAGAATGCCATGCGCCAGCATATGGACCGAGGCCGTTGCATGAACTTCGTCGGGCGGTGCCAGAACGGCGAAGTTCGTGTCGAACTCGCCGGCCAGGGCCGCGTCGAAGACGTCGGTCAATTCGCGCTTCGCATCCGGCTCGTCAGCCTGCCAGCGGGTCAAAAGGTCGAGCCCGGAGGGGTAGGCGTAGTTTTCTATCTTGATCATGGTTCAACCAACTCGTTGCCTTGTTCAATGCTCTTGCGTCCCGGTCGCAATCGCTCAGCCCGCCAGCCGTTTGATCTTTCATAATCACTATTTCAGCCCGAAGCGCCAGTCTTTCTCGCGCGACGATTACAAGGCCAATCATGTCGCTGCTCGCGCCCAATGGCGCGGTTTCGGCCAGGCGTGTGGAACAGCCTTACCGTGCCAGCAGAGACTGGTCCGCAGGGGCCTGACAGCGGCCTGCAGCCTAGCGCAGTCTCCGCTCGGTTGAAGGGTCAAATAACTTGACGCTGCTTGGGTCAAAATCAAGCGCGACCGTTGTTCCGAACTCCAGTTCCTGATCGTCGTGAGTCTCGACGACAATTCGTTCGCCAGTCGGCGTTTTCAGATATTCATAGGCGACGCCGCCAAGGTGCTCGGACAGATCAACGGTAATCCCGGACTTTGCCGGACGAACGGTCAGGTGCTGCGGTCGCAGACCGACGATCACCATCTCGCCGTTTGCCGGCAGCTCGGCGTTCGACGGTATCGTCACCCCTTCCAACGCATCAATTCGAACCCGGCCATTATCCACGACCCCGCTCAGAAAGTTCATGGCGGGCGACCCGATGAAGCCAGCGACAAATTTGTTGGCCGGGACGCGGTACAATTCCAGCGGGCTGCCGGCTTGTTCGATATGCCCATCGCGCAAGACCACAATCTTGTCCGCCAGTGTCATCGCCTCGACCTGATCGTGCGTCACATAGATCATTGTTGCGCCAATTTCCTTGTGCAGCCGCGATATTTCGACACGCATTTCCACCCGCAACTCGGCGTCCAGATTTGACAGCGGCTCGTCAAACAGAAACACCTCGGGGCCACGAACAATGGCACGCCCGATCGCAACACGCTGCCGCTGGCCGCCGGACAGCGCGGCAGGCTTGCGCGCCAGATAATCCTCCAACTTCAGTATGCGTGTCGCTTCGGCGACCTTGGCTTTGATCTCGGCCTTCGGGCGGCCATTCATCTTGAGCCCAAATCCCATATTTTCCTTGACCGTCATGTGCGGATAAAGCGCATAGGTTTGAAAAACCATTGCCACCCCGCGATCTGAGGGATCCGCCCTCGTGACATCACGCTCGCCAATAAGAATTTTCCCGCTGGTGGTTTCTTCCAGCCCGGCAACCATGCGCAGCAACGTTGATTTTCCGCATCCAGACGGGCCGACGAACACACAGAACTCGCCATCTTCAATTTCCAGATTGACCCCATGGATGACCTGAACATCGCCGTATTTCTTGATCGTATTGCTGAGCGTGACGCCGGACATGATTTGGTTTCCTTCTCAGTTCAGCTTTGCGTCGGGAAGTGCCATATTTCGGCTTCCGCACCGATTTTTGCAGCCGCATCCAACAGCGCCGGCTGAAAGTCGTTCAACGTCGTAATCGAGTGTCGTGAGGTCGATGTCGCGATCGACATCGCCCCGATTACCCGCTGACCGTTTGACAGGATAGGCGCCGCGATACTGATGATGCCCTGCTCGTGTTCCTCGCGGTCATAGGCAATGCCAACGCGGCGAATTTCATCCAGTTCGAGGATCAAACTTTCAACCTTGGTATGCGTCGCCGGGGTGTATTGGAAAAACGCCTGTTGCAGCAGCGCCCGTTCCCGGCGTTCCGGGCTCATGAACGCCAATATGGCCTTGCCGACTCCGGTGCAATAACTGGGCGCAACGCGGCCGGCCTGTGCCAAGGTCTCGAAATGGTCGGCGGTCTTGCGGTTGTCCACAAAGACAACCTGCGCGTTGTCGATCTGCGCGAGATGCAGCGTTTCCCCGACCTCGGCAGCCAAAGCGTCCATGCAGGGCGCCGCTATGGGTGCCAGCGAGGTTTGTCTCCAGGCCCCGTGGGCCAGGCGCAAAAGCCGAATTCCAAGCGAGTAGGTCTGGCGATCCGCGTCGTAGTTCAACATCGATTGATTCGTCAGAGTTTGAGGAAACCGATACAAAGTCGCCTTCGGATGCGGGCTGTCGGCCAATAATTCAGAGAACCGGACAGGCCTGCCGACAGCAGCAACGCTGTCAAGAATTTCCAAGGCTTTAGCGGCGACCTGAAAATATTCTCGGACATGTCCAATCCGGCACCGCGCGCCGTGATGGAGGGCATGGTCGAACGGTTCGGCGAACTAAACCCGGACCTGAATATCGAATTGACGGTCATTGACCGTGAAGCCTACAAGACCCAGATCCGCAACTTTCTGACGGCGAACGCGCCCGACGTTGCCAACTGGTATGCCGCCAACCGGATGGGCCCCTACGTCAAAGCCGGGCTTTTCGAAGATGTATCCGACCTTTGGCAGGGCAAAATCGGAACCGAACTGGCATCCACAAAAGGTGCCCTGACCATCGATGGCAAACAGTATGGCGTGCCTTACACATATTATCAGTGGGGCGTTTATTACCGTCAGGACATTTTCGAGAAATTTGGCCTGACCGAGCCGGTGACATGGACCGAGGAACTGGCGAACTGTCAGGTGCTCTTGGACAATGGCGTCAAGTGCTACACGATCGGCACCAAGTTCCTTTGGACCGCTGGCGGTTGGTTTGACTATCTGAACATGCGGACCAATGGGTTCGATTTCCACATGCAACTGGCCAGCGGCGAAGCGTCGTGGACCAGCGACGAAGTCCGGGCAACATTCGCCGACTGGCAGCAGTTGATCGACATTGGCGCGTTCATCGAGAACCACCAGACCTATAGCTGGCAGGAGGCGCTGCCGTTCATGATCAAAGGTGACGCAGCCGCTTACCTCATGGGCAATTTCGCCGTCGCCGTCGCCGCGATGCGCGATGGCGGTCTGACCGATGATCAGCTTGGTTTCTACCAGTTCCCGGCGATCACCAAAGGGGTGGAAATGGCGGAAGATGCGCCCACTGATACCTTCCATATTCCAACAGGTGCGGCCAACAAGGAAACCGCGCGCGAGTTCCTGAAATTCGTCACATCGGCGGAAAACCAGACGCTGATCAACAATGGGTCAAACCTGGGCCAGCTTCCGGTTAACTCGTTGTCTGCGGTTGACGATGACGAATTCCTGAACTAGGGATTTGCGATGTTGTCGTCCAATTCACCAGGTGGTGTCGCGCAGTTCTTTGACCGCGATTTTCCCGCTGAAATGGCGGCGATCGGGATAGAAGGTTTGCAGGAATTCATGGTTATCCCCGGAAACCTGGAAGACATTTTGCAGCGTCTGGAAGCGGCGCGCAAAAGCATCTACTGAAAGGTCTTTGGGCGGGTACCATCGTACCCGCCCATTTCGCCATTTATCGGTCAGCGCATTTGGTCAGCGCTAATCCATGAATTGCCAGCACGCCGAGATCGATGTGCAATAGGTGCCCGAAAGAGGTCTCTCATGACTATGAACCCCGCTTCGCCGCATCCGGCAAATCCGGCGCAGAGTTCCTGGTACAAGAAAAACGAAATTGCCCTGACGCCATGGTTGTTTCTTGCACCAGCGATATTGTTTTTCATGGTTTACGTAATTATCCCGGTATTCCAGAGCTTCAATTTGTCGCTGTATAAATGGGACGGGCTGGGGACATCTGAATTCGTTGGCTTGCGAAACTATAGCGAGCTGATGGGCGATCGGGCTTTTGAAATCTCGCTGTGGAACAATCTGAAATGGTTGGTGTTGTATCTGCTAGCAATTCCTGCAGGGCTCTTTATTGCGCTGTTCTTGAACCAGACCGTTCCGGGCATGCGGCTTTATAAATCGCTGTTCTTCTTCCCGTTTGTCATCAGTCAGATCGTTGTCGGTCTGGTCTTTACGTGGTTTTACGACCCGACATTCGGCCTGCTGAACGAATTGATCGGCCTTGTGGGCCTTGGTCCGATCAATGTTCTGGGCGATCCGACGCTTGTGACTTACGGAATTATTGCGGCCGGCCTTTGGCCACAGACCGCATATTGCATGATCCTGTATCTTACCGGTTTGAATTCCGTTGACCCCGAACAGGTCGAGGCGGCGCGACTGGATGGTGCCAAAGGTTGGAAAATGCTTTGGTACGTCATTATCCCGCAGCTGAAACCCGCCACGTTCATTGCCTTTGTGGTGACAATTGTCGGCGCACTTCGGTCCTTCGATCTGATCTCGATCATGACCAACGGCGGCCCGTTCGGCACATCGCGGGTGCTGTCGTTCTATATGTTTGAAAAAGCGCTGTCGGAATACGGGTTTCGAATGGGTTACGGCGCGGCCATCGCGGTCGTTCTTTTTATGATCATGCTGGTATTCATCGCCTATTTCCTTTGGTCGATGCACCGCGACGAAAAGGGGCGATAACATGTTTCCGACCCCGATCGAAAAATTATCGCGCGCCCGACAGCTGTCGTATCAGGCGCTGGTTCCCGTGCCGCTGGTTCTCCGGCTTTTGCCATTGCTCGCCGTCGCAATGTTTTCGATCAAACCCGAGGCGGATTTCGCATCCGGCGATTATTGGTCCCTGCCATCAAACTTTGGCGGGATCGCCAATTACGGTCGGGTTTATCTTGAATCCGACATGCCGCGGTACATGCTGAATTCGCTCTTGATCACGGTGCCAACCGCAATCGGCGCGGTTGCGCTTTCCTGCATGGCGGGGTTCGCGCTTGGGATTTACAAATTCAAGGTGAATATTTGGATCTTTTTCATGTTTGTTGCGGGCAACTTTGTGCCGTTTCAAATTCTCATGATCCCGGTGCGCGACCTGACGTTGGACCTCGGGCTATACAACACGAAAACCGGCTTGGTGTTGTTCCACATCGCCTTCCAGACCGGATTTTGCACGTTGTTTATGCGCAATTTCATCAGGGCGCTGCCCTTTGCCCTGATCGAGGCCGCCCGGGTCGAGGGCATCGCGGAATTGCGCATTTTCTGGTACATCGTGCTGCCGCTCATGAAACCTGCGATTGCGGCATTGATGGTGCTCATCTTTACGTTCATCTGGAATGACTATTTCTGGGCCGTGGTCCTGACCCAAGGCGCAGAATCGCAACCCGTGACCGCTGGAATAACCTCGTTTAATGCGCAGTATCGCGCGGCGTATCACCTGATGAGCGCAGGCGCGGTGGTCGCGGCCTTGCCGCCCGTCGCCATGTTCTTTCTGATGCAAAAGCACTTTATCGCAGGGCTGACCCTTGGCGCAGTGAAATAAGCGGGCCGCGTTATGAAAGTTACCTTTATCGGTGCCGGTTCTACGATCTTCATGAAGAACATTGTTGGTGACTTGCTGCATCACCCTGCGCTGTCGGACGCGATGATCGCCCTGATGGATATTGATCCCAAACGCCTGAAAGAATGCCGGATCGTCGCCGAAAAAATGATCGCGACGATGGGCGCGCGCGCGACTGCCAAGACCTTTTCCAATCAGCGCGCCGCGTTGGAAAACGCCGACTTCGTCATCGTCGCATTTCATATCGGCGGCTTTATCCCTTGCACGCTCATTGATTTCGACATCCCCAAAAATTACGGATTGCGGCAGACTATCGCCGATACGCTGGGGATCGGCGGCATCATGCGTGGTTTGCGCACGGTGCCGCATCTTTGGTCGATCTGCGAGGATATGGCGGCGGTATGCCCCAATGCCTGGTTGCTTCAATATGTGAACCCGATGGCAATCAATACCTGGGCAATTTCGGCCCGCCACCCGGCGATCAAGCAAGTGGGCCTGTGCCATTCGGTCCAGGGCACGGCAGCCGAGCTGGCGCACGATCTGGATATTCCGGTTGAAAACCTGCGGTTTAGCGTTGCCGGTATCAATCACATGGCGTTTTTTCTGACCCTGGAAGAACGGCTGTCCGATGGAGGGTTTCGCGACCTGTACCCGGACCTTCACGTCCGGTACCGCGCCGGCGATATTCCCAAACCGAACATTGAAAACCCTCGATGCGCCAACCTGGTACGATACGAGATGATGACCCGTCTGGGCTATTTCGTAACCGAAAGCTCGGAACATTTTGCGGAATATGTGCCCTGGTTTATCAAAAGGGATCGTCCCGACCTGGTCGAGAAATTCCGAATTCCGCTGGACGAGTACCCGGAGCGTTGTAAAGAGCAGATTGCAAACTGGAATGCGCAGGCCAGGAAACTCACATCGACGGATAAGATCGAGGTCGTAAAAAGCCGCGAATATGCGGCCACGATAATGAATTCGATTGTGACCGGGAAACCGTCGGTCATTAATGCAAATGTCGCGAACAACGGCTATATCCCGCAGTTGCCGGACGGTGTTGCCGTCGAAGTGGCCTGCGTGGTCGATGCACATGGCATTCACTCAAGCGTCGTGACCGACATTCCACCGCAGCTTATTGCTTTGATGCGCACCAATCTTAATGTGCAGGACCTGACGGTTCAGGCGTCGCTGCACGAAAATCCCGCGCATGTTTACCATGCCGCGATGCTTGACCCGCACACCGCCGCCGAATTGGATCTCGATCAAATTCATGCGCTGGTGGATGACCTGATATCGGCGCATGGCGACTGGTTGCCGAAATGGCTGACGATCAGGCGGGCAGCATGACCAGGGAACTGCGCAGCCGCGGTTGGTATGGCAAGGCCGACAAGGACGGGTTCATTCATCGCAGCTGGATGAAAAGCCAGGGTTTTCCCGATCATGTATTTGACGGACGTCCGATTGTTGGCAATTGCAACACTTGGTCCGAACTGACCCCCTGCAACAGCGGTCTGCGCGAACTGGCCGAGGGCGTCAAACGCGGTGTCTGGGAGGCCGGAGGCCTGCCGGTTGAGTTTCCTGTCATGTCCTTGGGGGAAACCCAGATGAAGCCGACCGCGATGCTGTTTCGCAACCTCTTGGCGATGGATGTCGAGGAATCCATCCGTGCATACGGCATCGACGGGGTGGTTCTGTTGGGCGGTTGCGACAAGACAACGCCCGGCCAGCTGATGGGTGCGGCATCGGTGGACTTGCCGACGATTGTGGTCAGCGCGGGCCCTATGCTCAGCGGAAAGTGGCGGGGCAGGGACATCGGCTCGAGGACCGATGTCTGGCGGTTCTCGGAAGCGGTGCGCGCGGGCGAAATGACGCTGCACGATTTCATGGCCGCCGAAAGCGGCATGAGCCGCTCCAAGGGCGTGTGCATGACCATGGGCACGGCCAGCACGATGGCCAGCCTGGTCGAAGCGATGGGCATAAGCCTGCCAACCAACGCGGCCCTGCCTGCGGTCGATGCGCGTCGCATGGCGCTGGCGAATATGACCGGCAAACGCATTGTGGAAATGGTCGAAGAAGACCTGATCCTGTCCCGGGTCCTGACGCGCGAAAGTTTCGAGAACGCGATTTTGGCGAATGCGGCTGTGGGCGGTTCCACGAATGCCGTCATCCATTTGCTGGCCCTCGCCGGGCGCGTCGGTGTCCCGCTGGCGCTGGAGGACTTCAAGATTGGCACGGATATTCCGCTGCTGGTCAATTGCATGCCATCCGGCAAATACCTGATGGAAGATTTCTGCTATGCGGGTGGAATGCTGGCGCTGCTGGCCGAGCTGGCGGGCAAATTGCGCCGGGCAAACACGGTTCTGGGTCGGGACATTGCCGCATATCACGATGGCGCGGAATGCTTTAACCGCGACGTCATTCGAACACTTTCAAGTCCCGTCAAGCCGGCCGCGGGGGTGCGCGTCTTGACAGGAAATCTTGCACCAAACGGCGCGATCCTAAAACCATCGGCCGCAACAGACGCCCTGCTGGAACACGAAGGCCCGGCGTATGTTTTTGATAACATCGAAGAGATGAAAGCGACAATCGACAGCGAAGATCTGGACGTAACCGCCGAAAGTGTTCTGGTTCTGAAAGGCTGCGGCCCTATGGGATATCCCGGGATGCCCGAAGTTGGAAACATGCCCATTCCGGCAAAGCTTGTTCGCCAAAGGGTTCGCGATATGGTGCGCATATCCGATGCGCGCATGTCTGGCACCGCTTACGGGACTGTCATTTTGCACGTCAGCCCCGAGGCGAACGCGGGCGGCAATCTGGCGCTGGTGCAAACCGGCGACCGCATACGGGTTTCTGTTGCCAAGGGAACGCTGGAATTGCTGGTTTCAGACGCCGAACTGGCGGCACGGCGCGCCGAATGGGTGCCCGACCCGCCGCGGTATGATCGCGGCTATGCCAAGCTTTACGTTGATCACGTCATTCAGGCGGATCGCGGCGCGGATCTTGAATTTTTGGTCGGCAAGGATACCCGCCCGGTGACCAGAGAGAGCCATTGACGAAACCGCGCGATCTGCGCGTATCTGGCCCACGGATGTTTGGCGCAGGGTGTCGTTGCGTTACGGGTCTGCGCGACGACCGGCAACAAGGCAATTATTGACCACCAAAGATCGGACCGTGGATTGCTGAATCTCCGGGTCCTATGAAGGGTCACCATGAAGCGTACGCTAGGCACTTGCTACTATCCCGAACATTGGCCGCGCCAGACCTGGCAGGACGACGCAAGGCGCATGGCTGAGGTTGGCCTGACCTGGGTCAGGATCGGCGAATTCGCCTGGAGCAGGCTGGAGCCAAACCATGGAAGTTTCGATTGGGAATGGCTGGATTCTGCCATTTCGGTCCTGGGTGCGGCAGGACTGAAGATCGTGCTGGGGACACCGACCGCGACCCCGCCCAGGTGGATGCTGACCCGCCATCCCGACATGCTGGCCGTCGATGCCGAAGGGCGCACGCGCAAATTCGGCTCGCGGCGGCACTATTGTTTTAGCCACCAGGGATATCAAAACGAGTGCGACCGGATTGTCGAAGTCCTGGCACAAAGATACGGGCACAATCCGCATGTCGCGGCCTGGCAAACCGATAACGAATTTGGCTGCCACAGCACCACGATTTCCTACAGCGCCGCCGCGGCTGGCGCCTTTCGTGAATGGCTTCGATTGGAATATCCGGGCGTTGGAAATGACGGTGCCATCGCGGACCTGAACCGCGCCTGGGGGAATGAATTCTGGTCGATGGACTATGCCAACTTCGACGAGATCGATCTGCCGAACCTGACTGTGACTGCGCCGAACCCGGCGCATCAGATCGCCTTTCGCCGTTTCAGCTCGGATCAGGTTGTGCGATTCAACAAACGGCAGGCCGACATCATCCGCAAATATTCGGACGCGCCGATAACCCATAATTTCATGGGTCGGGCAGTGGATTTTGACCATTTCAAAGTCGGTGACGATTTGGATTTCGCCAGTTGGGACAGCTATCCTCTCGGGTTCCTGGAAGATCGTATTGATGCCAGCGACGACCATAAAATTGCGTTTGTCCGTCAAGGCGATCCGGACTTTCAGGCGTTTCACCACGATCTTTATCGGGCCGTCGGGCGCGGGCGCTGGTGGGTGATGGAACAACAGCCCGGGCCGGTCAACTGGGCTGCCTACAATCCGATCCCGCTGCCTGGAATGGTGCGCCTGTGGACGTGGGAGGCGTTCGCACATGGTGCCGAAGCGGTGTGTTACTTTCGCTGGCGGCAGGTGCCGTATGCCCAGGAACAAATGCATGCCGGCATGCTGCGCCCCGATGATCAGGAAGCCCCGGCGATGGCCGAGGCGCGCCAGGTGGCCCGGGAACTCGGCGCGGCACCGGACGTTGACGTCACCCGCTGCCCGGTGGCGCTTGTGTTCGACTATGACGCCGCGCAGGGTTGGGATATCCAGCCGCACGGGCGGCACCTCGATTATTTTTCATTGGTGTTTGGGGCCTACAAAGCGATGCGGGCCCTTGGCCTGTCGGTTGACATCTTGCCCGCCAGCACCGGTGATTTCTCGGGCTACCGTCTGATCCTGGCGCCGGGTCTGTTGCACATGCCGGACGACCTGAAATCGGCGCTGAGCGACTGCGAAGGGCTGGCGCTGATCGGGCCGCGCAGCGGCGCGCGCACGCACGATATGCAGATACCCGTGCCGCTTCCGCCAGCGTTTCAACAGTTGAACGTGACCGTCGTTCGGGTCGAAAGCCTGCGACCGGGCGTGTCAATTCGCCTCGAAAAAGGCGGCGCGATTGAAGGCTATTTCGAAATTCTGGAAACCGACGCCCCGGTGCTCGAGGCGACGCCGAGCGGCGAACCGGTCCTGGTCGGCGACATGTCGCTGGCCTATTTGGGCGGATGGCCAGATGCGACCGCGCTGACCCGAATTTTGCAACAGTCCTGCGCTGCACTGGGCGTCGTGACAACACCCATGCCAACTGGCGTAAGGGTCCGAGAGGCCGGGTCAGACCGGTTCATTTTTAACTACAACGCCCACGCCGCCGTCCTTGGTGACCTGGATCTGGCACCGCTGTCGGTTATGCGCCAATCGCCCCGACTTTGAAAGCCGAGCCAGCGACGGCTCCGGTTATTCATCGGACCGCGTCGCCTGCGTCAGAAAAAATGAACGACCCGCAAGTCAGCCGCCCGCGCCGGCCCGAAATATTCGCCTGACCCGACGCTGGTCTCGCGCCCGCCAAACGCAGAGCCTTCCGCGCCAATGGGCTGAAATAGGCTCAGCGACAGATCGGTGTTGTCGCCGAGCGAATAATTGATCTGGGCCGATACCAATACACTTCCGTCGTTCAGGCTGATGATTGCCGAGGGCGCGACAGAGAGCGCCGGCGAGGTTTGTATCTGCGCGCCAAGCGCCAGAAAATCCCGGCCTGCGTAAAAGACCTGGCCCGTGGACATGCGCTTGGTCAGGGCGGCGGGCAAGGCGTCAAGCGGCACCGAGCCATCGACGCCAAAGCCATTGTGAAACGCTTCCGCAAAATACGAGGCGTTCCAGGACCCCAAACGTCCGAACGTGGTGATGTTGAAAATCCACGACCGGTCGGCGTCGCCACCCGTGAGCCGCCAGTCGACGATTTCCACGGTCCACGATGCCCCGCCCAAAGGGCCGCTGGCCCCCAGGCCGACCACGGCGTCGGTCCGGTCGCGCGCCGCCATCAACCGGGCGTCTATGGCACCCAGGCTGGCGCTGGCGAGAACCGCGAACGTGGATTGGTCGGGGTCGATCGGACCGCCGGGGGTTGCCGGGCGGGGCAGGGCGATCGCCTGGATGTCGGCACCACCGTCAAAGAGATACTGCCCATAAACCATGTCGGCGCCGGGTTTATAGGCAGTGTCGATCGAACTCGGTGAAAACGGCGCCACGATGTCGGTCGGATGAAACACCAGCCCGCCACCCCAAGTGATCGCCTGCCTGCCAATCTTGACCACCAGATGATCGCCGGAAAACGCA
This sequence comes from Brevirhabdus sp., assembly GCA_047518005.1. Taxonomy (GTDB): domain Bacteria; phylum Pseudomonadota; class Alphaproteobacteria; order Rhodobacterales; family Rhodobacteraceae; genus JAKZRT01. Next base: position 15,231 of record JAKZRT010000183.1, read on the forward strand.
ACCGACGCGCGGTCCAGCGCTGCAATGCGCACCGTCTCGGCATCGGGCATCGACGTGTGGGTCAGATCAAAAAGCGTGAACGGCACCGGCGGCGGCAGATAGGGGGCCAGGGCGGTCCCGTAAGCCACGGCGTCGCCCTGCACAGCGGCGAGGATGGCGTGGGCCTGGAACCGCAGCGGTCCGGCGGCCTGGGTCCACATCGCCCTGAACCCTGCGGTGGTGTTTGAAACGTCCGAATACCCAAGCGCCGTGGCCAGGCTGGACAGGTCCGACCGGGCCTGCGAAATCCCAAGCTCGGTGCGGAACCGCAGGTCGCCCGACTGGGCCGGGGTCGCCGCGGCTGCCAGGGCCAGCGCCAGAAAATGCCTAGCGGCGCGTATCACCGGCGATCCTCCCGTCGCGCATTTCGATATGCCGTTCGCTGCGCTCCAAAACCCGAACGTCGTGGGTGCCCATCAGAAAGGTGGTGCCCAGGTCCTGGTTCAGCTGGCGCATCAGGTCGACCAGATCAATCGCGTTCTCGCTGTCGAGATTTGCGGTCGGTTCATCGGCCAGTACAATCGCCGGGCGCGAGACCAGCGCGCGCGCCACCGCGACGCGCTGCTGTTGTCCGCCCGACATGGCCCCCGGTCGCCGGTCCTCGAGCCCGCCCAGCCCGACGTCCGCCAGCGCGCGCATCGCCCGGTCGCGCCGGTCGCGCTTGGCCACGCCTTGAAGCTCCAGCACAAATTCGATGTTTTCGCGCGCTGACAGGACCGGGATCAGGTTGTAGGACTGGAAGACGAAGCCGACATTTCTCAGCCGCAGCTCGGTCAGTTGACCCATGTTGAGCCCGCTCAGCGCCTGACCGCCAAGTGCCACCGCGCCCGAAGTCGGATGATCCAGCGCGCCGATCATGTTCAAAAGCGTGGTCTTGCCCGACCCCGACGGCCCCGCGAGCGTCGCGAAATCACCGGCCCCGATGTCCAGATCAACGTCAACCAGCGCATGCACCGCCAAGTCACCCGACCCATAGGTCTTGGTCACAGCGCGACAGGTTAAAATCGGGTCCATGGTGTTGATTTCCTTGCTAGGTTGTCCGCTGCATGGCTTCGACGGGGCTGCATTTCGACGCGCGGTGCGCCGGCCAAAGCGCCACCAGAACGCCCAAGACCCAGATCACCAGCGGGAATTTGACGAACCCGTCGGCGTGGTACTTCAGATAGATGACATCGCCTCCCTGAAACATTTCGACCGCGCGCGAAAAGGCGCTGAGGTCGATACCGTCGCTCAGGCTCCAGATCGTCAGCGCCGCCAGCAGCGCACCAAGCAAAACGCCAGCCCCGATCAGCACGGCCGATTCAAACGTCACCATCAGCAGGACCAGCCGCGGTTTCATCCCCAATGCGCGCAGCAGGCCAAATTCCTGCGTGCGCTCGAAGACCGCCATAAGTTGCGTGTTCACGATGCCGATCGCCATCAGCGAAAAGACAACGCCGAGCCAGACGAAGATGAACACGCCCATTGCCGCGTCGCTGCTGGCCAGAAAGATGTTCAGCTGTTTCCAGGTGCGCACGTCCAGATCAGGGGCGGCCGCGCGCAGCGCCGCAAAGGCCGGGTCCAGCTCGGCGGTCTCGACGAGCCGCACCACGATCTGCGAAATTTCGTCATCCAGCCGCAGAAACGCTTGCCCGGTCTGCAAGCCGACAAACCCGAAAAAATCCTCGGTCGCCTGATCCGCATCAAATAGCCCGACAACGTCAAAGCTTTGCTCGGACAACGCGCCCTCGGCGTTTTGCGACATCAAGATCACTCGCCGCCCGAGCCCGGTTTTCAGCCGCTCGGCCATATGCAGGCCCAGCACGATGCCATCGTCGTCCGGCCCGCTCAGGTACCGGCCCAGGGCGACCTTGCCGGGGATCGACGACAGCCGCGCCTCGGCCTCGGGGTTCACCCCCACCAGCGTCATCGGCAGGGTCTTGTATTCGCTCACAACAACGCCGGGCATGGCAAGGCGAACCGCCCAGTCGGACACGACCGGGGCGGCCAGCGCTGCACCAAGTGCAGGGTCCGGCGGTTCCATCAGCGCCTCGATCCGGGGATCGTCCAGATAGCTTTCGGCGTGTATCTGCCCCGACCCGATCAACAGCCCGAGGGCGGTTTCCTTGCTGGCGCCGGTCCAGGCATTCAGAAACGAGTTGAAAAACAGGATCGACCACAGCCCGACGCTGACCACCACCAGCGTGATCGCCGTGCGCCGCGAATTGCGCCAGAGGTTGCGCCACGCCAGAGCCATGAAAGTGCGCAGGGTACCGGTCATGCGGCCATCGCCTCGACCGGTTCCAGGCCCAGCACCCGGCGGTAGGGCACGATGCCCATCAACACGATGGCGCTGATCAGCACGGTTGGCCCCAGCAGCACCCGAAACGGCGTCATCGCCGGGTAAAACCGCGACGGCAGGCCCCATTCGGCGTAAACCTCGTCCATGCTTTCGATGCCGATGCCGACCTGCTGAAAATAGGCGGTCAGCGCGATGCCCAGGGCCATGCCGACGCCATTGCCAACCAGCGACAAGAACGTGATTTCCAGCCAGACCATGCGCCCGATGCGACCTGGGGTCATGCCGATGGCCAGCAAAACGCCAAATTCGCGGGTGCGCTCCAGCACCGACATGTAAAGCGTGTTGAGGATGATAAAAACCACGACGATCACCAGCGTCGAATACATCAGCATCGACGTCGACATGTCGAGCCTGATGCTTTCCTCGACGTCCGGGCGCAGTTCGGACCAGCCAAGGAACAGAACGCCATGATCGCCCGCGATACCCTTCAGCCGCGCATCGGCGCGCACCACATCGCGCAGGGTATCACCCGCCACGGCGATGGTGTTGACCGCGCCCTCCATCAGAAAGCTGTCCACGAACCGCGTCAGCGGCATCTGGGCAATCGACCGGTCGATTTCGGGAACTTTGGTCTCAAATATCCCGACCAGCGTCAGAACATCCGCCGCCACCGACCCGTCCATGCCCGAGCCCAGCATGGTCACCGGGTCGCCAAGTTCCAGGCGCAGATTGCGCACCAGCCCGCTGCCCAGAACAATCGCCTGTTCGTCCTTTGGGGTCAGCGCGCGCCCGGCAAGCACGCGCTCGGACAGGTTCGACACTTTGGGCTCGTTCCTTGGGTCCACCCCCATGATCATCGCCGCAAACGTCCGTTCGCCATTGGCCAGCAACGCGAATCCCGTGGCGCGCGCGGCGGCTGCAGATACGCCCGGAACCGTGCTCAGATTGGCCAGCAAAGCCTCCGGGTCGGCGATCACCCGCGAAATGTCCGGGTCGTCCTTGTACCCCTCGGGCTGAAACTGCCCGTGCCCGTCGGTGAACTGCAACATGCTTTCTTTCATCGTGTCGTAGGACCCGAACTGAAACGACGCCATGAACACCAGCAGCATCGACGTGAACGCCATGCCCAGAACCGACAGCGCGGTGCGGATCGGCTGTCGCCAAATGTTGCGCCAGGCAAGCGAGAGGATCATGGTTCAGTCCCGCGGATTTTGCAGGTTGGATTTGGTGAACAGATACGACGGGATCGAAATGTCAAACTCTGCCGAACTGGTGGTTACCCGCGTGAACTGGCCGGGTGTGGCGTCGGCGCGCATGATCATGACCGCCGGATACGGCCGTCCGCCGATCATCGCAACCCGGTCCGTGGTCATGATCCGCACCCGCTTGCCCAGTTGATCGAAGTATTCCATCGCCATCAGCACGCCGTCGGCGCGCACGCTCAGCACTTGTTTGCCCCAGACCACCGGCACCCCCCGTTTCGGCACGCTTTCGATCACATAGACGCGCTGGCCGCCCTGGGTCTCGCTGCGCAGCAGCTTATGGGTGTAATCCTCGATGACCCTTTCCGACCGCGACAGGTCTTCGTAGGAAAAATCCGACCCCATCCAGCTTTGCGCCATCGCCGAGGCGGGCAGTTTGATCACCTGATTGAGCTTGGGGTTGAACATGTACGTGGCGTTGCCCAGTTGCAGCGTCGCGTTGCCCGCGTCGCGGGCCGGTGCCGTAAACCGGACCAGCGCCCTGTCTTCGCCCTGGGTCCAGCTGTCCAGCGACATCGAGCGGGTGCCCGAGGCGCGCCTGATCTCCATTTCAAGAACCGCGTGCGAGCTTTCGGCGCGCCAGTTGTCGAAGGCCGTCCGAAGAATGGCAACAGCATCCTGTGCAAAACTGGTGGCCGGCATCAGAGCGACCGCCGCAATGCTCGTGGTCATACCAAGAAATGAACGCCGGGACGAAAATCCTGTCATTGCACTATTGTCCTGTTTCTGGTCGCTGCGCTCTGGACTTGTCCAGCGGTCGGCGGTGACGCGGAAATTTGCCTGTCAGTTGGTGTGTTTAATAGGTAATCACCTCGAGGGCACTGTCAAGAAAGCCACGCGTCGCACATCAGGCATCCACGGCGCCCGATAAAGTGCCGGATTTTGTGCGTTGCCGGCGCCGGGCTTCCGGTCGGCGGAAATTGGAATTGATGGTCGAATAGAACTGCAATATGTCGGGCTATCCGCGCGCCAAAACCGGAGGCACCATGCCCGCAAACCTGGATCAAATCCTCAGCAACGCCCGCCAGCATGCGCGGGACGTTATCACGCCCAATATCGACGCCTGGAACAACACGGGCCGCTGGCCGCGCGCCGCGTCGGATCATGCAGCAGCACTTGGGCTGACCGGCCTTTATGCGCCCGAGGAATTCGGCGGTCAGGGGTTGCCCCTGGGCGACGGCATTCAGGTCTACGAAGAACTTGGCAAGGGCGACGGGGCCTATGCATTCGCGCTGTCTATGCACAATATCTGTGCCTTTGCCGCCTGCGGGTTCGGCACCGAGGCATTCAAGGCGGCCTGGGCGCGTGATCTGACCTCGGGCCGCAAGCTGGCCAATTTCGCGCTGACCGAACCCCAGTCGGGCTCGGACGCCGCCAACATGTATTCGCGCGCCCAGGTTAACGCCGACGGCACCTGGACCATCAATGGTGCTAAAGCATGGGTCAGTCTGGCTGGCGAGGCCGATGTTTATTTCACCGTCGTCAAGACCAGCGACGCGCCCGGCCACAAGGACATGGCGATGATCGCCATACCCAAAGACACTCCCGGCCTGAGCTTTGGGCCGCGCTACGACACCGCCAGCTTCAATTTCCTGCCGCTTGCCGAGATGTACATGGAAAACGTGGTGGTCAGCGACGACAACATTATCTTGCCCGTGGGTCAGGGCCTGCAAGGCTCGCTGATGGCGATCGACATTGCGCGGGTCTCGATTGCCTCGGGCTGCTGCGGGTTGATCGAGGCGGCGCTGGACACCGCGCTTGCCTACGCCAAGAACCGCAAGATGTTTGGCGGCGTCAACCTCGATCTGGAGGGTATCCAATGGATGCTGGGCGACGTGGCCACCGATCTCGAAACATCACGCCTTTTGTACCGCGCCGCCGCCAATGCGCTTGGCACGCCCGAGGGTCCGGTGATGGCGGCACACGCCAAAAGTTTCGTGCCCGATTGCGCGGTCAGGGCGGCCCTGACCTGCACCCAGGTGCTGGGCGGCATGGGGCTTTTGAAACCCTATGGCCTCGACCGGCTGTCGCGGCTGGCGCAAATGTTGCGCATCGTCGACGGCACGACAGAAATCAGTCGTGTGGTCATCGGTCGTGCCTTGCAAAAGCGGGCCGAGGGCCTGCCCGATCTGCCCATTCCCAAGGGTTTCGGCGAAGGCTGAGGCGACGTGATGCCCAAACATCGAGCCCTTGAATGACCTCGATCTCGTGGTCCCGCCGACTGCGCCGAACGCCCTTTACACCGGGCGTCGAAGCGGCGGGCGTGACGGGCTACACGGTTTACAACCACATGCTTTTGCCCGCGGTGTTCAAAGGACTGGAAGCGGACTATCGCCACCTCAAGACCCAGGTCCAGATCTGGGATGTCTCGGTCGAACGCCAGGTCGAGCTTGTCGGCCCGGATGCGGCGCGCCTGATGCAGCTTCTGACCCCGCGCGATCTGCGCAAGATGAAGGACGATCAGTGCTTTTATGTGCCGGTGGTCGACGATGCCGGCGGCATGCTGAACGATCCGGTCGCCCTTCGTGTGGGTGAAGACCGGTGGTGGCTGTCGATCGCCGACAGCGACCTGGCCTATTGGGTCAAGGGTCTGGCCCTGGGGCTGAAGATGGACGTCGCGGTTCGCGAACCGCAGGTTTTTCCGCTGGCGGTTCAGGGGCCTCGGGCGCAGGCGCTGATGGCGCGCGTATTCGGCGATCAAGTCCGCGACGTTGGGTTTTTCCGACACCGGCGGCTGGCTTTCATGGGCTGCGATTTGATCGTCGCACGGTCCGGATATTCCAAGCAGGGTGGGTTTGAGATCTATGTTGAGGGTGCCGAGCTGGGCATGCCGCTCTGGCACGCGCTTTTCGAGGCCGGTGCCGATCTGAATGTGCGGGCCGGATGCCCCAACCTGATCGAGCGGATCGAAGCCGGGCTTTTGAGCTATGGCAACGACATGAGGCTTGAAAACACGCCGTTCGAATGCGGGTTGGGCAGGTTCTGCGACCTTCCGGCCGACATCGACCATATCGGGAAAGCCGCACTTGGCCGGGCTGCCGCGATGGGGCCGAACCGGCAGATACGCGCGCTGGCGATATCAGGCGACCCGGTGCCACTCAACGTCGACCCCTGGCCGCTGACCCACGACGGCGTGCCAGCGGGCCAAGTCACCTCGGCCGCCTGGTCGCCGGATTTCCAGACCAACGTCGCGATTGCCATGATCGGGTCCGGTTTTTGGGCTGCGGGAACGCGGCTGAAAGTGACACTGGGTGGCGTGGCGCGGGTCGCCACGGTTCAGGAAAAATTCTGGCTGTAGCCCCCGGACTGGCAGCGGGAGTTGCGCCGCCTGCGGCGTCGCCACGGGGCGAGGGGCGCTGCCCCTCGCGCTCCCCGAAGTATTTTTGAAACGATGAAATTCAGGCTTTTTCGTAGTGAAAATATCCCCGGGCAGGGTCCTAATACCGGGTCGTCATCCGGTGGCCGCGCTGGAAATACAGTCGCACGTAGGTGATCGCCTGCGCCTGCCACCAGGTTGACCGCTCGGTCAGAAACAGCGCGTCGCCGGGCGCGCAGCCAAGGTGCCGGGCCAGATCGGGGTCGGCGCTGGTTGCCGAAAAAGCGATCTCGGCGTCCGAATACGGCACTGTGGCGATCAGCCATTCGTTCGGCCCGGTTTGCGAGAAATCCGCATCAGCGGCCTCCGGCAAGGCGGCAAGATTGATCCAGCGATCCTCGAACTGATAAGGGCTGCCGTCGCCCAAATGCATGCACGCCAGATGCAGAACCCGACTGTCGCCGGCCAGGCTAAGGCGTGCACGCAGCCAGTCCGGCGTTGCCGCAATATCGCGGCTGATCAGCGCATAGCGATAGGCCAGCCCGCGCGTCTCGATCTCTTGGCGCACCAGCGGGATGTTGAACTTGGCGTGCCTGACCGGCGACATGCGCACCCGTGTGCCCGCCTTGCGCTTGCGTTCGACCAGGCCCTCTTCGGCCAGCTCGCGCATCGCCCGGTTCACCGTGGCCCGCGCACAGTCAAATTCGCGGGCCAGATCGACCTCGTTCGGGACCAGGTGGCCGGGCGCCCAGTCGCCCGCCACGATCCGGCGCCGGATATCCTCTTTCACGTCGCGAAACGTGGTTTTCATGCGGCTGCCCCAGCTTCTGCCATCCGGCCATTAAGTTTGCGCTTAATGCCATCAACACTGGATTTAAGCAATTGGACCGGCGGGGTTCGGCGGGTCAGGGCGCTTTCTGCCAGCCTAGCAGTGTGTCGGACTTGCGCGTTGGATTTCGGTGTTGAGTGATTTCGCTGTCGTCTGTCAGAGGCGCGATCGAAGTTCGGCGAAACCGCGAGGATTTGTTCGGACGGAGCGATGGGGCGGCGGATCTCCGAGGCTTC
>JAKZRT010000184.1:0-23956 GCA_047518005.1 Brevirhabdus sp.
TAAACCTCCTCGAACTTCATCAATCTCAGTCCCTGTACCTGCTCCGTCCGACGCATCGCCTCCCTCCATGGCTTGGAGGCGTTCTAAAACCGGACAGATCATCTGGTACATAAACCGGACATATCGCGTGTTACCGACACGGCTGCATCGCGCTAGTGACCTGGCCCTCGTCCTGAAGTAGCATAGGCAAAACAAAGGCTCGGAGCAGGGCAATCACATGAAAAATTCTCTCGCATTTCTGGCGGCGCCGCTTTTGTTGTCGGCCTGCGCGGTTGGCGATCTTGGGTTTGGGGTCAGCCGTCAGGCGATCTTTTCCGCCGACACACCGGACGAACTTGTCGCGCTTGGCGGGGTCCGTCTGATTGACGAGGCGATCACGGTGTCGCTGTCGGGCGTCAGCTTTGTCGAGCCGAACGAAGACTGGATATGGGAGATCAACGCCGACGGCACCCACCACGCGCGCGACGCGGGTGGTGCCTGGGCCGACCCACACGGTGGCCTTTGGCACGTCGTCGACGGAATGTTCTGCCGCGAAAACGAGGATCTGGCGCTGAAATGCTCGGAAGTCTACAAAATCGGCCCCTATTACCGGCTGACCGAGCCCGACGGGCGGCTGGCGCTGTGGACGATCACACCGGGTTCGGTTTGAACGCTTGCGGCACGCGCGCGGGTGCCGGATAGTCGTTTCATGCGCATCGCCACGTTCAACATTAACGGCGTCAAGGCCCGGTCGATCGCCCTGCCGGCCTGGCTGGACGAGGCCAACCCGGACGTTGTGTTGTTGCAGGAGATCAAGTCGATTGACGAAAATTTCCCGCGCGAGCTGTTCGAGGACCGGGGCTATAACGTTGAAACCCATGGACAAAAGTCATTCAACGGGGTGGCGATTCTGTCGAAATTGCCACTGGAGGACGTAACGCGCGGTCTGCCTGGCGACGACGGCGATGCGCAGGCGCGGTGGATCGAGGCCACGGTGGTCGGCGCGCGCGCGGTGCGTCTCTGCGGGCTTTATCTGCCCAACGGCAACCCGGTACCGGGGCCGAAGTTTGACTATAAACTCGCCTGGATGGAGCGCTTGGAGGCGCGCGCGCGCGACCTGTTGGCGGGTGAAGAACCGGCGTTGATGGCCGGGGATTACAACATCATCCCGCAACCCGAAGACGCCAAGCGGCCGCAAGCCTGGGAGGGCGATGCGCTTTACCGGCCCGAATCTCTGCGGGCCTGGCGGCGCATTGTGAACCTTGGCTTTACCGAGGCGTTCCGAGCCCGCGAGGCGGCGCGCGGGCATTATTCATTCTGGGATTTTCAGGCCGGGGCCTGGGACCGCAACGACGGCATCCGGATCGATCATTTCCTGCTGACCCCGCAATGCGCCGATCTGCTGGTCGGCTGCGAGATCCATGCAAGGGTGCGCAGCGGCGAAAAACCTTCCGATCACGTGCCGGTGGTGGTGGAGCTTGATGCCTGAGCCACGGCGTCGTGCGCATAAATCCAGTCAAAGCGACGGGTAACAAGACCGGGTGCCAGGCGCTGTCCGAGCCCAAGGGCCAGGTGCGCGGCGATTTTTGACAGGCCGCGCCGATGGTAGTTCCGGCCATTGGCGCGGGCCGCCGCGACGATGCGCTCTACGCGGTTTTTCCGTATATTTTCAAAATGTTCCAATGCGCTGCTGATGTCCGACTTACCCCTAAGCAGCCGCGCCAGAACGCCCGCGTCTTCCAGCGCCAAACTGGCCCCCTGGGCCATGAACGGCAGCATCGGATGGGCCGCATCGCCGATCAGCAAGACCGGGCCTTTCGACCAATGTTCGAGCACCCGATAATGGTGCAGACCCCAGAGATGCACGTCCTCGACGCCGCCAAGCAGATCGCGGACCGGCAGTGCGAAGCCGGAAAACGCGGCGCAAAGCTGCGCCGGATCGCCCGGGATTGACCAGCCGTCGGCGGCCCATTCGGTGCGTTCTTCGACCGCCACGATGTTCATCAGTCTGCCGCCCGCCAGCGGGTAGTGGACCAGATGCCGCCCCGGCCCCATGTGGACCCGCACCAGCGGGTCAAGCGGGCCGTCCATGGGCACCAGCGCGCGCCAGGCGACCTGGCCAGAATAACTCGGCTTGTGCCCCAGGTCCAGAGCGGCCCGCGCCACCGAATGCACACCATCGGCGACGACGACCAGGGGATGCGCCGCGCTGGCACCGTTTTCAAAGATCAGCCGCGCCTCGGGCTTTGGGTCTTCAATTGCAACCACGCGCTGGCCGAGTTTCAGCCGCGCTCCGGCATCCTTCGCCGCAGTGCCCAGCATCGACACCATATCGGCCCGGTGCAGGAAGTAATATCCCCGGCCCGCGACACCCTGCGACACATCAAAGCGCGCTACCGGGCGCCCGCTCGGTCCGTCAATCAGACTGACCGCTTGGGCGCGGATCCCGGCCTGGTCCAGACCTTCGGTCAGACCGAGATGATCGAGCACCGCAGCGCCGTTGGGGCTGATCTGCAGGCCCGCACCAAATTCGGTGATCGCTGAGCCCTGTTCGTAAACGGTGACGTCAAATCCGGCGCGCGCCAACGCCAGCGCCGCCGCCAGACCAGCAACGCCGCCGCCAATAACGCCAATTTCGTGCGGCACAGTCACCGCGCAAACAAAAACCACCGGCGCCTGCTGGGGCAACCGGTGGTTTTTGAGCGTTCAGTCATCGGAGTGTCAGTCGTTGCGGTGAACCTTTTCGCGGCGCTCGTGACGTTCCTGCGCCTCGAGGCTCAGGGTGGTGGTCGGCCGTGCCACCAGACGCTGCAGCGAAATCTGTTCGCCGGTGTCGCGACAATAGCCGAACTCTCCCTCGTCGATTCGCCGGATCGCGGCGTCGATTTTGGCCACCAATTTGCGTTGACGGTCGCGAATGCGCAGTTCAAGCGCGCGGTCGGTTTCCTCGCTGGCGCGGTCGGCAATGTCGGGAATGTTGCGCGTCGCACCTTGAAGTCCGGCGATAGTTGTCTTGCTTTCGTCCAGAATATCGGTCCTTTGCGCCAGCAATTCCCTGCGAAACCATTCAAGCTGGCGACCGTTCATAAAGGGTTCGTCTTCGACAGGCCGGTAATCCTCCGGCAGAAATATTTCCGCTTTCACAAATTTTCCCCTCTTATTGCCGGACCCATTCATTGTGACTCTGTTTGACATCCGGCACTCTCCCGAGCGGGGATTTAGCTGAGTCCTTGGACCTTGTCACTAGGTGATCGCATTGCTCGTATCAAAGACCTGCGATAGAGGGTGATCAACTGGCACAAGTGCCACTATGAGGTTCAAAAAAATGAAGTTTACGGGCACCGACGCCTATGTGGCCACCGAGGATCTGACTGTTGCGGTCAATGCATCAGTGACGCTGGAACGCCCGTTATTGGTCAAAGGCGAGCCCGGCACCGGCAAAACCGAACTGGCCCGCCAGGTGGCCCAGGCATTGGGACTTGAGATCATCGAATGGCACATAAAATCGACCACCAAAGCGGCGCAGGGGCTTTACGAATATGACGCGGTCAGCCGCCTGCGCGACAGCCAGCTGGGCGACGAGCGCGTCCATGACGTCGCCAATTATATCCGCAAGGGAAAGCTGTGGCAGGCGTTCGAGGCCGACACCAAGGTGGTGCTGCTGATCGACGAGATCGACAAGGCCGACATCGAGTTTCCCAATGACCTGCTGCAGGAACTCGACCAGATGGAATTTCACGTCTACGAGACCGCACAAACGATCAGGGCCCGCAATCGACCGGTCGTCATCATTACATCGAACAACGAAAAAGAACTGCCCGACGCCTTTCTGCGACGTTGTTTTTTTCACTATATCCGGTTTCCCGACCTCGAGACGCTGAAGGCCATTGTCGCGGTGCATCATCCCGGCATCAAGGATGCGCTGCTGAGCACCGCGCTGACCCAGTTCTTCGAGGTGCGCGACACGCCGGGGCTGAAAAAGCGCCCGTCGACGTCCGAGGTATTGGACTGGCTGAAACTGCTGCTGGCCGAAGATCTGACCCCCGAGGACCTGAGGCGCGACGGCGTCAACGCCCTGCCCCGTCTTTACGGCGCGTTGTTGAAAAACGAACAGGACGTGCAGCTTTTCGAGCGCCTGGCCTTTATGGCGCGGGGGCAGCGATGAGCGACACCAGCGCGGTGCTTGCGCGCAACAGGGTGGGCAAACGCGCCCGGGACCATTTGACTTGGCCAGTTCATACCGCCAGATTCGCACTTTCAAAGTTGGACCCAAGATCAATGCCCACTGATCGCTCGATTGAAATTCGCCCGCTGCGGCCCGCCGACGAACCGGAATGGCGGCGCATGTGGGCGGGCTACCTTGCGTTTTACGATTCCGCAGTGCCGGACGACGTTTACGACGTCTATTTTCAGCGCCTGCTGGGCGACGATCCACGCGACTTTTCAGGGCTCATAGCGCGTGTCGATGGCCAGCCACGAGGTCTGGCCCATTACCTGTTTCACCGCCACGGCTGGTCGATTGCCGACACTTGTTATCTTCAGGATCTGTGGGTCGATGATGCGGCACGCGGCACCGGGTTGGGCCGGGCACTGATCGAGGCGGTCTATGCTGGTGCCGACGCCCACGGGGCCGGATCAACCTATTGGCTGACGCAGGACTTCAATCAGACCGCGCGCCGACTTTATGACCGGATCGGCACCCTGACGCCCTTTATCCGCTATAATCGGAGCTGAAGCGATGCTGCGCGGACTGCCGGTCATATTGTTGGGGTGTCTGACTGCCTGTGCAGTGCCAAACAACGCGGACCTGTCGCAGCGACGTGCCAATTTCGATGCAATCCTGCCGCCGATGAAAGTTTTCGCGCCGCAGCGCCACGCCCCGCCCGGCGGCACCAATGCCGAACTTGCGCGCGACTTTCTGGAACTGAGCTTTGCAATGGAAAGCGGGCGTGCCCTGCCCGTCTTCAGCCGCTTTGAAGGCCCGATCACGGTGCGCCTGACCGGCACCAACCAGAGCGCCAGCCTGGCTGCCGATTTTGAGGCCCTGCTGGACCGCCTGCGTCGCGAGGCGGGCATCGACATAACCCAAGTGCCCGCCGATCAAGCGGCCAACATTACCGTCGAGACCATTCCGCGTCGCCAGCTCCAGCGGATCCTGCCCCAGGCCGCCTGTTTTGTGGTGCCCAATGCGACCAACTGGGACGATTTTCGAGCCAGCCGCAGGTCAAACGCCCACGATTGGGCGGCGCTGAGCACCCGCAGTACGGCTGCGATCTTTTTGCCCGGTGACGTCGCCCCACAGGAAATGCGAGACTGCCTGCACGAAGAGCTGGCGCAGGCGCTTGGTCCGCTCAATGACCTCTACCGGCTCAACAATTCGGTCTTCAACGACGACAATTTTCACACTGTGCTGACCGGTTTCGACATGCTGATGTTGCGCGTTACCTACGCGCCCGAGCTGACCAGCGGCATGGCACGCGATCAGGTCGCGCGCCGCCTGCCGGTGATCTTGTCCCGCCTGAACCCGCACGCGCGCAGCAGGGGCATTGCCAACGCCATCGAAACACCGCGCTTGTGGATCGACGAGGTCGAACGCGCGCTGGCCCCCAACACCGGTCGCGCCCGTCGTCTGCGCGCCGCCGAGCGGGCGCTGGTCATCGCACGGTCGCGCGGCTGGACCGACACGCGCCTGGCGTTCTCGCATTTTTTGCTGGCGCGTCTGTCGCTTGGCCAAGAGGGCGACCTGGCGCTCAGCTCGTTTTTCCATGCCGCCACGATCTATGGCAATTCCGATGACACCGCGATCCAGGCCGCCCATGTCGGCATGCAGCTGGCGGCGTTTTCCCTGAGCGCCGGCGAACCGGGCGCGGCACTTGAGATCTCGAACGACCATCTGCGGGTGGTGGCGAGGTCCGAAAACGCAGCCCTGCTGGCGACACTGCTGTTGATCAAGGCCGAGGCGCTTGATTTATTGGACCGGAATTCCGAGGCCGAGATCGTGCGCGGCGAGGGGCTGGGTTGGGCGCGCTATGGCTTTGGCAACGCCGAAGATGTCGCCCGCCGCCTGTTCGAGATCGCGTCGCTGGCACCGACCGGACCAAGGGGAACGCCAGGATGACCTTTGCCATCGTCGGATTTCTTATCGGATCGCTGGTTGGCCTCAGGCGCGCGCGCCGGGCGCAGGGCGATCGCCTGGACATGCTGCAATACGCCGCCGTTCACGGCATCATTTTCGCGATCATCGGCCTGGTTATTGCGATCATCGTCGTGCGCACCGTTTGAGGCCGACGATGTTTGTTCCGTTCTTTGAAACCCTGCGCCGCACCGGCGTTCCGGTGACATTGCGTGAATATCTGGTGTTTCTCGAAGCTGTGGCCGCGGGGCTTGCCACCTATGATGTTGACGGGTTCTATTTTCTGGCCCGGACCGCGATGGTCAAGGATGAACGCCATCTCGACAAGTTTGATCGGGCCTTTCAATCCGCGTTCTCGGGACTGACAGAGATCCCGACCGAAGCCGTGATCGAGGCGCTGGACCTGCCCGCGGACTGGCTGAGGAAAATGGCCGAAAAACACCTGTCAGAAGCCGAAAAAGCCCAGATCGAAGCGCTTGGCGGGTTCGAGAAACTGATGGACACCCTGCGCCAGCGGCTGGCCGAACAGAAGGGCCGCCATCAGGGCGGGTCGAAATGGGTGGGCACGGCGGGCACATCGCCGTTTGGCGCTTACGGCTATAACCCTGAAGGCGTGCGCATAGGGCAGTCTGAATCGCGCCACTAGCGGGCGGTCAAGGTCTGGGACAGGCGCGAATTTCGCAACCTTGACGACACGGTTGAACTGGGCACGCGCACCATCAAGGTGGCGCTGAGGCGGCTGCGCAAATGGGCGCGCCAGGGGGCCGATGACGAGCTTGACCTCGGCGGCACCATCCGGGCCACCGCCGAACATGGCTATCTCGACGTCCAAACCCGGCCCGAACGCCGCAATGCGGTCAAAGTGCTGCTATTTCTCGACGTCGGCGGGTCGATGGACCCGCACATCAAGGTAGTGGAAGAGCTATTTTCGGCGGCCCGCGCCGAGTTCAAGCATCTGGAATACTTCTATTTCCACAATTGTCTTTACGAAGGCGTGTGGCGCGACAACGCGCGGCGCTGGTCCGAGCAGACGCCGACATCGGAGGTCCTCAGAACCTATGGACCCGACTGGAAGTGCATCTTTGTCGGCGACGCGTCGATGTCGCCCTACGAGGTCGCCATGCCCGGTGGGGCGGGCGAGCACTGGAACGCCGAGGCCGGTGCGGCCTGGCTGACCCGCGCGTTCAACCAATGGCCCGCGCACCTTTGGATCAACCCGCTGCCCGAGCGGTATTGGCAATACACCCAGTCCCTGCAAATGATCCGCGAGGTCATGGGTGGCCCGATGGTGCCGATGACGCTCAGCGGTATCGAGGACGGAATGAAGGCGCTTGGGCGGTGAGCGGCGGGCGGGATTTTGGCGCAGGCGTCCGCGATACGTCAAAGGCGCGGTTACCGCGATCCGCATCGACGCGATATCGACCGGAGCTTTGGTGTGATAGCCAAGCCTTGACCCGAATAACGTTGCGTGGCTTGCCTCGCGCCGCTCGGTGCCCCATATCTGAGCTATGCTCAAGTTCAGTCCCATCATTCTGGCAGTTCTTTACGGCCTGATCATGTACCGCTTTTCGGCCTGGCGGCTGGCGCGCGAGCTGAACACCAAATCGACCGAGCTGGCCGATCCGATTCTGGGCGTGCTGATGGGCGATATGGCCATGGCGCTCGGCCTTGATCGCATCCGCGTCCATATCTACGAGATCGACCCGATCAACGGGCTGGCGGCGCCGGACGGGCGCATCTTTATCACGCGCGGCTTTTACAACAAATACCGGGCCAGCGATGTCAGCGCCGAGGAAATGGCCAGCGTCATCGCGCACGAGCTGGGGCATGTGGCGCTTGGCCATTCGCGCCGCCGGATGATCGACTTTTCCGGGCAGAATGCGCTGCGAACCGCGCTGGCGCTGGTTCTCAGCCGGTTTCTGCCGGGCATCGGGGTCTTGATCGCGGGGGCACTGACCACCATGCTGGCGGCCCGCCTCAGCCGGTCGGACGAATACGAGGCCGACGCCTATGCCGCAGCGCTGCTGACCAAGGCAGGGATCGGAACCGCCGCGCAAAAAGCGCTGTTTTCCAAACTCGAACGCCTGACCGGCGCCGGCATGTCGGCCCCGCCCGCCTGGCTGATGAGCCACCCGAAAACCGGCGACCGGGTCGCGGCGATCGAAAAGCTCGAGGCCAGTTGGGCGCAGTAACAGCTTCTGCTTGCTAATAAATTTCATTGTTTTGCAAATACTTCGGAGGTGAAAGGCCGCTTGCGGCCTGAGGGGGCTGGCCCCCTAGTGAATTTCTTTCCTTAAAAGAAATTCGGTGTCGCGACGCGCGACAGCGCGGCGCAACCCTGCGCCTCTAGCCCAATGCCTTGGCCAGCCTCGGCAGGCGCGCGCGTTTCAAAAGCGCGCGCAGTGGCTGGGGCGCGCCCGACCGGTCTTCGGCGCGGGCGCGAACCGCCTCGGCTACCGCCGCAACCACGTCGGGGGCCTCGGCCCAAAGGGCGCGCAAAAAGGCGTCCGGGTCCTGGCGCGACGGGCCTTCGGCGTTCAGCGTGTGGCGGGGGAAGTCCTTGGCGTTCAGCGTCACGATGAGGCTGGCCGACCCGGCGATGGCGGCGGCCAGGACATGCACATCGTTCGGATCGGGCAGCACCAGGCGGCGCATATCGCCGGTCCGCGGCGTCACGCTGGCCCTCGGGAAAGCCGCAGCCACTTCCGATACCTCGAGGCGCGCCATGGCCCCATCGCCGTGGCGCTCGGCGGCGCGCGCCCATTCCTGAAGGATACGGTCCGACCACAGCGGCTGGTAGAGCCCGGCCGTGGCCACACCCAGCAAAACCTCGCGCATCACCGTGGGGAAAAGAACGCAAGTGTCCAGCAGCACCTTCACGGCGTCAGCCGGAAAAACAGCGCCTTCAGATAGCCCGAACCGCCAAGCTGCGGCAGTACCGGGTGGTCGGCGCTGGCAAAACCGGTGTGGATCAGCTGCGCCTGGCGTCCGGCGCGCCCGATCCCGCGCGTCGAGGCGGCCAGGAACTTGGGCGGTTCGGCGGCCTGACTGCACGAACAAAGCGCCAGAAATCCGCCCGGCGCCACCAGCGGCGCGGCCAGTCGCGCCACCCGTTCGTAGGCGCGCAGACCCTGCGCCAGCGCTTTTTTCGACGGCGCAAATGCGGGCGGATCGCAGACCACCGCGTCAAAGGTTGCGGCTTCGGACGCCAGCGCCCCCAAGATCGCAAACGCATCGCCGCGCCGGGCCTGAAGATCATCGCCCCGGCCCATGGCCGTGGCCCCGCGTCGGGCCAGGTCGAGTGCCGGTTGCGAGATGTCAAGCGCAAGCGCGCCGCGCGCCCCGCCGGCAAGGGCCGCCAACCCAAAGCCGCCGACATGGGAAAACACATCGAGAACCCGCGCGCCCCGTGCAAGTCTTTGGAAAAAGGCGTGATTGTCGCGCTGGTCATAATAAATCCCGGTCTTTTGCCCGCCCATCAGATCGGCCAGATATACCGCTCCGTTCATCGCCACTTCGACCGGTCCGTCGATCTGTCCGGCCAGAAGTGCCGAGACATTGTCCAGCCCCTCGGCTGCGCGCGCCCGACCGCCGGCGTTTTTGACAACCGTGCGCACATCCGGGGCCAGCTCGGTGATCGCCGCACAAAGCGTCGGCAACATCGCGTCAATCCAGGCGGCATTGGGCTGGACCACCGCTGCCGCGCCAAACCGGTCGATCACCAGACCCGGCAGACCGTCGCCTTCGGCGTGGACCCATCGATAAAATGGCGCGTCATAAAGGCCGGTGCGCAGTGCCAGCGCTGCACGCAGCCTCGCCAGCAGCCAGTCCCGGTCGATCACTGCCGTTGGGTCCCGGTCCAGCACCCGCGCCATCAGTCGCGAGCCCGGGTTGACCGCAACCGTTGCCAGCGGCACCCGCGCCGCATCCTGAAGCTCAGCAATCGTGCCTGCGCCCAAAGATCGCGTACGGCGGTCGGTGACCATTTCACTGTCCCAGACCCAGGGATACCCGTGCCGAATCGCGCGCGCATCCGCTTTGGGGCGCAGGCGCACGACCGCACGATCCTCAGGTCGCATCCGACACCTCAACCAGTTCGGTATCCGAGCGATCCATCCCCACCTGCAAACAACTCCGCATCTGCCCTATTTCCTGTCCGCCCTTCACAGCCTGCCTTTATCAAGCCGAGGATACTTGTCATAGCCCGCATACGACGGGCACAAAATATTCCTGTGTCGCTGGTGTTGTTAGCGCTAACATGATATAGAGCGAGCACCACATCGCACATGAGTCGCCCCATGAAGCCCCTGCACCCGACACTGGAAGCCGTCACCGAAAACATTTCTTCGCGCAGCAAACGGACCCGGAACGATTATCTGGACCGGATGCGCCGGGCAATCGACGAAGGCCCGCGCCGCGCGCATCTGTCGTGCGGCAATCAGGCCCACGCCTATTCGGCCATGGGCGAAGACAAGAAACAACTGGCGGAAAGCCGCGCCCCCAATATCGGGATCATCACCGCCTACAACGACATGTTGTCGGCCCATCAGCCCTATGCCGAGTATCCCGACATCATCAAATCGGCGGCGCGCGCGGTGGGTGCCACGGCCCAGGTCGCGGGCGGAGTTCCGGCGATGTGCGATGGCGTGACCCAGGGCCAGACCGGCATGGAGCTGAGCCTGTTTTCGCGCGACGTCATTGCGCTGGCGGCCGGGATCGGGCTGTCGCACAACACCTATGACGCGGCCGTGTTTCTTGGCGTCTGCGACAAGATCGTGCCAGGGCTGGTGATGGCGGCGGCCAGTTTTGGCCATATCCCGGCAATATTTCTGCCTGCGGGCCCGATGACCAGCGGGCTGGCGAACGACGAAAAAACCAGGGTGCGCAAGGCCTTTGCCACTGGCGAGGTCGGGCGCGACGCGCTGATGGCCGCCGAGATGTCCAGCTACCACGGGCCCGGCACCTGCACATTTTACGGCACCGCCAATTCCAACCAGATGCTGATGGAATTCATGGGGTTGCACCTGCCCGGATCGAGCTTTGTCACTCCCGGCACGCCGCTGCGCGAGGCGCTGACCCGCGACGGCGTGGCGCGGGTGCTGTCGAAAACCGCGCTTGGCAATGATTTTCTTCCGGTCGGAGAGATGCTGGACGCGCGGGCCTTTGTGAACGGCATCGTCGGACTGATGGCCACTGGCGGGTCGACCAATCTGGTGATGCACCTGCCGGCCATGGCGCGGGCCGCCGGAATACTTCTTGATCTGGATGACTTTGCCGAAATTTCCGCGTGCGTTCCACTGATGGCGCGGATCTATCCCAACGGGCTCGCCGACGTGAACCACTTCCACGCCGCTGGCGGGCTGCCGTTCATGATCGGCGACTTGCTCGATGCAGGGCTGCTGCACGGCACTGCGCGCGCGATAGGGGCACCCGACATCGGCGGATACCGGCGCGAGCCGGTGCTGCAGAATGGCGTCCTGGCCTGGCGCGACGGCCCGTCGGCAAGCCACAACGAAAAGATCCTGCGCCCGGCTGCGCGCCCCTTCCAGGCCACCGGCGGGTTGGCGGGTTTTTCCGGCAATCTAGGCCAGGGCGTGATGAAAGTGTCGTCGGTGGCGCCCGACCAACGCCTGATCACGGCACCGGCCCGGGTGTTCACCGATCAGGCTTCCGTGAAAGACGCCTTCCGCGCCGGCACGCTGAACCGCGACGTGGTGGTGGTGGTGCGTTTCCAGGGCCCCTGCGCCAACGGCATGCCCGAGTTGCACGGGCTGACGCCGGTTCTGTCGGTCCTTCAGGATCGCGGGCACAAGGTGGCGCTGGTCACCGACGGTCGCATGTCGGGGGCCAGCGGCAAAGTACCAGCGGTCATCCACCTGTGCCCGGAAGCCGCCAAAGGCGGTCCGATCGCGCGGATTGCCGACGGCGATATGATCTCGATCGACGCCGCGCGCGGTGTGATCGAGGTATTGGATCCCGACTTTGCGGACCGCGCGCCGGTATCGGGTGATCTGGCTGGCAACGCCACTGGTATGGGCCGGGAAATGTTCGAGATTTTCCGCCGCAACGCGGGCCTTGCCACGCACGGCGCAGCGGTGATTGTGTGACCCAAGCGACATGATGATCGCAATCCAAAGCACCGCCGAAACCACCCGCATCTGTGGCCTGGCACCGGTTATCCCGGTGCTGGTCATCCATGACGCTGTTATTGCCGAACCGTTGGCGCGGGCCTTGATCGCGGGTGGCTTGCCGGTGCTGGAGGTGACACTGCGCACCGCCGCCGCCCTCGACGCCATCGCCGCCATGGCGGCGGTACCGGGCGGCGTGGTGGGGGCGGGCACACTGATCACACCCGAAGATGTACGGGCCGCTAGCGCAGCGGGCGCGAAATTCGGCGTGTCCCCGGGGGCCACCGACCGGCTTTTGGACGCTTGCGAAGCGGCCGACCTGCCGGTCTTGCCGGGAGCGGCCACCGCCAGCGAAGCGATGCGGCTTCTCGAGCGCGGCTATGGCATGCAAAAGTTCTTCCCTGCCGAGGCCTCGGGCGGCGCGGCGGCGCTCGGGTCTATCGGCGGCCCGATCCCCCAGGTCAGGTTCTGCCCGACCGGGGGCGTATCGTTGACGAATGCCGGCGATTACCTCGCGCTTGCCAACGTCGCCTGCGTAGGCGGCAGCTGGGTCGCCCCGCAGCAGCTGATCGACGCGCGCGACTGGACCGGCATCGAAGGCCTCGCGCGTCAGGCCGCTGGCCTTGGGTCCTGATCACCGGCCGGATGCGGTTGGCAGGCGGACCATGGCCCGGTTCACGTTTTCATCGTTTCGAAAACTATTCGGCCCCCCCGCGACGCGCGCGCCGGGCGGCACAATCCCTTACGTTCTCGGATGACGCGCCGATCGGCCGCCGCGCCGCCCGCGCTTGGACGGGGTGGCCAAGCCATCGCGCAGAACGACGGTCATCGGATGGTCGTCCTGCCCGGCCCCGTACCGCCCCAGCAGCGTTTCGATCATCGCCCGGTGGTCCGCGTCTATCGGGATGCTGAGCGCCCAGTCCATGAATATCGACCGGCATTCTTGGGCGCTGATCCCGTCGATACGGTAGGATTCGCGGATCAGCCGCTTGGGGTCGATGGCGTCGCGGTCACCCATGTCTCGGCCTCACGTCGTTGGCGGAGCGTCAAGCGCCGCGCCAATAATCGCGGCCGCAGTATCATAAGCGACTTGCAACGCCTGTGCGAGCGCGTCAATTGAATTCATATTCGCGGCCTGCAAGACAAAGGCCTGCCCGCCGGAGCCGACATTCGCAAGCTCAGGATCCGGCGCTTTCAAAAGCCGCGCGGCGATCAGAACCGATGACAAAAGCTGGTAGGCCTCGGTCACGCGCTGCGCATTTTTCGGTTCGATCCACCCGATCCGCGCCGCCTCGGCGATCTGATCAGCAGTGGCGCGAACCGGTTGCCCGGCGATCAGCGCCGCACCCTGTGCAAAAAGTTCGATGTCGAGCATGCCGCCCGGTCCGTCCTTGACCTGCCAGACCGATCCGCGCGGTTTGGCCATATCCAGACGCGCCCGCATCTGGGATATGTCAGCCACGACTTTGGACGTCGTCCCGATCTGACCCAAAAAGGCGGCGCGAAAAGCCTCAATATCGGCGGTCACGGCGGTCGGCCCGGCAATCGGTCGCGCGCGGGTCAGGGCCAGATGTTCCCAGCCCCAGGCCTGGTCGCGCTTGTAATGCTGAAACGACGCAAAACCCGTCGCCACCGGGCCTTTGCGGCCCGAGGGGCGCAGGCGCATGTCGACCTCGTAAAGCTTGCCTTCAGCCATGCGCGCCGACAGCGCAGTGACCAGCCCCTGAGTGAGCCGCGCATAATAGCTGCGCGCCGGCAACGGGCGCGGGCCATCCGAGATTTCGTCACCCTCGGTGTCATAGATCACGATCAGGTCCAGATCGGACCCCGAAGACAGAAGCTGCGCCCCAAGCGAGCCCATGCCGACCACCGCAGCTCCGCGCCCCGGCGGCGGCCCGTGTTTGCGCGAAAATTCCTCGGTGACCACCGGCAGAAGCCCTTGCAGAACCGCATCGGCCAGATCGGAATATTGCCGCCCGGCCTGGGCCGCGTTGATCAGCCCGCGCAGGTGGTGCACGCCGATCCCGAAATGCCATTCCTTCATCCAGCGCCGCGCGCTGTCAAGCCGCGCCTCGTAATCGGGTGCGCGGGCCAGTGCAGCGTTCAGCTCGGCCACCAGGGTCTCGACCCCCGGCCAGGCCTCAAAAAACGATCCGCCGATGACCGCATCGAGCACTTGCGCGTTGCGGCCAAGATATTGCGCCAGCCCGGGGGCCGTGCTGGCGATATCGACGATCAGATCGACAAGCTGGGGGTTGGCCTCGAACAGCGCGAAAAGCTGCACTCCGGCGGGCAGCCCGCTGAGAAACCCCTCGAAGGCGGCCACCGCCTCGGTCGGTTGCGGGGCGGCATCAAGCCGGGCAAACAGCATCGGGCGCAGGCGTTCGAAACGGGTCCGGGCGCGTTCGCTGCGCAGCGCCGGCAGACGCAGCCAGCGCGCCGCGGTCGCGGCGTGGGCGGTCGACACCTCGGTGGTTTTCGATCCGGGCGCGAAGAACGGCTCGGTCAGGTTATGAACCCGCTCCAGCCGCGCGCCCAATTCCCGACGCAGCGTCGTGACATCGGATTGCCCAGAGAGCAGTGCCAGCCGCCTGAACCCGTCATCAGACGCCGGCAAGGCATGGGTCTGGGCATCGGCGACCATTTGCAGGCGATGCTCGGTCTCGCGGTGCGCGCAATAGTCCGCGATCAGGGCCTGGCTGACCTCGGGCGCTACCCAGCCGCCTTCGGTCAGGGCCTCAAGACCGGCCACGGTCCCGCGCTGGCGCAGCGCCGGCTCGCGACCGCCAGCGATGATCTGCCGGGTCTGGGTGAAAAACTCGATCTCGCGAATGCCGCCGCGCCCCAGCTTCATGTCGTGCCCGGCAAGCGTGATCGGCCCGCCCAGACCTTTGTGCTCGCGGATGCGCAGGCGCATGTTGTGGGCGTCTTCGATCGCGGCGAAATCCAGATGTTTGCGCCAGACAAAGGGCGTGAGGCGCGCCAAGAACGCTTCGCCCGCCACGATGTCGCCGGCGCAACACCGCGCCTTGATATAGGCGGCGCGTTCCCAGGTCCGGCCCAGGCTTTCATAATACCGCTCGGCCGCCTCCATCGCCAGGGCGACCGGGGTGACCGAAGGGTCGGGGCGCAGCCGCAGGTCGGTGCGAAACACATATCCGTCGCCGGTTGCTTCGGACAGCAGTGCTGTCATGGCTTTGGTGGCCCGGATGAACCCGGCGCGGGCGTCGTGATAGTCAGCTTCGGGAAACCGGCTGTCGTCAAACAGGCAGATCAGATCGATGTCCGAGGAATAGTTCAATTCGCCGGCGCCCATCTTGCCCATGGCCAGAACCGCCATGCCGCCCGCGTCATCGGCAACGGTGTCGGGGTCCACGCCGGGCAACCTGCCGCGCTGCGCCTCGCGCCGGATGCAGGCCACAAGCGCCCGCGATACGGCGAGATCGGCAAATTCGGTCAACGCGCCGGTGACCTCTTCCAGCGACCAGACACCGCCGAGATCGGCAAGCGCGGTCAAAAGCGCTATCCGGCGTTTCAGCCGCCTCAGTCCCGGGGCAAGTTCGGCCTCGTCAAGGCCGCTTATCTGCACCAGGATCTGCTCAAGTGCATTTTCGGGCGTCCCGTTGGTGGCGATGACAAGCCAGTCGGTTTCGCGCGCGATCAGTCCGGCCAAAAACGGGCTGGACCCGGCGGCGCCCTCGACAAGATCGGAGATTGCCGCAGCGCAGCCGGTGATTGCCGCCCGTGCATCGGCGCCGCGCGCCGGGTCATGCGGCAATGGCAGCCGGGTGATGCGATCGGCGAAACTCATGGGCCCAATTGGACCGAGTGAACATCTGCGGTCAACCGACCTTGCCCCGCTGGCGGTCCACGGCAATATACGCAGCCAGGAGGCCGGTGATGTCGAAATCCCTCAGGCGCGTGATCGCCGCCCTCGATGGGGCCGGGCTGGCCGCCGATGTGGTCGAGATGCCGTCCGAGACCCGGACCGCCGCGCAGGCTGCCGATGCCGCTGGCTGCGCGATCGACCAGATCGCCAAGTCGATCATTTTCCAAGGCCAGGTCAGCGGGCGACTTTATCTGTTTGTCACCGCGGGCGGCAGGCAGGTAGCCCCCGACCGGGCCGCGCATCTGGCGGGCGAGGCGCTGAGGCGCGCCGAGGCCGATACGGTTCGGGCCGTCACCGGATTTGCCATCGGCGGCGTCGCGCCGCTGGGCCACAAAACCCCGATTGCCGGTTTTTTCGATGCCAGTCTCGCCGGATTTGACCAGATATGGGCCGCTGCCGGGACGCCGCGGCATATATTCCGGATTTCCCCGGCCGAATTGATGAAAATTTTGGGCGTGCAACCCTCTGACTTTACACAATGATTGCGATTTATGTAAAATATCTTCACATTATCTCTTGACCGGAGCCTTCAAAGCCCCAATCTAGGCAATGTGAACAACATTCACATCAACAAGAAACCTTAACGGAGACCCAACAAAATGAGCACCGCCGCCACTTCATGGCCCACCCAAGCCGAATCCTGGCTCGACGAGCGCGGGAAAGGCGCATGGATCGCGGCCATGGTCCTGGGCTTTATCTTTTTCTGGCCTATTGGCCTCGCCCTTCTCGCATATATGATCTGGAGCAAACGCATGTTCAATCGCTGTGGCCCAAATGGCCACCGGTCCCACCGACACCACCGGAGAAATTTCAAATCGTCGGGCAATAGCGCCTTTGACGCCTACAAACAGGAAACCCTGCGGCGTCTGGAAGAGGAACAGGACACTTTTCAGGCCTTCCTCAAGCGGCTGCGCGATTCCAAGGACAAGGTCGAGTTCGACCAGTTCATGGCCGAGCGCGACAAGGCAGCCGACCAGGAAGTTGACGGCGAAGCAGAACCGGCGTAATCGGCGAATTGCTTTGCAGCGGCGGCCCCCTCTCCCCCGGGGGCCGTTTGCACATCTGGACTTGAAACAATGGACATGACAATGGACGACCGCATGGGCCGCCTGCCCAACCCCGACGACAAGCCAGAGGCCGGATATTATCGGAAAGTCACGTCCAAGCGCCTTGTGGCCTGGATCGTCGACAGCATTCTGATCGCTATTCTGTGCGCGCTTCTGATCCCCTTTACTGCGTTTACCGCGGTGTTCTTCCTGCCGTTCTTCTGGCTGATAG
Organism: Brevirhabdus sp.; assembly: GCA_047518005.1. GTDB lineage: Bacteria > Pseudomonadota > Alphaproteobacteria > Rhodobacterales > Rhodobacteraceae > JAKZRT01. Next base: position 17,408 of record JAKZRT010000184.1, read on the forward strand.
TTGGCGTCGCCTACCGGGTTCTGACCCTGGCTGCGGGATCAGCCACATGGGGCATGCGCTTTGCCGGGATCGAGCTGCGGCGCGAGGATGGCAGCAAGTTCAATCTTGCCACAGCATTGGTTCACACGCTGCTTTATTCGCTCTTCATGGCGATGTTTATATTGCAGATGATCTCGATCGTTTTGATGCTGACCACGGCCCGGCGGCAGGGTCTGCACGACATGATACTGCGCACCGCCGCCATTCGGCGCGAGGTCTAACCCCTCGGGCCGCCGGGCGGCCAAGGCTTGGCGGTCCGAAATTTGCTTGCTAGTCTGGGGTCCAGAGGTATTCTTGGACCATGCGCCATTCGCTGCCCATTGCGCCACAGTTTTATGTGACCGCCCCCCAGCCCTGCCCCTATCTCGAGGGCCGGATGGAGCGCAAGCTGTTCACCGCGCTGCAGGGCGATTATGCGCGCAAGTTGAACGATTCGCTTTCCAAGCAGGGCTTCCGCCGGTCGCAGAACGTGCTCTATCGCCCGTCTTGCGCCGAATGCTCGGCCTGTCTTTCGGCGCGGATCCGGGTCGCCGATTTCACCATATCAAAAAGCCAGCGCCGGGTGATGCGCAAGAACGCCAATATCACCCGCGACGCGACCAGTCCCTGGGCCAGCGAGGACCAGTACAAGCTGTTTCGCACCTATCTCGACAGCCGCCACGCCCAGGGCGGCATGGCCGATATGGATCTCTTCGAATTTGCCGCGATGATCGAGGAAACCCCGATCCGCAGCCGGGTGATCGAATATTCGGCCGAGCCGGAAACTCCGGGCGGCCGCCGCACCCTGGCAGCGGTCTGTCTGACGGATGTTCTCGATGACGGGCTGTCGATGGTCTATTCGTTTTTTGACCCGGCGCTGGCCCGGGCCAGTCTGGGAACATACGCGATCCTCGATCACGTGAAAATCGCGCTGGAGGCCGGACTGCCGTACGTCTATCTGGGCTATTGGGTGCCGGGCAGTCCGAAGATGGATTACAAGGCCAATTTTGCCGCCGTCGAGATCTATAAGAACGGCGCCTGGACCGACCTTGGCCGGGCTGCGGATCACAGCGTCGATCTGAGCCCGGTTTCGATCGATCCGATCGCCGAGCAGGTGGCCAATATCAGCCTGCCCGACAGCCGCCCGACGACGACCTAGATCGCAAGGCCGATCCTATTCGCGCCGGACCGGCCCGACGTTTCACGTTGAACCTTTATCTAACCAACTGATATATTTCAGTTAACCAAGGAAAGCGCAAAATCTGTTCCGGACAGAACCGGCCGTCGCAATGGCATGTGCGCATGCCCGGCTGCCGCGACCGTACCGAAATTGAATACCGCGCTTTCCCTGGCTTTTATCAGCGCTTTATCGCCAGAATCTGTACCGGAGCAACAGCACACTTTTGAACATTTGCATGCATATTGCCGACTATGATTTTCGCGTCGGCACCCATGACGATATGCAGACCAAGCGGGGTCGGCCCGCCCTGTGCCAGCCGCGCCTTGATCGCCTCAAAAAATTTCAGGGCGACATGGCTTCGGTTAAGCCTTTTTGCAGGTATCGATTCAGCCGTGAATGGATGACAGAAACCCTGGATGCGTGATTGGAGTGGGCGGTTTCGGCCCGGTCCCATCAAGATACCAACCCCGATAGCTTTCGCCTGGCGTATCGGTCGAGGACAATCAAGCTTTAGCGACCGATCAGGTCGGGCACGATGGTGACCACCTGCGGGAACAGCGCCAAAAGCGCCAGGCCAAGCACCTGGATCAGCACGAACGGGATGATGCCGCGATATATTTGGCCGGTGGTGACCGATTTCGGCGCGACGCCGCGCAGGTAGAACAGCGCGAACCCGAAGGGCGGGGTCAAAAACGAGGTTTGCAGGTTGACCGCGATCATGATCGTGACCCATTTCGGGTCCATGGTGCCGCCATAGATCACCGGGCCGACAATCGGGATGACGATGTAGATGATCTCGAGGAAATCCAGCACAAACCCGAGCACGAACAAGACCAGCATCACGATCACGAAGACCTTGAATTCGTTGTCGAAACTTTTCAGAAAGTCCTGGATGTAATGTTCGCCGCCGAACGAGATCACCACCAGGTTCAAAAGCTGTGAACCGATCAGGATGGTGAAGACCATGCTGGTGACTTTGGCGGTCTCGCGCACAACCGCCCTGAGAACCCGTGTGCGCAGCAGCGTCCAGCAGCTGTAGAGAATTCCGAACATCGCAAACAGATATGTGGCCTGGGCCACCAGATAGGCCAGCCAGTTTTCGAGGCTCACTTCCTTTAGATTGACGCGCAGGTCAAAGTTGACCCCCAAAAGGATCATGATCACGATGGCGAAAGTGGCGCGGATCACGATGCGCCCGGTGCGCCCTTCGTCCTGCAACTTGCGATAGGCGGCCAGCATGATCGCCCCGCCCGCCCCAAGCGCCGCGGCCGGGGTCGGGTTGGTGATGCCGCCGAGAATCGAGCCCAGCACCGCGATGATCAGCACCAGCGGCGGGAAGACCACGCGCAACAGCTCGTTCCTGCCCAGCCGGGACGCGGCCTCGCGCGCACCGTAAAGTGTGATGACAGTCGGTACGGCCAACAAGATCACAGTCAGGCCGGGACTGGTCAGCGGCGAGATCAGCGCCGCGTCGATGATCAGCGCCATCACGACGCCGGCGCCGCCAACCAGAAGCGGTGCGGGCGACGACGATGGGGAAATGCCCCGGGCCACGATCAACGTCAGTGACAAAAGCAAGAAAAGCGTCGTGACGCCGGTTCCCACTGGCGCGACAACGGCCAGTTTGGCCAGCAAAAGTTCGGCCTGTTCTGCGTCGCTCAGCGCCCGGCTTTCCTGGACGCCGCCTGCATCTTCAATCGCAGCCTGTTCGGCCAGCGCAGTTTCCCAGGCCTCGGCCCCGTGCAGATCAAGCATCGAGGCGGCGCATTCGTCACCGACGCTGGTCCTGAGCGACGCCGTTGAACCGGCGTCCGAGAAGGTATCGACGGTCACGTCCTGGCTGCCGATAAGGCCCACCTGGACCGAGATGATCATCGCGGCGATCAAGCCGACCGGGGCTGCCAAGAACCAGGTCAGCGCCTCGGCCCGGGTCACCACCTCGGAACTGGTCGCCCCCAGCGACACGGGCGGTGCCTTGGACGGGTTCAAAAGCGCGTAGACAAAGGCGTAGGTCGCATAAAGGGCGGCCAGCAAGATCCCCGGCAGCAGCGCCGACTGGAAAAGCGTACCGACCGAAACCACGGCGGGTTCGCCCAGGTAGGTCAGCGCATCGGAACAGCCCGCCGATTGCGCCCGCACCTCTTGCGCCGTCGAATAAAGATCGCCCGCCAAAGTGCCCAAAAGAACGATGACGATCGAGGGCGGGATGATCTGGCCAAGCGTGCCACTGGCGGCGATGACCCCGGTGGCCAGTTCGGGCGAATAATTGTTGCGCAGCATGGTGGGCAGCGCCAGCAGACCCATGGTCACCACCGTCGCGCCCACAATCCCGGTCGAAGCCGCCAGAAACGCGCCCACCACCACAATCGAGACCGCCAGACCGCCGGGCAGCGGTCCGAACACGCGGGCCATGGTGGTCAGCAGGTCGTGGGCAATCTTCGAGCGCTCGAGCGTGATGCCCATCATTACGAACATCAGCACCGCCAGCAGGGTTTCGATCGACTGTCCGGCCAGAACGCGTTCGTTCATGCGGTTGACGATGAAGCTGACGTTGCGGTCCAATGCCTGTTCCCAGCCGTTGACAAAAACCGCCTGCGCCGCGCGCGGCAGGTCGGGGTATCGGAACGCGGAGATATTGCCGGGTTTGACGCCCTCGGCGATCAGCGCAGAATAGGCGGTCGACGAGTTGTCGATGGCCTGATGCAGCAGAAGGCCGGCGCTGTCGAGCGAGGCGATGATGCCGAAGGAAATAACGGCGGCACCGCCGATGGCGAAGGCCACCGGAAACCCCGACAGGATGCCTGCAAAGAGGCAGAGGAAAACGATGATCAGGCCAACTTCGACGCCATCAAGACCAAACAGCATACCCCCGCCCCCTAGTGGTGTTCTTCAATGGCGTGCACAAGTTCGGCGTCCTCGTCGCCCAGCACGTCTTTGTCGAGGAACTTACCTTCGCTGGCCTCGCCCTCTTTGCGCTCGAGATACGAGCGGTAAAAGAACGCGACGGCCTGAAGCATGACCATGACCGTGAAGAGCACGAGAAGAACCTTGAAGAGAAAGTAGGCGTTGAACCCATTGGGGCTGAACCCGATGGTTTCGACGTTCCAGCGCAGCGCGCGCGCCTTCAGCAACAAACGCTCGAGCGTGTCGGACGCCGAGGGATTGGGCACCACCAGATGCCGCCACATGAAGTACCAGCCGTAGAGATAGGTCAGGACCGCGGCGGGCATCATGAAAAACAGCGATCCGAACATGTCGATGATCCGCTTGGTGCGGAAGCCCACGGCGGAATAGATCAGATCAACCCGCACATGACCGCCCTGAACGAACGTGTAGGTCGCACAAAGCGTGACGATCAGGGCGTTGTAAAACTTCAATTCTTCGGCCCACCAGCTGATATCAAAAGTCAGCGCCGATCCGAAGCCGAACGAGATCTGGGCCTGCGTGAAAATCCTTTGGGTGAAAATTATGACGATCTGTTGCAGGACCATCAAAAGCCCGGCCCAGGCGAAGAACCGTCCGACAAAATTGGCGATGCCCTCGAGGCCGCGCGCACAGGCCCACATGAACGAATTGCGCCATAGGCCAATAATCGTGACGATGACAAAGATGTCGAAGACAACAAAAAACAGCTCGGCCGAACCGCCGTAATAGATCACGCGCATCAATGCCTGTTTGTCTTCCAGCGTGTTGAGCCCGCCGACCCAGGACAACCAAAGGCCCGGATGGATAACCGCGTTGAAAACATTCACGAAGGCCATGCCGACGCTCTGGAAAAACCAGATCAGCGCGTCCATGTCGCCCCCTCTCCCAGCTCAGCGGTTGCCCTTGATGATCTGGCCCCGCCCCGAATGGCTCGGGGCGGGGCAGTATCGTTGTCGGAGCTTGATCAGCCGCGAACGCGGTCGCGCTGGGCGCGGTAGGCCCCGATTGACTTGGTCAACCAGCCCGAGCTGTCTTCCATGGACGCAAAGTAATCGTCGTTGATCTTCTTGAAGAGATCATCGCCCATGAACTCAGCATAGACCGCTTTGGAGGCCTCGAACATCGCATCCCAGACAGAATCGGGGAATTCCAGAACCTTGACGCCACCGGCCTGCAGACGCTGGAGCGCTGCACCATTGTTCATCAGGTACTGGCTGAGGTTCCAGATGTTGGCGTGCCCCGCCGCCACTTCGATCATCGCCTGATGGTTCGGCGCCAGGCCGTCAAACACATCGAGGTTCACCGCAACCGTCAAACCCGCCGACGGTTCGTGCATACCGGCTGTGTAATAGAACTTGGTGATTTCCTGGAAACCGGCCTTTTCATCAGCCCAGGGGCCGATCCATTCGGTCCCGTCGATCGCACCCGACGCCAGCGCTTGGTAAACTTCGGCGCCCGGCAAGTTCTGAACGCTTGCGCCCATGTTGCCGATAACCTTGCCACCAAGGCCAGGCATGCGGAATTTGAGACCATTGAAGTCTTCTGGGCCTTTGATTTCTTTGCGGAACCAACCGCCTGCCTGGGTACCGGTGTTGCCGGCCAGGAAGGACTTGAGACCAAAGATCTGGCCAACCTCATCGTGCAACGCCGTGCCGTTGCCGTGGTAGTACCAGTTGTTCAGTTCGGTCGCGGTCATGCCGAACGGCACGCCGGTAAAGAACGCCAGACCCGGATGCTGGTTGATGAAGTAATAGTCGGCCGCGTGGTACATGTCGGCCTGACCGGCGGTGACAGCATCGAAAACCTCGAACGCACCCACCAATTCGCCAGCGGCTTTCACGTCGATGGTCAACGAGCCGTCGGACATCGCGTTGATGTTATCCGCAACCTTTTGGGCGGCGTCGAAAACACCCGCCAGCCCCCGGCCCCATGATGTGACCATGGTCAGGGTTCGCTTGCCCTGCGCATAGGCCGGAGCGGCCAGCGCCGTTGCCGCAGCAGCCGTGCCGCCAAGAGCAGAATTTCTTAGAAATGAACGACGATCCATTGAGTTCCCTCCCTCACGTTTGTCGTGCCCGCCGTCGGGCGGACCAGTAAAAGTGGGCCGAGGTTATCCGGCCTTTTGAGTGTTGGGAATAGTTTTGCGAAAAAAAAGTGACAAGCCAGTGAATTGACGGGAGTGCCAAGGTGACCGGTACTTGTGTCGGAAAATTTCAAAAGCGGGGTTGTTTTTGATATCTTAATGCAGAAATACTTGCCACACGACATAATATTCCGCCAAATGCCGGTGTCGAGAACATTCTGAGTTGACCGGTTTATGTACCATATGAGTTGACCGCTTCTGTTGCGGTTTCTGGCCCTGTGGGGAAGTGGTCGGTCGCGGAGCGGCTGTCCACTTGTCCACAGGGCGCCGGTCGGTCGCGTCG
>JAKZRT010000185.1:0-12551 GCA_047518005.1 Brevirhabdus sp.
GGCCTACAACTGCAAGCGCCTGCACAAGCTCAAGCTGGAGATGGCCGTGTGACGGCGCTGTTGGCCCGACAGGCCGATCCAAAAGCCCGGCCACAGCCCAGAAGCCTCGGAGATCCGCCGCCCCATCGCTCCGTCCGAACAAATCCTCGCGGTTTCGCCGAACTTCGATCGCGCCTCTGACAGACGACAGCGAAATCACTCAACACCGAAATCCAACGCGCAAGTCCGACACACTGTTAGCCTCACGGGAGGCAAGCCAAATGGAGAATGCCGGTTTAATACTAGCACAAGTACAAAATCAGGGAGAAAGATCATGAAAACATTGGGCTATGGCCTTGCGCTTGGCGCATTGGCGGGGGCCGTTCATGCAGCCGAACTTGGCGACGTGAACGAGCCGATCAGGCTGGCGGTCAACGAATGGACCGGCCAGCATGTGACCACCCATGTCGCGGGCTCGATGCTCGAGGCTGCCGGATACACCGTCCAATACGTGACGGCTGGTTACATGAACATGTTCCAGGCCATCGAAGACGGCGAAATTCACGCCGCACTCGAGCTGTGGTCGTCGAACGTGTCCGACGATTACGCAAACCGCGTCGAAACGGGCGGTGTGGAAGAGTTGGGCGATCTGGGCCTCGCTGCCAAGGAAGGCATCGCCTATCCGGCGCATGTCGCCGATCTGTGCCCAGGTCTGCCAGCCTGGGAGGCCCTGAAAGACTGTGCGGTGGCCTTCGCGACGGCGGAAACCATTCCGGCCGGGCGTCTGGTCGATTACCCGGCTGACTGGGGCACGCCGGGGTCTGACCGCATGGTCGGGCTCGATCTGCCGTTCAAAGCGGTTCCGGCGGGGTCCGAAGGGGCGCTGATCGCCGAACTCAGGGCTTCGACCGAACGCAAATCGCCGCTGTTGATCACTTTCTGGCAACCGCATTGGGCGATGTCGGCCTATGACGTGCAATTTGTCGATCTGCCGATAGGCGAAGATGCCTGTTTCAACGATCCGGCATGGGGGCCGAACCCCAATGCGATCAACGATTGTGACTTTGCACCTAGCCGTATCTTCAAGGCCGGCTGGCCCGGCATCAAGGACAGATGGCCGGCGGCGCATCAGATCCTCAGCAACTACGTACTGGCCGTGGGCGACCAGCAGCCGATGATGGGCGCGATCGATGTCGATGGCGGTTCGGTCGAAGACGTCGTGGCCGCTTGGATGGCCGACAACGAGGGCATCTGGCGCCCGGTCGTCGACGCGGCGACGAACTGAGCGTGAGCGACGCCGGCGCGCCAGCAATATCCTGCCGCCACGTCTGGCAGGTGTTTGGCGCCAACGCGCCTTCGCTGCTGGCCGACGCGCTGGCCGCCTCTGGCGGCGACCCTGTGGTCGCCGCCGACACTTTGCTCAGCCAGGGGATGATTCCGGCAGTTCAGGATGCGTCGTTTGACGTCGGCCGGGGCGAACTCTTTGTGATCATGGGGCTTTCGGGCTCGGGCAAATCAACCCTGATCCGCGCCATATCGCACTTGATCGCGGCGACAGCGGGCGAGATTCGCATCGACGGTGAAGAGATCGTCAACGCCACCAAGGCCCGGATGATCGAACTCAGGCGCAAGAAACTGGGCATGGTCTTCCAGCACTTCGGTCTGTTCCCGCACATGAAGGTCATCGACAATGTGGCGTTTCCGCTGCGGGTTCAGAAAATTCCCCGCGCCGCGCGCCACGCCAAAGCCCGCGAGGTGCTTGATCTGGTTGGTCTCGGCGACCGCCCTGAGGCCTATCCGCGCCAGCTCTCGGGTGGTCAGCGCCAGCGCGTCGGCATCGCCCGCAGTCTGGTCGGTGACTGCGAGGTCTGGTTTCTGGACGAGCCGTTTTCGGCGCTCGACCCGCTGATCCGGCGGCAATTGCAGGACGAATTTCTCGATATTCAGGCCAAGCTGAAAACCTCGATCGTGTTCATCACCCATGACATTACCGAGGCGCTGAAGCTTGCCGACCGAATCGCCATCATGCGCGACGGGCGGATCGTGCAGATCGGTACGCCGACCGACATCGTGCTGAACCCGGTCGATAATTACGTCCGCGAATTCTCAAAGGATGTGGCCAAGGGCAAACACGCGCGCGTTGCGTCGGTCATGGTGGCGGACAAGGTCGGTGCGGGCGACGGTCCGTCGCTCCGGCCCGACATGACGCTGGATGCGGCACTGGCGGCCTGTATTCAGTTATCGGCCCCGGTGCCGGTGCGCGATGAGGCTGGCGCGCTGATCGGGGCGGTGCGCCCGCGCGACTTGGCGGCAGCGCTTCAGGTGGACGACGAATGAGCCTGGCCGAGGCGCAGCCGACCACTTGGCCTGGCCTGACGTCGGGCACCAAGGCCGCGATGGTCGCGCTGATCGTGGGCGCGATCTGCCTTTTGTTGGTGCCCTCGGCGCAATGGCTGGTCGAGTTTCCGGCCGCCTGGACCCTTCCCGCCAGCGACTGGATCGGCACGGTCATGAAAGCAGTGCTGGTGTTTTTGAAGCCCGCGGCGCGGGGATTTTCGGCGGCGATGGAATACCCGATGACCGGAGCGAACATTCTGCTGGGCCAGACGCCATGGCCATTGGTGATCGGCGCGGTCACCGCGCTTGGCTGGTTTCTGGGCGGTCTGCGCATGGCGCTTCTGGGCGTGGTCGGCCTCAGTTTTGTGCTGACTTCGGGCTATTGGGCCGAGAGCATGAATACCCTGGCGCTGGTTGCCGTCTCGGTGCCTTTGGCCCTGATCAGCGGGCTGGGGATCGGCATTGCCGCCAACGAGGCGCCGCGCATCAAAGCGGCTTTGCAAACTCTCCTGGACATTATGCAAACTGTCCCGACCTTCGCGTATCTCACGCCGCTGCTTATTCTGTTCGGCTTTGGCCCGGTTGTGGGCCTGATCGCCAGTGCCATCTATGCGGCCCCGCCGATGGCGCGGAACACAATTCTGGGGCTGGAGCGGGTTGAGCCAGAAATCAAGGAGGCGGCGATAATGTCGGGCGGCACCAGGCCGCAACAGCTTTTCCTGGTCGAGATCCCCGCCGCCAGTCAACAGATCATGGTCGGCGTCAACCAATGCCTGATGGCGGCGCTTTCGATGGTTATCATCGCCGCCGTCATCGGCGGCTTCAACGACATCGGCTGGGAGGTGCTATTGACCATGCGCAAGGCGCAGTTCGGTCAGGCGTTTCTGGCCGGGCTGGTGATCGTGGTCTTCGCCATCATCATCGACCGGATGAGCGCCACGCTGGCAACCGAAAGGAAATCCTACGACGGTCGCGTGGCGCTGGCAATTCTGGGCGCGGCGGCCGTGGTGGCCATCCTCGCTTGGGCGGCGCTGCCCGACCCGGCCACTTTCCGGTTTTTCGATGGTGCCGCCGATACCGTCGACCGGGCGCTTGGGCGTTTCACCGCCAGAAACGGGGCGTCGCTGGACGCGATCAAAAACGGCGCGATGTTCTACGGCCTGTTGCCGCTTCGGATCGGGCTTGACGAGGCAGTTCTGCCCTTCACCTGGGGTTATTCGTGGACCCAGGCCATGAGCCTGATCTTGTTCGCCGCGGCGGCCCTTACCGGACTTGTACTGGCGCTTCGCGGATCGCCGACGCTTGGCATCATGGTGCTGATCGCGGCGGGCGTGATTGAAACCGGTATTTCGCATCTGCCTTGGCCGTTCGTGTTGACCGGGGCAGGGGCGCTCGGGTGGGTGGCCGGGGGCCGAAGGCTGGCAACATTTGCTGTGCTGATGCTGGGTGCGGTGCTGGTATCGGGGCTGTGGGACCGGGCCTTGTTGTCGCTCTATCTCTCAGGCGCCGCGGTTTTTGCCTGCGCCGTTCTCGGCGGCGCGCTTGGCCTGCTCAGCGCGGCCAGTTCGCTGGCCTGGCGGATCATCCGACCGGCCTGCGACATGCTGCAAACGATCCCGCTTTTCGTTTTCCTCATTCCGGTGCTGATGTTCTTCCAGATCGGCGAGTTCTCGGCGTTCCTGGCGATCATCGCCTACGCCATCGTGCCGATGATCCGCTATACCCGCCACGGGCTGATCACCACGCCGCCCGAGATGATCGAGGCGGCGGTATCCTCGGGCGGTACGAACTGGCAGATCATGCGCGACATCCGCGCGCCCTATGCCGCGCCGACCATCCTTCTGGGGCTTAACCAGACCATCCTCTATGCCTTTGCCATGCTGGTTATTGCGGCGCTGATCGGCACCACCGGATTGGGCCAGTCGATTTATCTGGCGCTTGGGCAGGCCGACGTGGGACTGGGCATCGCCTCGGGCGCGGCCATGGCGATACTGGCGCTGGTCGCCGACCGGCTGGTGCAGGGATTCGCCAATGAACGGCGTCGGGCGCTCGGGTTATAGGGTCTTGACACCATCACCAATCCACCTTGGATTGCGGTCGATTGGGGCACCAGCAACCTTCGCGCCTGGGTTATGGCAGGGCTTGACGTTCAGCACGCGCTCAGCGCGCCGCACGGCATGGGCGGGCTGTCGCCCGAGGAATTTGAGCCGATTCTCATGAGGCTGATCGAACCATTCCTGCCAGATAGCGTGGTCACGCCGGTTCTTTGCTGCGGAATGGTCGGCGCGAAGCAGGGCTGGTCCGAGGCCGGATATGGCGCTGTTCCCTGCACGCCAATGGGCGCTGCAAGTCCGGTGCGCGCGCGCGCGACCGACCCCAGAATTGCCGTCTCGATCCTGCCGGGACTGTGCCAGGCCGACCCGCCCGACGTCATGCGTGGCGAGGAAACCCAGATTGCCGGCTATCTGGCCGAAAACCCGCACTTCGACGGGGTGATCTGCCTGCCCGGCACCCACAGCAATTGGGTGCAGATCAGCGCTGCAGAGGTGGTGAGTTTTCGCACAACCATGACCGGCGAATTGTTTGCGCTGATTTCGCAGCGATCGGTCCTGCGACATTCGGTCGGGGCAGAAGGTTGGGATGCACCCGCCTTCGACAGATCGGTCGCCGCGACGCTGTCAAGACCGGCCGAGCTGTTGGCGCGGCTGTTTCGACTTCGTGCCGCCGACATTCTGCATGGTGAGCGCGGCGCGCCCGCCCGGGCGGCGCTGTCGGGGCTTTTGATCGGGGCCGAGCTGGCGGCGACGCGCCCCTACTGGCTTGGGCAGGATGTGGTGATCTTGGGTGACGAGACCTTGGCGGCGCTCTACACGCGGGCGCTGTGCGCGCAGGGGCTAGACCCGAAAATCGCCGACGCCGAGCAACTGACGCTTGTGGGGTTGAGCGCTGCTTGTCGAAATTACTACGCTTGGTGAAAGTCAACCTGCCGCGAAGGCCGCGTGTTGCGCGTGCAAGGGGCGCTTCGAAGGGCGGCGCAAGACGCGCTTAATCCGGCCATGGCATAACGCGCCTGGTGAATCGAATTGCGGCGGTCCGGGCCTAAAGCACCCGCGCTGCCGACGATCCCCGCTGTCGCGGGCGACCGCCAACCATGGTCCCCGGTCCATCGGCCAGGAACCGGCATCAGGGGTGTCGCCAGGGTGGCGCCGCCGTCACCCGCAGCTTTTCCGCCAAAGCCGCAAAAGACGCCAATTGCGCGAGGATGCTCAGTCACCCGTCCGCAGAAACCCCCGCGACGGTCGGGCCGCGTGGCCCCCTCACGGCTTGTCGTTGCGGGTGATCCTCCACCTGGAATAGCCGCCGCCGGTCCAAAAGCAGATCCCGATCAGAAAGCCCAGGTCGTACCAGAGGCCCGAGTTTGGATAGCCGTAAATGCGAACGCCGTTGCTGAAGAACGAAATGACAAACGAGATCGGCGCGACGGCCCCGTCAAAAATTCCCCAGAAAAACCCCCGCGACCCGGGCGTGATCAGCGGCTGACCGGCGCAACCGGCAAGCAGCAGCACGCCAGTGAAAATGGCAAGGGTGCGAAGCAGTGTCATGCCCAAAGGTTATCCGCGCCGGCACGGACAGGCAAGCGCGCGTCATGGATGCTGGCGCGCGTCCCCGGGGGCGGCACGCGCGCCGCCCCCGGACATCTGCCGGTCACGCATCCTGATCCGCGCGCAGACCAAGCGTCACGTCAATAACGCGGCGCTCGCCGCCGCGCAGGATGGTCAGCGCCGCACCGCTTTGGGGGGACAGAGCGGCAACGGCGCGGGGCAGATCGCGCAGCGATGTAATCTCATCGCCGTTGAGTTCAAGGATGATATCGCCGATCTCAAGGCCTGCCGCCGCAGCGGGGCTGTCGGGAAAGACCTTTTCGACCACCGCGCCGCGCGGCCCGTCGAAGCCAAGCGCCTGGGCGACCTCGTCGCTCATGCGCTTGATCTGCACGCCCAACCAGCCGCGCTCGATGATGCCGTCGTCGGCCAGGTCGGCAACCACGTCGCGCACCAGATCGGATGGCACCGCGAAGCCGATGCCGACCGACCCGCCAGCGGGCGAGAATATGGCCGTGTTGACCCCGATCACCTGACCGTCTTCGTTAAAAAGCGGGCCGCCCGAATTGCCGCGGTTGATCGCCGCATCGGTCTGGATGAAGTCGTCGAAGGGGCCGGACCGGATGTCGCGCGACAGCGCCGACACGATGCCCGAGGTCACGGTGCCGCCGAGCCCGAAGGGGCTGCCCATGGCCACAACCGCTTGGCCCACCCGTAACGCTTCGCTGTCGCCGAACGCGACCGAGGGCAGGTCGCCCGCTGCCTCGATCTTAAGCACGGCGATATCGGTCATCGGGTCCGAGCCGACGACCTGCGCGTCGAAGGACCGCCCGTCTGACAGGCGCACCACGACCGTGTCCGCGCCGGCGATCACGTGGTGGTTGGTGACGATTTGTCCGTCGGCCGAGATGATGAACCCCGACCCGACGCCCTGACGCGGCGCGCGCTGGCGCGGAGTGTCCGGCATGTCGCCAAAGCGCTGGCCGAAGCGGCGTTCAAACTCGCGCAGAAACTCCCGATCCTCGGCGTCGGCTCTGGCGGGTGCCAGGGTCGAGGTCACTTCGATAAAAACAACCGCCGGGGCCACCGCTTCCACCAGATCGCCATAGCCGCCGGGCGGATGCGCCAGCGCGGGTAGGGCGGTAGTGGCCAGCACGGCGGCCAGGGCCAGCGTCGATATCAAGGTTTTGGGCATTTTTAGATACTCCGTTTTGTCTGTTAAGATGTCGGCTTGGTCCAAGCAAAGCCGCGGCACCTGACGCGGGCTTTGCGCGCCGATTACAAAATTGTAATCGTCCGTGTACTGGCACCGGCACCGGTCTGCACATATCTTGCAACCGAGTTTTGAGTCAGGAGCGCGCGCCAGACCTATGAAAATATTGGTGATCGAAGACGACCCGACCACGGGTGCCTATGTTGCTGAGGGCCTGCGCCAGGAAGGGCACAGCACCGATCTGTTGGATGATGGCCGCGACGGGCTGATCCGGGCGCAGACCTGCGCTTACGATGTGATCGTGCTGGACCGGATGTTGCCCGGCCTTGACGGTATCGGCGTCATCCAGACTCTGCGGGCCACGGGCAACGCGACCCCGGTCCTGTTTCTGACCGCGCTCGACGGGGTTGGCGACCGGATCAACGGGCTGAACGCCGGTGGCGATGATTACCTCGTCAAACCCTTCGCCTTTGGCGAATTGTCGGCCCGCATCGCGGCGCTGGCGCGCCGACCGAAAGTGCAGGTGGAAACGGTCACCCTAACCGCACGTGACCTGGAAATCGACCTGCTGACCCGGCGCGTGACCCGTGGCGGCGTCGAGATCGACCTTTTGCCGCGCGAATTTTCGTTGCTCGAGCATCTGTTGCGCCGCAAGGGCCGCGTGCAAACGCGCACGATGCTTCTGGAACAGGTCTGGGACCTGCGATTTGACCCGCAAACCAATGTAGTCGAGACCCATGTCTCGCGGTTGCGCGCCAAGGTCGACAAACCCTTTGACGCCGATCTGATCGAAACCGTTCGTGGCGCGGGCTACCGGATCAGGGCCTGACCCTTGGCGCGCGGTCCGTTTCGCTCGACCCCTTTTCGCTTGTCGCTGGCGCTGGTGGGACTTTTCACGCTGGTCAGCCTGGCCTCGTTCAGCGTCAGCTATTTCGTGGTCCGGGCCGAGATCGAACGGTCGATCCGTGCCACGCTGGTTCAGGAAATGGTCGGGTTCCGTGCCGCTCCCAACCCGATTGCACTGGCCGCGCTGGTCGATGCGCAGGCGCGGTCGACCGATCCGGGGGCGAAAATTCTGAGCTACACAGACATCTTAGGGCGGCACAGCGGCAATGGGGCCATTGTGCGCACCAGCGAGGGGTTCGAGGCGGTGGCCCTGGCGGGCAGCGGTGACGAAGTGGCGCGCACCTATTTCGCGCTGACCGAGCGGCTGCACGGCGGCTATCTGACGCTTGCCGCCTCGGGCGATGCGCGGGCCGCGCTGCGCCGGACATTCACTACAATTCTGTTGATCAGCCTGCTGCCCACAGTAGCCATCGCGCTTGGCGGCGGCTTGCTGCTGGCCCAGCGGTCGGCGCGGCGGTTGGCGGCGGTTGAGGCGACGCTGGGGGCGCTGACTTCGGGCGATATCACCGCCCGAATGCCCGCGCTACCCGGTCAGGCCGACGATCTGACCCGCATCGGCGGTCGGATCGATTCCATGGCCGAGGCGCATCAGGCCAGTGCCGAGGCTTTGCGGCAGGTGTCCGCCGACATTGCGCATGACCTCAAAACGCCGATCCAGCGCGTCGCGGTTCTTTTGGAAATGGCAGGGGGCGGAGGCAGCGAAACGCAGGCGTTGGTCGAACGAGCGTCCGATGAAGTGCGGCAGATATCGACAACGTTTCAATCGCTTCTGCAAATTGCCCAGATGGAGGGCGGCGGACCGCGCTCTGGCTTCGGTCCTGTCGATCTGGGGGCGCTGGCGCGCGACATGGCCGATATTTATGCGCCCGCTGTCGAAGAAGGCGGGCACAGCCTGGCGCTGGACATCACGGATGCAGCAGTTGTCGATGGTGACCGCGCGCTGCTGGCGCAGGTTCTGGCCAATCTTATCGAAAATGCGTTGCGGCACGCGGGACCGGCGGCGCGGGTGACGCTGAGCGTTGACGGCGCAAGGGTTCTGGTCGCCGATCATGGCCCCGGTGTGCCTTTGGCCGAGCGCGACAAGGTGCTGCGCCGACTTTACCGGCGCGAAGCCAGCCGAACGACGTCCGGAAGCGGGTTGGGACTGAGCCTGGTCAGGGTCATCGCCGATCTGCACCGCGCCGCCCTGCGTCTTGGCGACAACGCTCCGGGTTTGCTTGTGGAACTTGATTTTGCGCCGCATGATGCTGGCCTGTCCTGACCCGAACCGATCAGTGACCTTCATGCCGACCGCCGACGTCACCGAACGCTATCCCCAGATCCGCGACATCGGGCTCGATGGCTTTGTGGTGCGCTTTTCCGGCGCGATGACCGCGGCCGCCAATCGCGCTGCTCTGAGCTTTCGCGCCGCTCTCGAGGCCGAGGCCTGGGACGGCGTCGAGGAAACCTCGACCGCGCTGACCTCGGTGGTTCTGCGCTTTGATCCGCTGGCGGTCGACTATGAAGCACTCCGCGCTCGCGTTGTAGGGCTTTTGGAAAGCCGCGACTGGACGAGCGCGCCGCTGCCACCGGGCCGCAGACTGTGGCGTATTCCCGTGGTGCTTGGCGGCGATGAAGGCCCGCAGTTTGCCGAGGCGGCCCGGCTGGCGGGTCTTGACGCGGCGCGCGCGGGCCGCGATTGCTACGGCGCAGCTGCGGGTACTGGCGCTCGGGTTTGCGCCGGGCCAGCCCTATATGGGCGAATTGCCCGAGGCTTGGGACATTCCGCGCCAGTCTGGGCTGACGCCCAAGGTTCCGGGCGGCGCGCTGGTGGTGGCGATCCGCCAGCTGATCATCTTCGCCGGTCCGGCGCCGACCGGCTGGCGGCAGATCGGGCTGACCGCGTTTCGCTGCTTTCGTCCCGGTGCCGAGGTCCCGATTGCACTGCGACCGGGCGACGAAGTGAGCTTTCGGCTGATCAACGCTGATGAGCTGAGCGAAATTGCGGTCGCCGACACCACCGGCGACGGTGGCGCGACCATTGAGGCTTTGGAATGACTGCGCGCTGGCTCGTCGTTGTGGTCTCAGGCCCGGGCCTGACGTTGCAGGACCGGGGCCGCCGGGGCTATCTGGCGCAGGGTCTTTCGGTCGGCGGCGCGGCGGACCCGCGCGCGCTGGTGGAAGGCTCGGCACTTCTCGGTCAGACGGGCGACCTGGCGGTGGTGGAAATGGCCGGACTGGGTGGCACCTTTGCCCTCGAGGGCGGGCCCAATACGTTTGCCCTGACCGGGGCGCGCATGCGCGCGACGCTCGACAATGCGCGGCTGCGCTGGAACACCTCTTACGCGCTTGTCCCCGGCCAAATCCTGAAGATCGGGCCGGCGGTGGCTGGCACATTCGGGTACCTGACCCTTGCTGGCGGTATCGCGACCGACCCCTTCATGGGCAGCCGCAGCACTCATCTGGCGGCTGGCATCGGCGGCGCGCTGGCAACAGGCGCGCGCTTGCCGCTTGGTGACGGCATCGCGGCCGCGGGACTGACGCTGGATGTCGCGGATCGGTTCTCGGGCGGCGAAGTGCGGGTGCTGGAAGGCCCGCAATCGGCGCTCTTCTCGGTCGAGACCCGCGACCGCTTCGCCGCAACCACCTTCACCCGCGACCCGCGCGGCAACCGCATGGGCGTACAGCTGGCTCAGGATGGTGGCGCTTTCCAGGCCCTGGGCGGATTGTCGATCATTTCCGAGGTCATCGTGCCCGGCGACATCCAGATGACCGGCGCCGGCACGCCTTTCGTTCTGGGGCCCGAATGCCAGACCACCGGTGGCTATCCCCGCATTGCGACCGTGATCCCCTCGGATCTGCCGAAGATCATGCAGGCCGCCCCCGGCGCCAAGCTGCGATTTCGCTTCGTCACACGCGATGCGGCGTTGGCTGCCTGGCGCGCCGAGATGGCCGAGCGCCGCGCGTTGGCGCCCTATCCGCTGGTTCGCGACCCCCATGACATCGGTGATCTTCTGGCCTACCAGTTGATCGGCGGCGTGACTGCCGGAGGAGACGAGCAATGAGCAGACGCGTTGATCTGAATTCGGATATGGGCGAGGGCTTCGGCCGCTGGAAAATGGGCGATGACGCGGCGCTTCTGGACGTGGTGACTTCGGCCAATATCGCCTGCGGGTTTCACGGTGGCGACCCGGACCAAATGGCCAAATGCATGGCGCTGGCGGTGAAAAACGGCGTTGGCATCGGCGCGCATCCGGGGTTTTACGACCTGCAGGGGTTTGGCCGCCGGCGTATGGATGTGCCGCATGATACAGTAGCCAACTGGTGCCGGTACCAGCTGGGCGCGGCGCAGGCGATAGCGCGTGCGGCGGGCGGCACGGTGCGGCATTTCAAATTGCACGGGGCGCTGTCGAACATGGCCTCGACCAATCCGGACATGGCGCGGGCCTGTTTCCGGGCGGCGCTGGATATAGACCCCGACATCATCATCATGGTGCTGGCCGCCACGGCGATGGAGGACGTGGTACGCGATCTTGGCTGCACCTGGGCCGGGGAAATATTTGCTGACCGAGCCTATAACGACGACGCCACGCTGGTCGACCGCTCAAAGCCGGGTGCTGTGATCCACGATGCGGAACTGGCTGCCCGGCGAGTGGTCGACATGGTGCGCGCGGGCAAGATCATCACCGAGACCGGCAAAGCGATTTCGACGCGGATCGACACGATCTGTCTGCACGGCGACGAGCCTTCGGCGGTGGCGGTGGCGCGGGCCGTTCGAGAGGGGTTGGAAGGGGCCGGGATCGAGGTTCGCGCCTTGGCGGCAAGAATGTAAGCCCTGATCGCTAATTCGGCAAAAGTAATACGGTCATGGCGCTGGAAATGTCGCCGTCAACGGGCGCTCGCCAGATCAGGCTGGTGCCTTAACGCAGGACATCCAGGCTGCTGCCAGCTTCGGCGGCTTTTTCGGCGGCTGCGATGACCGCAACGGGGGCCCTTTCGGCCTCGTCAACTTCGCGTGGCTCGGGGGTGGGCACGGCTGGCCGGGCGTCGGTGTTCGCAAACAACAGCTTGGCCAGATATTTCATCGGCACCGGAGGAACCAGCGGGTCGGGTTCTGGCTCGGGCTCATTGCGCGCCGCGTTTTCGGCGGGTTTGTTGGGCGGCGCGGGCTGGTCGGTGCTGCGGGCCGCAACAATTGTGTCGGGCCGGGCTTGGGCCGGTTCCGGCGCCCGCGGACGGTCGGCTGTGTACCGTTCGGTTCGCTGCGTCTTTTCCGGTGCGGCGGCAGGGCGCGCGGCCTCGGGCACCTTGGCCGGTTCGGAGCTGCGCGCAGATGTCGCGTGATCGGTTCGGTCCGACCCGGTGCCGCTGGCCGGCGATGGCTGCGGCGGCGCGCTGACAGGATGTATCGCTTGCATAGCAGGCTCCATTTCTCACATTAGCCCCTGACGGTCTGGCATTATTATGGGACCTGCTTAACAAAGTTTTTACGTCGATGAAGAAACGGTCGCGGTGGTTAACGGGGCTGGCGGTCC
>JAKZRT010000186.1:0-23579 GCA_047518005.1 Brevirhabdus sp.
CATCGACTCTCCGCGTTGCCAACGATCCCAAATCTCAGACTTCTGTTTGTCGGTGAAAAATATACGGCGACGATACTTCATGGCTAACACTCCATCTTTCCTAAAAGATTAAAGTGTTGCGCCCACCCGTTGAAACCACCGGTGTGCTTTCCCGAGCAATTGTTGTGCGTTCGGTCAATCGGCAGCTGCGCGTCGCGCATTTTCTGCCGGTCGCCCGAATCGCGCGGCGGTTGCGCGCCACACCGCAGCGCACCGGCGTCAAGTCCGATCATGGCCAACCAGGCGCGTACCGGCTGCGTGTGAATCTCGGCGCCCTGGTGCGACGCTGAGGCCAGCGCCAGATGCTCGGATCCCAATCCCGCTGCCCGCGCCGCGCCGCTTTCAACCAGCGGCAGCGCCTGGATCATCTTGGCCGATGATCGCGGCAGGATGGTGCGACCCGTATCGCCCCAGCCCTCGACAATCTCGCCGCGCAGGTTGGCAATCGCCACGTGCCCCTGGTGCTGCGATTCCAGAAAATCGCCGCGCCATACTTCGACCAGATCGACTGCGGGTTTCACCGGGTCACTTTCCTTTGTCTCAGGGGCGAATTTCCGCCACAGGGTCTTTTCCCCGGCCGCCAAATCACGTTATCTTAACGGTGTCGAGTTCAAACCGGCAGGAACGGTGGTGGTCGCGCAACAACGCCCACGCCATCCGGCCAGAAATAGAGGCACACAGCCGGGAGCTGTTTGGTCATGAGATTACTGATATGTTCAATTGCGCTATCGGTCACGCTTGCCGCCGCTCCGGCGCTGGCCCAGGGCATCAGCCGGGTGGCGGTTCACAAGGACTGGAGCGTATTTGCAGCCTCGTCAGCGGCCAGCAGTGCGGATTTCGCCGATTGCTGGGGCGCGTCTGAACCCAAGGCAAGCGTGAATACACGCGGCGGCCAGGTGGTGCAGGTGCGCCGCGACGAGACCCAGCTGATGGTGATTTTCACGCGCGGCAGCGCGGCGCCGCAGATCACCTTCACCGGTGGCTATCCCTATGCCGAGGGCGGCACCGTCACGGCGGTGGTCGATGGCAAGACATTTACGCTGGTCACGGCCAACGAGCCCAATGCAACCGGCGGCGTCATCGGCTGGGCCTGGCCCCGCGACCCGGCTGATGAACCCAAGATGGTCGCCGCGATGAAACGCGGATCCGAAGCTGTGATCACCGGCAAGTCGTCGCGCGGAACCCAGACCCGCGACACGTTTTCGCTGTTGGGCTTCACTGCGGCAGTAGAAACGGCACAGCGGCAATGCTCAAGCTGATCAGGCCAGCACGGCGCTGAATTTGTCCAGTCCGCGACAAGCGTCAAACCATTTGGGTTTTGCGGGTAAATCCGTTATCTGGACGCCTTGACCAAGGACCAAGGCCCAAAACATGACCGACGCTCCGATCACTCAGGATGTTCGCACTATCCCACGGAAGCCTGCCGAGGGCGGCAAGGTCAATATCGTCGGCCTCACCCGCGACAACCTGCGCGCGGCCCTGATCGATGCGGGAACACATGAAAAACAGGCCAATATGCGCACCGGGCAGATCTGGCAGTGGGTCTATTACTGGGGTGTGCGCGATTTTGCGGTGATGACCAACCTGGCCAAAGACTATCGGGCGGTGCTGGCCGAAAACTTCGTGATCGAGCTGCCCGAAGTGGTGACCCGCCAGGTCTCGACGGACGGCACGCGAAAATACCTGGTCCGGATTGCCGGCGGGCACGAAGTTGAGGTGGTCTACATCCCCAAAACAAATCGCGGCACGTTGTGTATTTCGTCCCAGGTCGGTTGCACGCTGACCTGTTCGTTCTGCCACACCGGCACCCAGAAACTGGTGCGCAACCTGACGGCTGGCGAAATCGTCGGGCAGATCATGCTGGCCCGTGATGATCTGGGTGAGTGGCCCGAACCAGGGCAGGGCGCGGGCGCGAACCCGCGGCTTCTCAGCAACATCGTGCTGATGGGCATGGGCGAGCCGCTCTACAATTTCGAGGCCGTCCGCGATGCGATGAAAATTGCCATGGACGGCGAAGGCATCAGCCTCAGCCGCCGCCGGATCACGCTGTCGACCAGCGGCGTTGTTCCAGAAATCGCGCGCACCGCCACCGAAATCGGCTGTTTGCTGGCGGTCAGCTTTCACGGCACTACGGACGCGATCCGCAACAAGCTGGTGCCGATCAACAAGCGCTGGAATATCGCCACGCTGCTGGATACCCTGCGCGATTACCCCAGGCTGTCGAACTCGGAACGGATCACCTTTGAATATGTGATGCTGAAGGGCGTGAACGACAGCGACGATGACGCCCGGCGTCTGGTGCGCCTGATCGCCGGTATCCCGGCCAAGATCAACCTGATCCCATTCAACGAATGGCCCGGCGCGCCCTACACCCGGTCCGACCCGGCGCGGATCAAGGCCTTCGCCGACATCGTCTACAAGGCAGGCTATGCCAGCCCGGTCCGTACCCCGCGCGGTGAAGACATCATGGCTGCCTGTGGACAGCTCAAGTCAGCCAGCGAACGCGCCCGCAAGTCGAGGTCCGAGATCGCTGCCGAGGCGGGGCTTTAGGCCCCTTTGCACCGCGGCCCGGCATTGGTTAGGCTGCGCCAATGCGACGCCCACCCAAACGCCGGACCTTAGACAAGTTCAATTGTCGTTATGTCGGCAGGGGCGAGGCCTGCGGTTGTCCCGATTGCACCATCGACGTGGTCGATTTTGACCGATCAGCCGGACGTCCACGGCCGTTCCGGCGGCGCGGATGAAATCTGACATCGCGGCGGCGCGCGCCCGAATTGCGGGGCACGTTCGCGTGACGCCGACCATGGGTGCGCAGATCGCCGGACACGATCTGGAGCTGAAGTTTGAACTTCTGCAACACACAGGGTCGTTCAAGGCGCGCGGCGCATTCAACAACCTCTTGTCCCGCCCGGTCCCCGACGCAGGCATCGTCGCCGCCTCGGGCGGCAACCACGGCGCGGCGGCGGCCTATGCGGCGCTCGCCTTGGGGCACAAAGCCCGGATTTTCGTTCCCGAACTGGCCGGGGCCACCAAGATCAACCTGATCCGCGCCACCGGCGCAGACTGCGAAGTCGTGCCAGGCACCTATGCCGATGCTCTCGAACAAGCGCTGGACTATGAAGCGCGGACGGGGGCTATTCAGCTCCACGCCTACGACGCGCCCGAGACGGTCGCGGGTCAGGGCACGCTTTTTGCCGAATGGGACGCGCAGGGGCTGGCGGCCGACACGGTCTTGATCGCCGTCGGCGGTGGTGGGCTGATTGGCGGGGCACTGGGCTGGTTTCGGGGCGCGCGGCGGCTGGTCGCTGTTGAGCCCGAACGCGCCCCGACGCTGAACCGAGCGTTGGCGGACGGTCCCGAGACCCAGGTCGAAGTCAGTGGGGTGGCGGCCAATTCCCTGGGGGCACGGCAGATCGGGCGCATCTCGTACGGGCTGGCGCAGGAGTTTGGCGTCGAAAGTATTCTGGTGCCCGACGAGGCCATACTGGCCGCCCAAATGTTGCTGTGGGACGGCTTGCGCGTTTTGGCCGAGCCAGGCGGGGCAACTGCGTTGGCGGCACTGGTGTCGGGCGCCTACCAGCCCGCGCCGGGCGAAAAGCTTGGCGTTCTGATCTGTGGCGGCAATGTCAGTGCCCCGCCGCTGGCGGGCACGGCTTCCTGACCCATCGATTTCAAGGCCATGTATTAATCTTGCGGCCTGCGGCGTCGCCCAGGTTGCGAAGGGCGCTGCCCCTCGCTCTGCCCAAGGTATTTGGCGAAGTATGATAAAGGCGGTGTTTCACCGATTGCACTTCACTGATTTCGTTGTTCTTTAATATCAGAGACTTGTCTACAATCGTACACTTTGATCACCGCTAAATCAGCCGCTGATCTTATCGCGAAGGACACGCCGCAATATCTTGCCCGACGCCGATTTCGGGATCGCGTCGATGAAAGTCGCCGATTTGATCTGCTTGTACGTCGAAAGCTGACCGGTCAGATGCGCTTTCACTGTGGCCTCGTCGATCTCTGCTTCCGGCGCGGCCACGATAAACGCGACAGGCCGTTCGCCGGCCTCGTCGTCGGGCACGCCTATCACGGCGGCATCGGCAATGCCCGGATGACCCATCAACACCGCCTCGAGTTCAGCCGGTGCCACCTGAAAGCCCTTGACCTTGATCAGCTCTTTGACCCGATCCCTCAGGAACAAATACCCATCATCGTCGACCATCGCCAGATCGCCAGTACGCAACCAACCGCCGTCGACAATCGTCTCGGCCGTGGCTTGCGCATTGTTCAGATAGCCCAGCATTACCTGCGGGCCGCTGATCCACAACTCACCTTCCTCGCCCGGCCCCAAATCGTGCCCGTCTTCGCTGACAATCCGGCACGATGTCCCGGCTAGCGCTCGCCCCGAGGCGCCATCGCGAAAATCGCCCGGACCCGAGGCATGGCTGACCGGGCTCAGCTCGGTCATGCCGAAGCCCTGCATCGCATCGCATCCCAGCCGTGCCTTGATCGCGTCCGTTACCTCGGACCCAAGCGGCGCTGCGCCGGAAAAGACGCGGGTCACGGCGCTCAGATCGAAATCGTTCACCAGCGGATGTTTGGCTAGCGCCAGCGCCACCGGCGGCACCACCCACAATTGCCGAACTTTATGATCCTGTGCCATCTGCAGAAACGCCGCCAGATCGAAGCGCGGCAAGGTTATCAGCGCGCCGCCTTCGGACAGGTATAGGTTCAAAAGCACGGTCATGCCGTAAATGTGGAAGAACGGCAGAAACGCGATCGTGGTCTCGCCGGGTTGGACCGCGGTGCGCGGTGCGGCCTGATCGACGTTGGCCACCAGATTATCGTGGCTGAGCATGACGCCCTTGGGCATGCCGGTGGTCCCCGAGGAATAGGGCAGCACAACAACATGGGCAGCAGTATCGACCGACGTCTGCGCGGCCTGCGGCGGCCCCATCAGCTCGTCAAGCCCGACCGCGCCCTCGGCCTGGCCAATAACGGCAATTTGGGTCACGCCAGTGCCCTCGGCGGCTGTACGCGCGGTTTCGAGAAACATCGGAACGGTGATCAAAAGCTGGGCACCCGCGTCGGCAAGCTGGTGCCGCGCTTCGGCGGCTGTATAGGTCGGATTGATTGTCGTGACGGTGCCGCCTGCAAAGGCAACGCCGTGGAAAACAATCGCATATTCCGGGATGTTCGGGGCCATCAAAGCCGTCACCACACCCTGACCCAGACCCGCCGCATTCAGGCCCCCGGCAAGCCGTTTGATACCGTCCTTCAGGGCCCCCGCCGTCAATTGCCGCCGGCTGGGGCCATCGGTCATCACCACCCGGTCGGGATCGTCGGCCAGCCCTTCGAAAATTCGCTCGGTCACGGACAGGCCGCGCAGCGTTATGTCTGGATCCGGACTTCGGAATATGGTCATGTGCCTGCTCCGTTGATTACGACCGAAGTTACGCAGAATGTCAGGTCACGCAAGCGCCCGGCTCTAGCGCCCGGGGATATCGCCCCGTTTTTCGCCCGCGCCTTCCCAGCTGTCCATGGCCTGCATCGCCTGGTCCGAGGTTTCGACAAAGCGAAACAGCCCCAAGTCCTCGCGCGAGATTGTGCCCGATTCCGCCAGCGCCTCCCAGTTTATTATCTTGCGCCAGAAAGCCTCGCCGAACAGCAATATCGGTATTTGGCGCATGCGCCGGGTCTGGATCAGCGTCAATGTCTCGAACATTTCATCCATCGTGCCGTAGCCGCCGGGAAACACGCAAACCGCCTCGGCCCGCATCAGAAAATGCATCTTGCGGATCGCGAAATAGTGGAAATTGAAACAGAGCTCGGGCGAGACATAGGCGTTCGGCGCCTGTTCGTGCGGCAACACGATGCTCAGCCCGATCGACTTGCCTCCGGCCTCGGCGGCACCTCGGTTTCCGGCCTCCATCACGCCGGGCCCGGCACCGGTCACGATCACCTGTCGGGTACCTCCGCCCGCAAGCGACCGTGTAGTGATGGCATGTGCAAACCTGCGCGCTTCGTCATAGTAATGGGACAGCTTGCCAAGCTCGGGGTTCGACCCATCGCCCGCTTCAGGGGCGGGAACGCGCGCGCCGCCAAAAAGCACCACGGTCGAGCGGATTGAATGTTCGTCCAGCCCCATGTCGGCCTTCAGGAGTTCAAGTTGCAGGCGTACAGGCCGCAATTCGCGGCGGCATAAAAAATCGTCGTCGGCAAAGGCCAGCCGGTAAGTTGGCGACCGGGTCTGGTTGGTGTCGGGTATCTGGCGCGCGGTTTCGATGTCCTGGTGCGAATCGCGAAATCCGTGCCCGCGGGGGTGATCCATTGCTGTCTCCTGCTTTCAGCGTCCCCAATGGCTTACCGCGTTGCCCGGTCCCCCGCCAGCGCCGTTGCACGGGGCTCCGCGAACCCCTATAGGACGGCAAAACGTCTGCAAGGGGGCCGTTCATGGACATCGCCGCACTGGAAACCGCTATCGAGACCGCATGGGACGATCGCGCGACGATCTCGCCGGCAACCACTGGTGATACCCGCGATGCCATAGAGGACACGCTGACCGCGCTCGATGGTGGCACCCTGCGCGTTGCCGAACGCCGGCCGGACGGCACTTGGCACGTCAATCAATGGGCCAAGAAGGCGGTGCTTCTGGGCTTTCGCCTAAGGGATATGGAGCGACACGCGGGCAGCGCGCAAGGCAGCGCCTGGTGGGACAAGATCGACAACAAATGGAAAGGCTGGAGCGACAACCAGTGGCGCGCCGCAGGTTTTCGCGCGGTGCCAACCTGCGTGGTGCGCAAATCGGCCTATATCGCGCCGGGCGTGGTGCTGATGCCCTGCTTCGTCAATATTGGCGCCTATGTTGGCGAGGGCACGATGGTCGACACCTGGGCGACGGTCGGATCCTGCGCCCAGATCGGCAAAAACGTTCACCTTTCGGGCGGTGTCGGTATCGGCGGGGTTCTGGAACCCATGCAGGCCGGACCGACAATCATCGAAGACAATTGTTTTATCGGTGCCCGGTCCGAAGTCGTCGAGGGCTGTATCGTCCGCGAAGGGGCGGTTCTTGGGATGGGCGTTTTTATCGGCAAGTCGACCAAAATTGTGGACCGCGAATCCGGCGAAGTAACCTATGGCGAGGTGCCCCCCTATTCGGTGGTGGTCGCCGGGTCGATGCCGTCGAAAAACAACATCTCGCTCTACTGCGCCGTGATCGTCAAACGCGTTGACGAAAAAACCCGCTCTAAAACTGCCATCAACGAGCTTTTGCGCGACTGACCCGGGGCGTTATCGCCACAGATTACCTCACTTGCCCAGTGTTTCCCAAATTTCCGGACGGGGGGCGAATTGGTCGACAATCTTAGGCGTCGGGGCGACATTGTGCGCCCGGGCCACTCAAAAGCGTCCAGCACAGGGAAAAAGTTGACGCTGGGTCAAGATTATTGCCCGTTGCCTGCCGAATGCCCGATTGCCGTGTGAGTCGGAAACTCCGAAAAATCCCGGAGTGATTCCAAGAAGTCTTTGTCAGCAATTTAAGGCAATCTGGCCCATTGCGGCAGCGCATATCCGCATTTTGACACGCTTCCGCCACATTTCGTTAACGACCTGTCCAAAAGGACATGTCTCCTTATCCAGATTCCCCCGATTTCAGCCCCTCAGGCGCGACAGACTGTTTCGCAAAACGTGGGCAAACGTCCCTGCGATGTCCGGTTTCAGTCAGAATCAATAGGTAAAAATCTAATTGTGCAGTGACGAGTGCTTGAGTTGACCGCCTCCCGGACGTGTTTTGGTTCGGGAGGCGGTTCATTAAAAAGTCGCCCATTTTTCCAGTATCTGACTTACCAGACAATAAATCGGCGCGGGCTCGGCACATTGCCAAGTCCGCGCCGGCCACTTAGGCAAGCGCCATGGCGCAAGCGGGGCTGGATAAATCACAACAGAAGGTCTTCACGCTGCTGGTTCAGGTTGGCAGACGTGCAGGTGATGGTTTGCCCGATGGCGCCACCGGTGGTGGGCTGATCGCCTACGCCGCTGGCCGGGACGAGGCCGAAGCGGTGCGCGAAACCGTGGCAACGCTCAAGGCCGCCGATCTGGCGCCGCTCGATGTCACCGGCTACGGCGACATCGACGAACGCCAACAGTCCGGACACCGGATCGACGCCGAGGAAACCGCGCTGATGGACCGCGCGCGCGCAGAAAATGCCGTCATCGTCGCGCAGTTCACTGCGTTTTTCAGCGATGACGAGGCCGCGACCTGGGCCGGCTAATCGCCGCCGTCCAGCGCCTTTGCCGCCCACAGAACCAGCACCGCACCGGCAACCGCGCCGATCAGGGCGCCGACGGGGCCCAAAACTCCCAGCACCGCGCGCAATACCAGTATCCCCAACAGACCGCCCAGAAAGGCGTAGGTCCCGCCGGCCATACCGCGCGTGGACACCCGACCCGAACGGACCAGATACAGTCCTAACGCGCCGCCTATGATGGCCATGATCAGATAGGGCATGTTCACCTCGCCGCTTTGAGGAAAGATAATCACGATCGCGCCCGAAAAAACCCCTCCGGTCAGTCTAGGCGGTCGGGCAAGGCAAAGCCGCGCAAGAATGCCTTCGCGTCCACCGCCCGCTTGCCTGGCCGCTGCGCGCGCGTGATCTCGACCGCACCGACACCACAGGCAACAGTGAACCCCGATAAAACCGTGCCGGGCGTGCCATTGCCATCGATTGCACGGGCGGCCAGAAGCTTGATGCGCTCGTCGCCGGCAACGACGTAAGCGCCGGGGTTGGGTGACAGGCCGCGAATATGGTTGGCCACGTCTCTGGCCGGTCGCGACCAGTCAACTTTCGCATCGGTCTTGTCGATCTTGGCGGCATAGGTGACACCATCGTCCGACTGCGGCTGCGGCGTCAAATCGGCGAACGCGTCCAGCGCTTCGACAATCAGCCCAGCGCCCGCATCTGCCAGTCGATCGTGGAGCGCACCGGCGGTTTCCCCCTCGCCGATCGTCACCGACCGCGTCAAAAGAACCGGACCGGTATCCAGCCCCGCCTCCATCGCCATGATCGAAATACCGGTTGTGGCATCGCCCGCCATGATTGCCCGCTGAATCGGCGCGGCCCCGCGCCAGCGCGGCAAGAGCGAGGCATGGATGTTCAAACATCCCAATGCCGGTGCTTCCAGAATCGATTGCGGCAGGATCAGTCCGTAAGCCACCACGACCGCCACATCCGCCTTCAGAGCTGCAAAGGCCGCCTGGTCGTCGGGGTCTTTCAGCGACGTCGGATGCCTGACCGGCAGACCCAGTTCCTGCGCGCGAGAATGAACCGGTGATGGCCGGTCGGTCTTGCCCCGCCCGGCGGGCCGTGGCGGTTGCGTGTAAACGCACGCGATCTGGTGCCCTGCCGCGGCCAAGGCAACAAGTACGGTCACCGAAAAAACGGGCGTGCCCATGAAGATCAGCTTCACGGGCGGCCCCGCTTGGCGGCCTTTTTCAACAGCATCGACCGTTTGACCGGACTTAGCCGGTCGAAATACATCCGTCCGGCAAGGTGGTCGATTTGATGCTGCACGGATGTGGCCCAAAGGCCTTCGAATTCGTCGCGCTCGATGATGCCCGTGGGGGCGAGGTAGCGGACAGTCACTTTGGATGGCCGTTCGATTTTTGCCGAAACTCCTGGCAGGTTCGGGCTTGCCTCGACCTCTTCACAGGTTTCCCGGCTTTTCGAGATAATTTCAGGGTTGGCCATGCGAATGGCGCGCCCGCGCTCGGACGAGCTGTCAACCACCGCAAGCCGCAGCATCACACCGATCTGCACCGCCGCCAGCCCATAGCCCGGCATTGCTTCCATCACCTGGGTCATGTCGTCCCAATGGGCGCGAATGTCGTCGGTGATCGCGGGCACGTCTTCGGCGCGCGTCCGCAGCCGCCGGTCGGGCCAGCGCAAAAGCTCAGGCACGAGCCTGCTCGCGCTTCAGCTTGGTCATGCGGCGGGTGATCATCTGGCGCTTCAAGGGTTTGAGATAGTCGATGAAAAGTTTGCCGTTCAGATGGTCGATCTCGTGCTGAACGCAAGTGGACCACAGCCCGTCAAACCGCTGGCTATGGATATCGCCGTCCACCCCCAGCCAGGTGACATCGACTTCGCTCGCGCGCTCGATCTCGGCAAAATGATCCGGGATCGACAGACAGCCCTCTTCCGAGGTTTCGGTTTCCTCCGACGACCAGGTCACGGTGGGGTTCAAAAGCACAATCGGATCGGGCGGTGTTTCGTCGTCTTTGACGCAGTCGATCACGATCATCCGCTTGAGCACACCGATCTGCGGTGCCGCCAAACCAATGCCCGGCGCATTATACATCGTCTCGAGCATATCGCGGGCCACCGCACGAATGTCATCGGTCACTTTCGTGACCGGCTTCGCCACCTTTTTCAGGTGCGGATCGGGGTGGATCAGGATCGTGCGCAGGGTCATCAGGGGCTGATTTAGGGCAAGGTGCAGCGCTGCGCAATGCGCCTTGCACACGGCCTGCATTGCGTTAGCCTTTGCGCGCCAACTCAGCGGAGAACACCCATGGATTTCGACACACTCATCGAACGCTGCGGCACCCAGTCCGCGAAGTGGGACAAGATGGAGCAACTGTTCGGCGTATCGTCCGACGATGGTCTGGCGATGTGGACCGCGGATTCCGACTATGCCACAGCGCCCTGTGTGCTGGACGCGCTTCAGGCAGCGGTTGACCATGGCGTTTTTGGCTATTGCTTTGAATATCCGGCCTACAAAGACGCGGTGTGCTGGTGGATGAAAACGCGCCATGGTTGGTCGATTGACCCCGATTGGGTGCTGACCACCCAGGGTTTGGGAAATGCAATTGCGCTCTGCATTCAAATCTGGAGCGACCCGGGCGACGCTGTGGCGATATTCACCCCCGTCTATCACGAATTCGCAATGAAGATCGGCAAGAATGATCGCGTGGTCACGGAATGCCCGTTGGTTCGCGACGGCGACACGTACGTGCTTGACCTTGACGATGCTCAGGCGCGGCTGACCGGGCGCGAAAAAATCCTGATCTGGTGCTCGCCACAGAACCCCTCTGGCCGCGTCTGGACTGCGGACGAACTGCGCGCTGTGTCTGAATTCGCGGCGCGCAACCGGTTGGTGCTGGTGTCAGACGAGATACATCACGATCTGGTCTATCCCGGCCATACCTTCGTGCCGATGGATGTCGCCGTGCCCGAAGGGCGTGACCGAACCGTTTACCTGACGGCGGCCTCCAAGACCTTCAACATCGCCGGACTGCGAACCGGGAACATGATCATTCCCGACGCAACGCTGCGCGACGCGGTGCGACAGAAGCTGCGCGGGCTTGACTATTATCCTTCGTCTCTTGGGATGCGGATGATCCAGGCGGCCTACTGCGCGTACGGGGCCACCTGGGTTGACGCCCAGATTGCGCATCTCGATCGTAACCGCAGGCTATTTGACGCGTGCCTGAACGCGATTCCCGGCGTGCGGTCGCTGCCGTTGCAATCCACTTTTCTGGCGTGGGTGGATTTTTCAGGTACGGGCATGAAATTCCAGGAATTTAACGCGCGCATTCGCGATCAGGCAAGAATCGCGGCCTCGCCCGGTCCGGCGTTCGGGGCAGGCGGCGAGAATTTCGTGCGCTTTAACTTCGCAACGCAGGGCGCCCGGGTCGAAGAGGCCGTGGCGCGCCTGACCCATGCGTTTTCCGACCTGCAGTAGGCGTCAGTAAACCGGCCCAGTCAAAAGCGCCGCGGGTCGGTGATCATCCGCCACAAAATCGAGCGCCGCGTGGTCGGTCGTGGAAGTATTACGCTTGAATTCATAGTGCATGATCCCGTTTTCCTCGGTCGATGCGACAATCAGGCACTGCGATATATGGCGGCTTCCGTCGTAAAGGTCGACCAGCCCGCGCAGATGCGGCGAGTCCTGGATGTCCAGCGCAAAGCCGTTTTTCCATAACTTCAGCAGCGGATAGAATTCGTCGCCAACCTGCACCCGAACACGGCTTTTGCGGGCCAGATTCCGCAGCTGTGCTGCGCGAAGCCCCTCGACGATATCTTTGGGCAACACTTCAAACATTAACTTCCCCCGAATCGCACTAATACAGACGACCATGATGTCGCAGGATGGTTTTCGGTCAAGTCCGGATCGATTTTGGTCCCAAAAATGTGTCCAATCTATGATATTTGGCACATTTGCGAACTGCCACCCTGCGCGTATGGATCTTTCACCGGTCCCGATCACGCGCTAACAGTCACAAAAATGGAAAGGACGTGCCATGGGGCGCCTTGTTGATGGGGTATGGGAGACCACAAATGGGCCAGTGGTGTCCGCAAAAGGCGAGTTTAGGCGCGCCGAGGCGATTTTTCGCAACTGGATCACGCCCGATGGTGCCCCCGGCCCGTCGGGCACGGGCGGATACCCGGCAGAAAGCGGACGTTATCACCTTTATGTAAGTTACGCCTGCCCGTGGGCGCACCGGACCCTTATTTTTCGGGCTCCGAAGGGGCTGAAACCCCATATCGGCGTGTCGGTAGTTCACCCATTCGCCGATGCCGACGGTTGGCGGTTTGCGCGGGATTTCGACGGTGCCACCGGCGATCAACTGATGGGTCTGGATTTTTTGCGCGAGGTCTATCTGGCCTCTGACCCCGGAATGACCGGGCGCGTATCGGTTCCGGTTTTGTGGGACGCCCAGACCAAAGCTATTGTCTCAAACGAAAGTTCCGAGATCATCCGCATGTTCAACAGCGCCTTTGACGGCCTGACCGGCAACACCGATGATTTTTGGCCCCGCGACCTGCGCGCCGCCATCGAACCGGTGAATGACCGCATCTATGCCACTCTGAACAACGGCGTCTATCGGTCCGGCTTTGCCCAGACCCAGGCAGCCTATGAGGTTGCCGTGACTGAATTATTCGACACAATCGACTGGCTTGAAGAGCGGCTGGCCCGCAGCCGGTATTTGATGGGCGATCGGCTGACCGAAGCCGACTGGCGGCTGTTTTCCACATTGGTGCGATTTGATCCGGTCTATCATTATCACTTCAAGTGCAACCTGAGGCGCATCACCGATTGCCCCAACCTGTGGGGCTATACGCGCGAACTTTATCAGATGCCAGGTATCGCCGGGACCGTGCGCTTTGATCACATCCGCACGCATTATTATACGTCGCACGAAAGCATTAATCCGCTGCGTATCGTGCCAATAGGGCCCAAGCTGGACTTTGCCGCGCCGCATGGGCGGTGAGAGGCGGAAAACCGCAAAAATATCAGTGGTGCGAAGTGGTCGGGACCCCGTAATGTTCGACCATCGCGGCCAGATCTTCGGGCGGCGTGTGGCTTTGTACAAAGGCACAGGCGTTTGGGATATGCCGAAAAATCGAGCCATCGGAAAAAAACGTCGTGTTGGTGACGAAAATGACCTTGGCGTCCGGGTGCCGGTAGGACGCGAAATCGGCGACCGCAAAAGCGCTTCCATCGCGCAGGACCAGGTCGAGAATAATCACGTTCACTTCGTGGTCGCGCATGACGTCGATCGCCTGGTTCTGCGAAGACGCAAGCACAACCTCACACCCAAGGCGTTGTATATGCCCGCTCCAGACCCCCCCAAGGTCCGGGTTGCCTTCCACAATCAAAACGCGCATCAGTCCTCCGAAACCCCGTCACCACAAGTGCCCCTCAATCGTAAACGCTAGGAAAAAAAGATTAACATTTTCCTAAGACACTGGCCTGGGGTGACGCTTCGTAAAATACTTGCGTCATCGTGTCGAAGCATACCGCTCCCAAAAATAGTTTAGAAATAACAAAGGGGTGTTACGTAGAAATTCGAAATGCCCGCGATGCATTATTGCTGGGATTTTCGGAAAATTGTTTGCGTGTAAGTCAAATCGGAGCGAATTTCTTAACCAATGGCATACCCCTTACCGCCACAATCGCCTGAGCATGGAGGCGAGATTGCACGAGCAAGTTCCCGCTATGGTGGAGCCCGCCAAATGTGGCTCGACCTTTCGACAGGAATAAACCCGATTGCATTCAGCTCGGGGTTGCAAATTGAAGACTACCTGGCGACCTTGCCCGATGCCGACGCGACACGGAACCTCGAAGCGGCGGCGCGGAAATTCTGGGCGGTGCCCGACGTGGCCGGGGTGCTGGCGGCTCCCGGTGTTTCGGCTTTGATTGCGCGCATCCCTTCGCTGGCGCCTCCCGGTGCTGTCGACATTCCGGGGCCGACCTATAACGAACACGCCCGGGCCTTTGCGGCAGCACCTGGCTGGACCGTAGCGGATGCGCCGACCAAAAACCCCGCGGCCCGCATCATCGTGAACCCGAACAACCCCGATGGTCGGTTTTGGAACGAGGGCGACCTTGACGGGGCGGATCTGGGCGTCATTGACGAAAGCTTTTGCGACGTCGCGCCCGACCGCAGCCTGATCCACCTGGCGGCGCAGGAACACCGGGTCATCTTGAAAAGTTTTGGTAAATTCTGGGGGCTGGCGGGCCTGCGGCTGGGGTTTGCGATCGGCGCGCCCGACGTTATCGACCGCCTGCGGTTTTCCCTTGGCCCCTGGCCGGTCTCGGGCCCCGCAATTGCCATCGGGGCGCTGGCCTTGGGCGACCGTACCTGGGCCAAGACCACGCGGACGCGGCTCGGCCATGACGCCGCACGGCTCGACCGGCTGATGACAGGGGCCGGGCTGAAGTCGGTTGGCGGCACCGATCTGTTTCGACTTTATGAAACACCGGATGCATCGGCACTGCACGAACGGCTGGCGCGACAGCACATCCTGACCCGAATTTTCCCCTATTCGCAGAACTGGATCCGCCTTGGTTTGCCCGGATCGGCGCATGACTGGCAGCGGCTTAAGGCGGCGCATTGAGCGTTCCGACGATCCTAGTGCTGGCCATGCTGCTCGATGCGGCTTTGGGCGAACCCAAATGGCTTTGGTCGCGGGTGCCTCATCTCGCGGTGCTGATGGGCCGGGCCGTGGGCTGGGCGGATCAGATGCTCAACCAGGGAAACGCGCGCCAATTGAAGGGCGCGCTGACCATGGCTGCCCTGGCCGTCGTGGCCGTGACCCTTGGTGCAGTGACCGAAGCCTTGCCGCTGGCCCTCGTTGACGTTGCGATTGTCGCCATCCTGCTAGCCCACAACAGTTTGGTCAGCCACGTCCGGTCGGTGGCTATGGGCTTGTCGATGTCGGTTCCCGAAGGGCGGCGCGCGGTGGCCCGGATTGTCGGGCGCGATGTATCAGACATGGATGGCTCGGCGGTCGCGCGTGCAGCCATCGAAAGTGCTGCCGAAAATCTCAGCGACGGGGTGACAGCGCCGGTGCTTTTCTATCTGATCTTCGGCCTGCCGGGCCTCCTGCTTTACAAAGTCACCAACACCGCCGACAGCATGATCGGCTACAAGACCGACCGCTATCGCAACTTTGGTCGCGCAGCGGCGCGGTTTGACGATTTGCTGAACTGGGTGCCGGCACGGCTGACCGCGTTCATCCTGGCCGCGATCACATCGCGAATCGGCGATTGGCCCGCCATCCGGCAGGACGCCGCCCTGCACCGGTCGCCCAATGCGGGCTGGCCCGAGGCGGCAATGGCGCGCGCCCTTGGCGTGGCCTTGGCCGGGCCGCGCAGCTATGACGGGCACTGCCGCGACTTTCCCTTCGTCAACGCAACCGGTCGTCTGACCGCCGGTCCCGAAGACATAACGGGTGCCGTGACCCGGATGTGGGAGGTTTGGGGCGTGCTGCTGGTGGTTTGCCTTGTCTTGGCGGCCTTTGCGTGATTCTTTGTGGCAAGTGCGTATTATTCCCGGGAACCCAAATGCGAATTGCCTGTTTTGCCGTTCTCGCCACGCTCGCCGCGCCGCTGTCCGCGCAAGACCGGCACTGCGGCGGTAACTTCGCGCAATTCGTAAATGGGCTGAAGTCCGAGGCCCGCCAACAAGGCCACAAACGCCGCGTCGTAAACACCTTCTTCAAGGGCGTAACCCAGGACCAGCGGACCCTCGGTGCGGACCGCGCGCAGGGCATTTTCACCAGGCCATTCACGCAATTCGCGAACGCGGTGATCAGCGACTATCGCATGACCCTGGGCACCAAGAACACGGCCAAATGGGATGCGGTCTTTGATCGGATCGAGGCGCGTTATGGTGTCTCGCGTGGGGTTCTGCTGGCGCTTTGGGCGCTGGAGACCGATTTTGGCGCCAATCAGGGCGACTTCAACACGCTCAACTCGCTGGTGACCCTTGCCCACGATTGTCGCAGGCCCGAACTCTTTCGGCCGCAGATATTTGCCGCGATCGAACTCTTCGAACGTGGTGATTTTGATCCCACCACTACCACCGGCGCCTGGGCGGGCGAGATCGGCATGGTGCAGATGCTGCCGCAGGACATCCTGGATCATGGGCGTGACGGCGACGGCGACGGGCGCGTCGATTTGCAAAGTTCGGTCCCCGATGCGCTGGTGTCCGGGGCCGCAATGTTGACCGCATTGGGATGGCGCGCGGACGAACCCTGGCTGCAAGAGGCCGTATTGCCCCGCCGATTTGACGCCGCGTTGAGCGGGCTTGGTACAGTCAAGAAGGTTTCGGAATGGGCCCGGATTGGCGTCAAGGCACGGGGTGGCAAACTGGGGCCGCGGGCTATGGCCGCGTCGGTCATACTGCCCCAGGGGCGCGGCGGGCCCGCCTTTATCGTCTATCTGAACTTCCACGTCTTTTTCGAATGGAACCAAAGCTTCACCTATGTCACCGCTGCGGCCTATTTCGCCACTCGCCTGGAAGGGGCCGCGGCGATGGACCCGGGCGCGCCGCAACCCGGGCTGGGCCAGACCCAGATGAAGGCCCTGCAGCAAAAGCTGCGCGCGCGCGGGCATGACGTCGGCAAGATCGACGGCATTCTTGGGGCCGGCACCCGCGCCGCCGTCCGGGCCGAGCAAGACCGCCTGGACCTGCCTGTCGACGGCTGGCCCACGCCGGCGTTACTGTCTTGCCTCTGAAATCCGGGGTCCGTTGCCGATGTATTTTGGAAACGATGAAATTGGTAACGGCGCGGTCGCCGAAGGGCTTTTATCGTTTCTTGCTTGAAAACCCCCGCACGCGACGCGGATCGCGACTGCCGGAGGCAGGCGTAAAACATGTCTTGCGCCGCAGGTGCGCCATTTGGCTACGGTTTGGAAAAGAGGCACCGACCACCTAGGCGACGGTGTCCCCGGCTCACCAGCCGATCATCCCTTCGAAATCGGCCAGAATCCGGGTCCAGACCGAAAGCACTTCGCCAAAGTCGGCCTCGCTCATGCCTTCGCCGTCCAGGTAGACATCGTAATCGATCACCGCTGCTCCGTCGTCGGTGCTATAGGCGCGTGCGAACCTGTTTTCTTTGTTCCAGTCGTTGGCCTGTTGCAACGAAAAGCCGCTGTCCATCTGGTAGCCCGAGAAAAACTGGATCGAGCTGCACTCCAGGTTCTTGATGCAGCCGTAGAAGAGAATGTCAAAGCTAGTCCCGTAGTAGCGGACCGAAACCTTCGGATCACCGACCGAATCCTCGCCGATGCGAACCACAAAGCCCTCGTTCTGGAGATAGCGGAAAATCTCCTCAGGCGCGCTGGCGGTCAAACCGGCGACGGCGGGACCAGCGACAATTAGCGCCGTTGCGAATGCAATTGGTTTCAACACGGGATCATCCTCTGCGGTTCAAGAAACTGATTTGGCTGACCTAACGCACGAATCTGACCAGAATGCGGTCTCACGCCACCAGCGCTTCGGCGTTTTTCAGGTCAACACTCACCAGCTGGCTGACACCTTGTTCGCCCATGGTTACACCATAGAGCCGGTCCATCCGCGCCATGGTGACCGCGTGGTGGGTGATGATCATGAACCGGGTGTCGGTGCGGCGGGTCATCTCGTCCAAGAGGTCGCAGAACCGCGTGACATTGGCGTCATCCAGAGGCGCGTCAACCTCGTCGAGCACGCAGATCGGGGCCGGGTTGGCCAGGAAGACCGCAAAAATCAGCGCCAGCGCGGTCAGGCTCTGTTCGCCGCCGGAAAGAAGGCTGAGCGTGGCAAGTTTCTTGCCCGGCGGCTGGCACATGATCTCCAGGCCCGCCTCAAGCGGGTCATCCGATTCGACCAGCACCAGCTTGGCATCGCCACCGCCGAAAAGATGCGTAAAGAGCATGGAAAAGTTCGAGTTTACCTGCTCGAACGCGGTCAACAGCCGTTCGCGCCCTTCGCGGTTCAGGCTGTTGATCCCGTGCCGCAGCTTGGCGATGGCCTTTACCAGATCGTCCTTTTCACGGGTAAGGGTGGTGTGCTCGGCTTCGATTTCACGCGCGTCTTCCTCGGCGCGCAGGTTCACTGCGCCCAGCGCATCGCGTTGCCGGCGCAGGCGCAGAACATCGGCCTCCAGGGCCTCGGCGCGCGGCATTTTCGCGGGATCGGCTTCAAGCGTTTCCAAAAGTGCCGCGGGCGAGGTGTCCAGCTCTTCGCGAATGCGCGTGGCTGCCGCCGCCACCGCCTCGCCTGCACCCTGCTCGCGCGCCTGCGCTGCGGCCCGCGCCTCGCGTGCGCTCGATGCTTCGCGTTCAGACCCGCGCTCGGCCTCGACCGCGGCGCGCTGG
This sequence comes from Brevirhabdus sp., assembly GCA_047518005.1. Classification (GTDB taxonomy): domain Bacteria; phylum Pseudomonadota; class Alphaproteobacteria; order Rhodobacterales; family Rhodobacteraceae; genus JAKZRT01. Next base: position 18,676 of record JAKZRT010000186.1, read on the forward strand.
TTGCCTTCACCTTTCGACAGGGCATCCTGCGCAGCAGCAGCGCGCGCCTCGGCTTGGCTCAAAAGTCCGGCAAGTTCGTCGCGTTCTGCTGCGATCTGGGTTGGCTGGGCTTGCGCTTCGGCGAATTCAGTTTCGGCCTGTACCCTGCGCTCGATCAACTCTGCCGAGCGCTTTTCAGCAGTGTCCAGCCGATGCCGCCAGCCGGAAACCTCGGTGGTGACCTCCTGCGCGCGCTTGATCCGCGCTTCGCCCTCGCGGCGCAGTTCGTCGTGGCTCGAGCGCTTCGTCAACATGGTCAGGCGCGCAGATTCGACCACTGTTTTTACGTCTTCGACCTTCGCGCGCGCTTCATCGAGATCGGGCAGGTCACCAAGCCCGACGCGCGCCTGGTCCAACCGCTTGGCCGCGGCGGCGGCTTCGTCTTCGTGACGATGCAGGCTCAGCCCGAGCGCCTCAAGCTTGCTGGCGGCCAGACTTTGCTCGGCTTCGGCCTTGGCCTGCGCACGGCTGGCGTCGGCCTGTGCGGTATCGGCGTGCCGTCGCGCCTGCCGCGCCGCCTGATCGGCCTCGGTCGCCGCGCTAAGTTCGCCGCGCAAAAGATCATGCGCGCGCGCCGCACCTTCGGACCGCGCGTTGGCCTCTTCCAGATCGCGCTTGATCTCGACCAGCCGGTTCAACTGTTGCAGACGCAGCGCAGCGGCCGATGGCGCGTCTTCGGCGGCGGCGCGAAACCCGTCCCACCGCCAGAGATCGCCTTGCACGCTGACCAGCCTCTGCCCCGGCCTCAGCTCGGCCTGCAGACGCGACCCGACGGCGGCATCCACCAACCCGACCTGCGACATGCGCCGCGCCAGAACATCCGGCACTGTGACATAAGACGACAGCGCCGCAACGCCGTCGGGCAACAATTGCGGGCGGGCGTAGGCTGGCAGGGTCGCCCAGCCCGATCCGCCGCCTGCGTCAACCGCAGGGGCGCGCAGATCGTCAGCCAGCGCCGCGCCAAGCGCTTTTTCATAGCCCGACGAGACGGTGAGCATGTCCATCACCTGGCCACCTTCGGCGGTATCACGCTCGACCAGCCGCGCCAGTGCGGCGACTTCGGCCCTCAGCGCCCCGCTCTCGCCTTCGGCCTCGGACCGTTCGGCGCGCGCGTCGGCCTCGCGTGCCTGCACGTCGTTGCGGCGCGCATCGGCACTGGTCAGCGCCTCGTCAGCCGCGCGCGCGGCTGTTTCGGCCGCGGCCAGGGCGGCACTGGCGCGGCGCTGGTCGGCCGCGGCAGCTTCCTGCGCGGACGTCGCTGTCGCGGCCGCTTCGCTGGCGCGGGCCGCATCGCTTTGCGAACGCACAACGGTCTTTTCGGCGTCGTCGCTCAGCCGTTCCGCCGACTGATGCCGGGCGGCCAGCCGGGCTACGTCTTCGGTCAGTTCGCTGAGCGCGGTTTCACGGTCCTGGAGCACCTGCGCGGCCTCGTGGGCCTCGGTGGCAGCATCGGCAAGGCGTGAATCGTGGCCTTCGGCGGCCCGCGATAATTCAGCGGCCTCCCATTCCAGCCGCTCGATGGTCTGTACCGCATCGCGGCTCAGACCGGCCTCGCGCTCGATGTCGTGGCTTAATTGCCCGATGCGCGCCGTCAGAGTGTCGATCAGGGCCAGCGCACGAAATTCGCGGTCGCTCAACGTGTCGCGGCTGACCAGCAGGCGCTGAACCGATGCGCCTGCGATGGCGTCTTCCTCGCGCAGGCGGGGCAGGCCCGCGTCGGCGGCCTCGCGCAGTTTAGTTGCCGCGCGCGCATCGGCTTCGGACTGGCCCGCATCGCGGGTACGGGCCATGAGAACCTCACCCGCCTCGGCCTGCGCAGCATCGGCCTCTTTCCAGCGCAGATAGAGCAACAGCCCCTCGGCGGTCCGTAACTTCGTGCCAATCGCGCGATAGCGCGCAGCCTGCCGGGCCTGCCGGGCCAGCTGGCTCAGTTGCGTGGCCATCGCCTCGACCACATCATCGACCCGTGCCAGATTGGTTTCGGCGGCTCGCAGTTTCAACTCGGCTTCGTGGCGGCGCTGGTAAAGGCCCGAGATCCCTGCCGCCTCTTCCAGCACCCGCCGCCGCGATTTGGGCCGCGCGTTGATCAGCTCGGCGATCTGCCCCTGGCGCACCAGCGCCGGTGAATGCGCGCCGGTCGAGGCATCGGCAAACAGCATCTGCACGTCGCGGGCGCGCACCTCTTTGGTGTTGGTCTTGAAAACCGAGCCCGCATCGCGGGTGATCCGGCGCACGATCTCGATGGCGTCGGCCCCGTCGAACGGCGCCGGGGCCAGCCGCTCGCGATTGTCGATCGTCACGGCCACTTCGGCGAAATTGCGGGCCGGCCTGGTCGCGGCCCCGGCAAAGATCACGTCGTCCATCCCGCCGCCGCGCATCGCCGTCGGGCGGTTTTCGCCCATCACCCACCGCAGCGCTTCCAGCAAGTTCGATTTGCCACAGCCGTTCGGCCCGACAACCCCGGTCAAACCGTCGGCAATGATCAGGTCGGTCGGGTCGACGAAGCTTTTAAAGCCGTTGAGGCGAAGCCGGGAAAAACGCAACTGTCCGGTCCTGATGATTCCACTGCCGGTAATTCTTCGACCTTCGCCGGCGCAAGTCAACGGCTACCACAAGGTATGGCGGGTTTGCGCGAGTTATCCACAAGATTTTGCGGCTGCGGATTCATCCAAATCCGCTTTTCGACAATTCGACAACTCGGCAACCAGGCGATGGCCGACAAGATCGGCGCCAACGGTAACGCCGCCTTCAAAGCCCCCGGCACGCACTGCGTCGACATAATCGGCCTCGGTCAGACCGCCGCCCTCGATCGGATAGGGTCCCTGCCTGGGCGCGCCCAGTGGCGGGATCAGATGGGTCAGCATCAGATGTCCGACGCCGGCTCTCTGTGCGAGGCTGCCCAGATCGGTGGCAGTGGTTTGACGGTAATAGATCGGCGGCGGGAAACCGGATGTCCCATCCGGTCCCATCACCGGGTGGATCACTGAATGCACCAGAATATCGGCGCCCTCAGCCAGCGTTTCAACCTGCGCCGAGGTTGATGTATTGCGCGGTGGTTTACGGGCATCACCCTTCACCCAGACCGTTTGCGGGGCGTCGCACAGAAATCCACATTGCCCGTTCGCGCCCGTGCCGAACCGACAGCGCCTGCAAGTCGCGTCGTGTTCAGAGGCCCTTGCGCCGCAATTCGTCTTGACCGCGGACGGGCCTCGGCGATACGGATGACGGGCATGGTCTTTCCAAGCGGCGCAAAGCGTCCGGAAAGCGAAAATGGGAATTCGGAACGGGCTACCCATACAGGGGCCCGCCGCCGAAGCCGCCCCCGCGACTGTAAGCGGCGAGCGCCTGCCATCAGCCACTGGCCCCGCGGGGTCGGGAAGGCGGCAAAGCGCATCGACCCGCAAGCCAGGAGACCTGCCGTGCGCCATCGTAACCCCCTGTCGGGTGTGACAGGAGAAGGAGACAGACAAATGACGACCAAGACGCTAACGGCTGCCCGCGATCATTCCGACATTCTGGGTATCGGCGCGGCCCTTTTGGCCGGGCTCATGTTGCTTTTCGTGGCCGGGATCAGCCACGCGTCGGTTCTGCACGCCGCCGCGCACGACCAACGCCACGCTATCGCGTTCCCCTGCCACTGATCCCATGATCAGGAAAATATTCGTCAGTGCTCTGATCGCTGGCGCAGCCGCCGGGGTCATTGCCGCGGCGCTGCAATTTGCCTTTGTGGTGCCGCTGATCCTTGAGGGCGAGCTTTACGAGACTGGCGCGCGGATGCATTTTGTCGATGGTTCCGCCGAAAGCCCCGCCGGGTCTCCGCCGATAGGCTTTGACCTTGCCCGCAACGGGCTGACCGTGGCAATGAACCTAGTCACCTGGGTCGGCTTTGCCCTGATCCTGACGGCGCTTTTTGCGCTGGCAGACCGCGCCGGTCGCAGGATCGACGCCGGTCGCGGTGCGGTCTGGGGCCTGATGGGGTTCGTGGCGGTCAACCTCGCCCCAGCCGCCGGTCTTTCGCCGGAGCTTCCGGGCACGGTCGCGGCCGAGATTGGAGCGCGACAAATCTGGTGGCTGAGCACGGTTCTGGCCACCGCGGCTGGCTTAGCCGCCATCGCGTTTCGCCCGGGGGTCCCAACCAGTGCCCTCGGCGCGGCGCTGATCCTTGCGCCGCACATCTACGGCGCGCCCGCGCTTGACACTTATTTCGGCGTTGCCTCACCCGAACTGGCGGCGCATTTCGTGGCGCGGTCGCTGGCGGTCGCCGCCGCAATCTGGGTCAGTCTCGGCGCGATTTCCGGTTGGCTATGGTTGCGCCTATGAGTGTGCGCACCCTGCACACGCATTGCGCGCGGGGCGGGGTAGACGCCTGCGGGGCGAGAACCTAGATACCAGCCTGCGCTAACACCACACATGGATCGGGCAAGTGCTGAAACTTCTTTGTATCTCCGGATCGCTGCGATCGGGATCGACCAACACGGCGCTCACCCGTGCCGCCGCGCGCCATTTTGGCGAGGCCGAGGTCACCCAGGCCAACCTGCGCCTGCCGCTTTACGACGCCGATCTTGAGGACGCCAACGGCATCCCCGCCGAGGTCCAGGAAATTGCCGACAAAATCGCACAAGCCGATGCGGTGGTAATATCGACGCCCGAATACAACGGAGCCCTTTCGGGGGTTCTGAAAAATGCGCTTGACTGGGTCAGCCGCGTCAAGGGCAACCCTTGGGAGTGTCGGTAACACGCGATATGTCCGGTTTATGTACCAGATGATCTGTCCGGTTTTAGAACGCCTCCAAGCCATGGAGGGAGGCGATGCGTCGGACGGAGCAGGTACAGGGACTGAGATTGATGAAGTTCGAGGAGGTTTA
>JAKZRT010000187.1:0-10012 GCA_047518005.1 Brevirhabdus sp.
TCTTCGACAATTATGAGCAGATCGTCGACAGGTGTTGCGAAGCATGGAACTTCTTTGCAAACGACAAAACCGCAATCACGTCAATCACTACCAGACAATGGGCCAAAACGGTCAACGACTAGGGCCGTTGGTATTACTTCCGCATCCGCGACAACGGCGCGGTGGTTTTCCGCGTCGACACCGAAAACCGCCATGGCCGGATCGAGATGGCGCAGATCGCGGTGGTGAACCTGCGCAAAGCCGAGGTGAAGCCACAGGGCGATGTCGAACTGAGCGCGCCGGATCAGGCCGCGATTGCGAACTGGATGGCGCAGCGGACGGACCTGTTGGAAGGCCGCCGTATCGACGACATCCGCCGCACGGTCGATCATCTGAACGTGACCGCCGCCTGGGCGCAGTCAAAAGCCAGTGCCGACGAGCTTGCGGTCATCACCGACGAGCTTTTGATGGCGATGCACGATCTGCGCAGCGTGCTGGTGCGCAAGAAGGCCGAGCGCTAGGCGGCGGCGGTTCGTAAATTTGGACCCAGGCGTGATCAGACGCTGCGCCAGAAGCGAACCGTCAGTAATACCGAGGCGGTGGCGAGCCCCAGCACCAGCCCGGACCACACCCCGACCCCGCCCCAGCCGACCACGAAACCCAAGACGTAGCTGGTCGGCGCACCGACCAGCCAATAGCTGACGGCGGCGTAGATCATCGGTGTGCGGGTATCCAGAATACCGCGCAACAGGCCAAGGGCGATGACCTGAATGCCGTCGAAGGTCTGAAAGAGCGCCGCGATTAGCAACAGCACGACGCTGGTGGCGATGATGGCATCGCGAGCCGGATCGTCGGGGCCGACGAAAAATCCGCTAAGAACCTCGGGGATCAGCACAAAGGCGGAAATGGCGATCACCGCCATTGCCAGCGACAGGCCTGTGGCGACGATACCGCCACGCCTGAGCCCCAGCACATCGCCGCGCTTGGCGGCACGACCGGCGCGAACGGTGGCAGCACTCGACAGGCCCAGATGCACAACGAAAGTCAGCGACGCGAGTTGCAGGACGATGCCGTGTGCGGCCAGCGGGATCGTGCCCAGCCAGCCCATCATCACCGCCGTCGCGGAAAAGAGCCCGGTTTCAGCCAGCAGCGTCAGGCCGATGGGCCAGCCGAGCCGGAATACCCGCGCCAGCGCGTCGGCGTCGATGCGCCAGAGCCGTGCGAACAGCCGATGCTCGGGGGCGACCGCGCGGGCATAGACCATCAGGATGATTAATATGGCACCCTGCATCGCCACCGAGGCGATTGCCGCGCCGGCGATGCCCAGCTCGGGGGCACCAAAATTTCCGAATATCAGGACATAATCCAGAATGCCGTTCAACAGCGCCGCGCCCACGGTCGCCCAGAGCGCGATCTGGGTGCGCTCCAGCGCCGACAGGTAGTTGCGCAGGACCATCCCGGCCAGTGCCGGGAAAAGCCCCCAAGCCGCGATGCTGAGATAGGCGCTGGCCAGCGCCACCAGATCGGCACCCTGACCCAGCAGCTGCAGCGTGATCGGGGCCGACAGCAACAGCGGCACGCCGCCGAGCGCGAACGCCATCGAGGCCCAGACGCCCATGCGGGTGACGCGGCGCACCTGAACGTGATCGCCAGCCTCGGCGTGCCCGGCGACCAGCGGCGTGATCGCCCAGGCAAAGCCGGTGCCGACAAGAAAGACCACGAAAAAGAACGAGGTGGCCAGAACCACCGCCGCAAGGGCCTCGACCGAATACCAGCCCAGCATGATCGTGTCGGTCAGCCCGATGGCGACAAATGCCAGGTTGCCACCCACCAGCGGCAACCCCAGCTTGAGCAGCGCTCGCGCGTGGGCGGGATAAGTCATCGATGGTTTTACCGGCGCGGTCATAGGCGCAGGCTGTGCCCGAAGGCCGGTTAGGGTGCAACCTCCCACACGGGGATATAGCCGCCAAGCACCTCGTTGACCCTGTCAAAAGTGGCCTGGTTCAGCGCCACCTGCGCCACCAGCCCGCGTTTTTTGTCTTCGATCACGGCGCTGATACGGGCTTCCAGGCCGGCACCGGCCAGCGCTGCGTCAAAGACCCGGGTTATCGCGCTGCGGCGCAGGTCGGGTTTGAACACCTTGCCGACGGCGGTTTTGGGCATCTCGTCCATGATCTCGATATATTTCGGAATTGCGGCGCGTTCATTGACACGTTCATTGGCAAAGGCCAAAAGTTCGTCGGTCGTCACCGCGCCGCCCTCAACAAGTTCGACAAAAGCGCAGGGCAATTCGCCCGCGTGCTCGTCGGGCTGACCGACGGCGCCGACAAAGGCGATGGCCTCGTGGTCCATCAATGCCTCCTCGATCAGCGCCGGGTCGATGTTGTGGCCACCGCGAATGATCAGGTCCTTGGCGCGGCCGGTGATCCAGAGATAGCCGTCGGCGTCCAAACGGCCCAGATCACCGGTGCGCAGGTATTTCTGGTCATAGAAAAGATCACGATTGTTGTCGGTGTCGGTATAGGTGTTGCCCGGCAGAACCCCATAGTTTGATACGCATATCTCGCCGACTTCATCGACGCCACATTCGCGTGGACCCTCGGGGGTATCCATCAGTATCCGCACGTCGCAATAGGGCAGCGGCAGCCCGACCGAACCGACCTTTTTTTCGCCCTCGACCGGATTGCACGAGATAAGGCAGGTGGCCTCGGTCATTCCATAGCCCTCAATGACCTCAACGCCGGTCGCGGCTTCGAATCTTCGAAACAATTCCAATGGCATCGGAGCCGATCCCGAGAAGGCGTTCTTGACCGACGAAACATCGGCATCGACCGGACGTTGCATGAGGGCAGCAATGGCCGTGGGAACAGTGATGATGAAACTGATCTTCCAGCGCTCGATCAGCTTCCAGAAATTGTCGAACACGCCTTCGCCCCGGTATCCGGCAGGCGTCGGGAAAATCACATGCGCGCCCGATGAAATCATCGCCATCAGGATCACATGCACCGCGAATACGTGGAACAGCGGCAGCGGGCAGATAATATTGTCGTTCTCGTCGAACAACAGCGTGTGGCCGATCCAGCCGTTATAGATCATCCCCTGATAGCTGTGCTGGGCCACCTTGGGCATGCCAGTGGTGCCGCCGGTATGGAAAAAGGCCGCGACCCGGTCACCGACGCTGTCGTCGAAGGTCAGATTGTCCGACGCGTGTTTGGCGATCTCGGCATTGAAATCAAGCACTTGCGCCTTGTGGGTCACCGCGACTTTGGGCCGCAACAGCGGCACGATCCATGACTTTGGCGGGGTCAGATAGCGGTTCAGGTCGACCTCGAGCACCGTGGTGACATCAGGCGCCATGGTCAGCGCCTTTGCCGCCTTGCCGGCGACCTCGGCCTTGGGGAAGGCCTTGAGGGTGACCAGAACCTTGGCACCCGTCTCGCGCAGAATGGCGGCGATCTGGTTGGGGTCCAAAAGCGGATTGATCGGGTTGACGATACCCGCGACCATGCCGCCCAAAAGCGCCAGAACGGTCTCGTTGCAGTTGGGCATGAGATAGGCGACCACGTCGCCTTCGCCCACCCCAAGCGACCGCAGCAGGTTCGCCGTTTGCGTGGTCAGCCCGTGCAGCTCGGACCATGTCAGAGTTTCGGCCTTGTCCTTGGGGCCCGACAAAAGCTGGTAACTGACCGCAGGCCGGTCAGGGAACCGGTCGCGGGTGCTGGTCAAGAACCCATACATCGTCGCGGGCAGGTTCCGGTCCGCCCAGGGCATTTGGTTTTCGATGGCAGTGATGTCGGCCTTGTTTCTGAAGATGGGCATGGTCTGACCTTTGCGTGTCGGCACAGCAATATTTCCGCGAGGATGGCGGGTTGCAGTCACAGTGGCAAGCCCGTCCGGTCAGCGAATAATCTTCGCAAAGATTTTTGGGGCCGACGAATTTTCGTGAAAATCCTTCCGCCTCACGCGGCGACCAATCCGCCGGTGAACTGGAGCCGCGCCAGCCGCGCATAAAGGCCATCCTGGGCCACCAGTTCGTCGTGGGTGCCGGTTGCCACGATGCGCCCTTGGTCCAGAACCAGAATGCGATCGGCGCGTTTGACGGTTGCCAGACGGTGCGCCACGACCAGCGTTGTACGGCCCTTCGACAGCTCTTGAACTGCCGCCTGAACCGCGCGTTCGCTTTCGGCATCCAGCGCCGATGTCGCCTCGTCCAGCAAGAGGATCGGCGCGTCGCGCAGGATGGCGCGGGCGATGGCGATACGCTGGCGCTGACCGCCCGAAAGCATCACGCCGCGTTCGCCGACATAAGTGTCAAAGCCCTTCGGCAGCGCACTGAGGAATTCATAGGCAGCGGCGGCGCGGGCGGCGGCCTCGACCTCGGAATCGCTGGCCTCGGGGCGGCCAAAGCGGATGTTGTCGCGGGCCGAGGCGGCGAAAATCACCGGTTCCTGCGCGACCAGCGCAAAGCTCTTGCGAAAATCGGCGCGCGCCATCGCGTCAAGCGCGGTGCCACCGATGCTGATCTTGCCCGTCGTCGGATCGTAAAACCGCAGCAAAAGCTGGATGATCGTCGACTTGCCGGCGCCCGAGGGTCCGACCAGCGCGATGGTTTCGCCGGGGTTCAGGGTAAAACTGACCCGGTTCAATGCGGCGATTTCGGGCCGTGCCGGATAGCGAAACACCACGTTGTCAAAGACCACCGGTGCGCGGCCTTCGTCGGGCAGCGTCAGGGGAATTGCCGGGTCCTGAACAGCGTCTTCAAGATTCAAAAGCTCGACCAGACGTTCGGTGGCACCGGCGGCGCGCTGGATCTCGCCCCAGATCTCGGACAGGGCCGCAACCGACGCGGCGACAATCGCGGAATAGATGACAAACTGGATCAGGACGCCGATGCTGATCGTCGCCGAGCGGACATCGTGCGCGCCGCTCCACAGCACCGCGACGATACCGGAAAAGACCATAAATATCACGATCGAGGTCATGGCCGCACGGGTCAGGATACGGCGCTTGGCGGTCTCGAACGATTGTTCGGTCAGTTCGTCAAAGGCGTTGCGGCTGGCGTCTTCGTGGGTAAAGGCCTGGACGGTCTGGGCGGCCATCAGTGCCTCGGACGCATTGCCCGAACTGGCCGCGATCCAGTCCTGGTTCTTGCGGCTGAGCCCGCGCAGGCGGCGGCCCAGAAAAACAATGGGGATGATCACCGCAGGCACCGCCAGCAGAACCAGTGCCGCCAGTTTGGGCGCGGTCCAGATCATCAGGGCCAGCCCGCCGAAGAAAAGCAGCATATTGCGTAGGAACCAGCTGACCGACGATCCGATGACCGATTGCACCAGCGTCGTGTCGGTGGTGATGCGGCTGACCACTTCGCCGGTCATGATGGTCTCGAAAAACGCCGGACTCATGGAGATGGTGCGCGCGAAAACCGCCTTGCGGATGTCGGCCACCACGCGTTCGCCCAGCCGGGTGACCAGATAGAACCTCAGCCCCGACCCGATGGCCAAAGCCACGGCAAGGCCGATGGCGGCGGCGAAGTAACTGTCCAGAAGCTGGGCGTTGGCCGCGTCAAATCCGTCGACAACGCGGCGCACCGCAAGCGGCAGAACCAGCGAAACGGAAGCTGTGGCCAGAAGCGCCAGAAATGCGGCACCGACCAAAAGCTTGTAGGGTGCCAAGAACGGCAGCAGCCCGGCCAGCGCACCCACCCGTTTTGACGTCGGGCGGTCGATATTGCGGATGTCGTCGGTATCGGCCATGTCAGAGGGTCATGTGGCGCGCGCGCGCTGCTCTTTCAATGGCGGCGGCGTGCAGGCGGTCGATATTCAGCTCGTACCGGATTTCTTCCAGAAGCCGCAGTTCGGCTTCGCCAAGGTGACCGTCGGACGCCGCCACATCGCAGGCCAGGACGTAGGCCGTTTCGTTCAAGGCCTCGGGCATGTCTTCGCGCAAGAGGCCAAAGAGGACATCCAGGCCGTCTTCTTCCTCGAACAGGTCCAAGACGCTTTGCGAGACCACGCCGATACGGTCAAAGTCGTATTCGGCGAAGACCGGCAGGTGGTTGACCATCGCCTCGATGGTAACAAGCTCGGCGGTGCGCATGTTTGCGTCCGAGGCCGAGACCGCGATCATCACCGCGATCAGGCAATCCTGCGGCGACAGCGGATGCGGTTGCTGGTTCATTCAATGTCCTTTTTTGCCGCGCTGCGGCGTTAGCGTTCGTCCGACAATATTGACGCAGCCGTGCCCCGGCAATAGGTAGCGGCGAACCTGCGTGCATTGAAGAGGCGCACGCTATGAAAAGAGTGTGACCATGAGCGATCTCCGCGCGGCGGCAATGAACTCCAAAGCATGGCCCTTTGCAGAAGCGCGCCGGATCCTCAAGCGCTATGAAAACGCGCCGCCCGAAAAGGGATATGTGCTGTTTGAGACCGGTTATGGGCCGTCGGGTCTGCCGCATATCGGCACTTTTGGCGAAGTGGCGCGCACCACGATGGTGCGGCGGGCTTTCGAGGTGATCTCGGACATTCCGACCCGGCTGATTTGTTTTTCCGACGATCTGGACGGGCTGCGCAAGGTTCCCGACAACGTGCCGAACCCCGGCTTGCTGGCCGAGCATCTACAACGGCCGCTGACCGCGGTGCCCGACCCATTTGGTACGCATGAGAGTTTTGGCGACCACAACAACGCCATGTTGCGGCGGTTTCTCGATACGTTCGGGTTTGACTATCAGTTTCACTCGGCGCGCGATTTCTACCGGTCCGGCCAATTTGATGCGACGCTTCTGCGCGCGGCAGAGCGTTACGATGACCTGATGGCGGTGATGCTGAAAAGCCTGCGCCAAGAACGTCAGGCGACCTATTCGATCTTTCTGCCGATCAGCCCGCTGACCGGCCGCGTGCTTTACGTGCCGCTGAAAGAGGTGAACGGATCGACCGGCGAGATCACTTTTGAAGACGCTGACGGCACCGATGTCACCATGCCCGTGACCGGGGGCCGCGTGAAATTTCAGTGGAAGCCCGATTTTGGCGCGCGCTGGGCGGCATTGGGCGTGGATTTCGAGCCCTACGGCAAGGAACACGCCCCCAACACGCCGATTTATTCGAAGATTTGCAGCCTATTGGGGGGGCGTCCGCCGGAGGTGTTCACGTACGAGCTGTTTCTCGACGAAAGCGGCCAGAAAATCTCGAAATCGGCCGGCAACGGGATCAGCATTGACGAATGGCTGACCTATGCGGCGACGACAAGCCTGTCGTATTTCATGTATCAAAAGCCCAAGACCGCCAAACGCATGCATTTCGACGTGATCCCCAGGGCGGTCGACGAATATCACCAGCAATTGCGCGCCTATGCCGGGCAGGATGCGGCGGCGCGGCTGGCCAATCCGGTGTTTCATATCCATGGGCACAATGTTCCGGCCTCGGATATGGTGGTGTCCTTCGCGATGCTTCTGAACCTGGCCGCGGTGGCGTCGGCGGAAGATACCGACACGCTTTGGGGGTTCATTCGCCGGTATGCGCCCGATGCCGCGCCCGACACGCATCCGGGGCTCGATGCCGCGGCGGGTTTTGCGGTGCGGTATTTCCAGGATTTTGTGAAGCCGCAAAGAACTTTCCGTGCGCCCGACGAGACCGAGAGCGCCGCACTGGCCGATCTGGCATCGCGTCTGCGAAGCTGGGACGGTGAGACGGATGCAGAGGAATTGCAGTCGATGGTCTTTGCCGTCGGCAAGGACCACGGATTCGAGCCGCTGCTTGACTGGTTCAAAGCCATTTACGAGGTTCTGCTGGGGGCCAGTCAGGGGCCGCGATTTGGCGGCTTCATCGCGTTATTCGGCGTGGATGAGACCGTCGCCTTGATCGAAAAAGGCCTGGACGGTAGCCTTGGCGTCTGAACGAAAGGCAAGCCGTGGGCGATATGCGCGCAGTCCTTGAAACCTTGGCGGCGACGCACGAATGTCTGAAGGTCAAGGGAAAGAAAACGGCCTATCTGGCGGTGAACGGCAATATGTTTGCCTTCGTCGATGATGGCAGTGCGCTGTGCCTGCGCCTGTCCGAAGACCGCAAGGCCGAGTTCAATGCGACCCACGGGCTGGACGATGTCCGCCAATACGGGGCGGTGATGCGCGGTTATGTCCGCGTGCCCGAAACCGTGTTGGGCGACCGGAAAGCACTGGCGGCGCTGTTTGCGGAAGTTGTGGACCATGCAAAGGGGCTGAAGCCCAAACCGACCAAGCGAAGCTAGCGCACCCAAAGCGCAAAGGGTCGTGGCCGCCTTGGGGTGACATCTCTATCACCCGATTGTCAGACACATTGTTTCAATGTCGCGCTAGAGTGTCCGCGGAGGGCATCATGCAGAAAATTTTGGCAATCCTGTTTGGCATATTGCTGGGGACCGCAGTTTTGGCACAGGATTCTGCGCGAGTCACCGGCGTTGAAGAGACAATCCAACGCCAGATCGAAGCCTTTTTGGTCGAGGATGTCGATGCGGCCTTCGCTATTGCCTCGCCCACGATCCAGCAACTCTTCGGCAATGCCCAGAACTTTGGGCGCATGGTGCAATCAAGTTTTCCGATGGTCTGGAACCCAAGCGCTGTGGCCTATGTTGACCAACGTGCGCGCGCCGATGCGGTGATGCAACTGGTCAAGGTGACCGACAGCGCAGGCGCGGACCATTGGTTTGCCTACGAGATGGTGCGGATCGGACCAGACTGGCGGATCAACGGCGTCTATCCGGTGCAGGCCCCCGCCCCCAACGTCTGAACCGTTGCGCCGAACGCCGTGGCTGCGGTCGGATGCTTTACCCCCCTGAAACGCCCGCGCTTTAGGAAATTGGCCGCGCGAAGGGCAATTACGCCGCTTCACCACAAAGACGCAAAAATTCGAGTCGTTTTCCCGGCGACCGCCGCGCACTTTGCGCGCCGCGCCCGAACCGCCCGAGCAGGATTTGATCGAGGAATTATCAATGAACAAAGCAGTTACAGATGGTCTGGTTCTGAACCCGCCTGAATTTGCTGATGGGCTGGATGTCTGGTCACGCGGCGACGGCACTGCGGGAACGCCAACCTATGACGGCGCCGCGGATGCGGCCCTGATATCGGCTGATCAGGATTTCAGCGGCTGTCTTGAACTGCAAAAGACCGAAACCACGCAGACCCTGCGGTATATGGGCGAAACCACCATTCTGCCTGGCTGCTATTTGCAGATCAAGGCGAGGGTCAAAGCCATCAGCGGGGCTTTTCCGACGGTGCGCATTGCGTCCTTCGCCGGTCAGACCGGCGGTGCGGCGGTGCCCGGCGTTGTCACTACCGGACCCTCGGTCACGCTGGATGCTTACGGCGAGGTCGTCACAATCAGCGCCATTGTCGGCACCGGCAGTCGCACCGGCGTCGACATGGCCTGGGGGACCGCAGCGGCGTTCGGGCATTTCGGCCTGGACCTGACCGGACCCGATGGCGGCGTTATCCGCATCGACGATATTGAGATCGACGATGTGACGGTGTTTTTCTACCGTAAGATGATGGATTGGGTCGATGTGCGCGACTTTGGCGCGGTCGGCGACGGCATAACCGACGACACAGGCGCCTTTCAGGCGGCAGACGCTGCCGCGCAGGGGCGCGAAATTCTGGTGCCCGAGGGGACGTACCATCTGGCCGAAACGGTGACGCTGACCACGCCGGCGCGGTTCGAGGGCACGATCACCATGCCCGAAGACAAGCTGCTGGCGCTGACCAAGAACTTCGATCTGCCGACCTATGTCGACGCTTTCGGCGACGAGCTTTTGGGGTTCAAGAAGGCGTTTCAGGCGCTGATGAATTTCTCGGATCACGATTCGCTGGATATGGGTGGTCGTCGGATCGAGGTCGATGGCCCGATCGACCTGGCCGCCGCCGTGGCCAATCATACCAACGGCCCTAGTCGTTGACCGTTTTGGCCCATTGTCTGGTAGTGATTGACGTGATTGCGGTTTTGTCGTTTGCAAAGAAGTTCCATGCTTCGCAACACCTGTCGACGATCTGCTCATAATTGTCGAAGACGGA
>JAKZRT010000188.1:0-10880 GCA_047518005.1 Brevirhabdus sp.
CCTGCTACAGATCGCCTCGCAGCAGCTTAAACCAAGTGAATTTGGGGGTGGCCGGATAGCCCGGAATCCCCGGCCGGATCAAATCGGAATGGGTGGCCGGATGCCATCGGTACGGGTGGCCGGATCGCCCCGGAATACGCACTCACTAACACTTGCGGCGTTGAAAGAGGGTCTGGGTGTTGGTTTTCTGCCTTGCTTTCTGGGTGACAGCGACCTCGAACTGGCACGATTTCACGAGCCTGAAAAGCAACATGAACTCGGGCTTTGGCTGCTCTATCACCGCGATCTGCGCAACACCAAACGCGTGGCCCTGTTTCGCGAGCATATGCAGCGCGAGATCAAACAAGCCACCGCTCTTTTCGAGGGCGCGGCGCCAACATCAAAGTAGGCGGGCGTGGAAACGCCAGATTTGTTGCGCATCTGAGGCGCTGTTGCGATGCGCAGCTATCTAGATGGGTACAGTCTATCGGGACACTTCCTGTAGATTCCCGGATTTTGGGCGGAGCAAGTTTTCATGACGAACAAGCAAGCCGATATTCAACTCACAATTAATCCGCTTCGCCAGACTTGGTTCAGCTGCAATTCATCATCCAGAAAGATAAAATCAGCCCGGGCACCGGGCAACAGACAGCCAATCTCTGAAGATCGTCCCAGCAGTTGGGCGGCGTAAAGCGCGCCCATTCTCAGGGCCTCATCCGCATCGACGCCAATGCTGTTCACCATGTAACGAACCGCAGATATCAAATTCAGATCGGCGCCAGCCAGTGTTCCGTCGGACAACATCAACCGACCCTCACGACGGTAAGTCTGCCGCCCGTTCAAATCGAAATCATCTATGTCAGACCCGATTGTCGCCATCGCGTCGCTGATCAGGAACATTTTGCCGGGGCCGCGTTTCGCGCGAAGTGCAATTTTTATGCAGGTTGCGTCTACGTGGAAGCCATCGGCGATAATTCCGGCGAACAAGCTCTGGGTTTCAAGCGCTGCGCCAACCAGCCCTGGCTCTCGGTCGCCAATTTGGCTCATGGCGTTAAACAGATGGGTTACGCAGGTGGCACCATTTTTGGCAGCGTCAATTGCTGTCGCAAAACTTGCGTCAGTATGGCCGATGGAAACAATCGCTCCGGCCGCACTTAGCCTGCGGATCTGATCCCCGGTTGTGGATTCGGGCGCAATAGTCAGCAACAGGCTCGGCAACTCTGCGGCCAATTGCTCCAACAGAGCGCAATCATCGTCGCCCATTTTTCGAATCCGTGCCGGGTCATGGGCGCCTTTGCGGGCCACGGACAAATGCGGCCCCTCAAGGTGCAGGCCGATCACTCCCGGCACATTGTGCGCAACCGACATTTTTATCGCTGCAATGGCGGCACGTGTATTGTCGGGGGTGTCGGTGATCAATGTTGGCAGCAACGAAGTTGTCCCAAACTTGCAATGCGCATCACAAATCACGCGGATCGTGTCTAGGTCCGGGGAATTGTTCAACATCCTGCCGCCGCCGCCGTTCACTTGCAAGTCGACAAGACCGGGGGCGATCAACCCGCCGCTCAGATTTATTCGCCGGCAGCCAACAGGCAAATTGGTCGCGCCAGCAATATTAGCAACCGTGTCGCCGTCCACCACCAGAGCGGCGTCGTAGTGGCGTCTGAAGCCATCAAATATCGTGGCCCCAACATATGCGATCAGCCCGGTGCTCATACAGTTTCGGTTACTTTTGTCAGGTTTCGCGGTGCGTCAGGGTTAATCCCGCGATCAGCAGCCAGGCGTTCAATAAATGAATAAAACGAAACGATCAGCGCCAGCGGGTCGGTTAACGGATGCGACGTTTTGGCAAACTCGAGCATTTTGGCTGCTTCCGCCTTTGTAGAAGTCACAAAAACATTCGCACCCTGCCCTGCAAGCTGGTCGCAAATCGCCGAAACCGACGCCTCGGCAGTATCGCGGGCTGCAAGGCCAAGCACCGGAAACCCCTCAGAAACAACCGAAACCGGCCCATGCAGCACCTCGGCAGACGAAAAAGATTCTGCGTGAATTTGGCAGGTTTCCTTGAATTTCAGCGCTGCCTCGTGGCAAATGGCCAGCGACGGCCCCCGGCCCAGAACAAACATTGATCGGCGGCCATTTAAGGTGCTGCGCATTTCCGGCCAATCAAAGTCTACCGCCAATGCCAAGCTGTCCGGCAAAGCATCAAGCGCGTTGATGAGTTCTTTATTTCCTGTCCAATGCGCCACCAAGGCCAGTCCGGCGACCACCGAGTTGACAAATGTTTTCGTCGCGGCCACGCTTTTTTCGATCCCGGCGTAAAGGCCAACGGTGTGATCGCAGGCTCGCGCCAATGGCGAGGCAGCCTCATTGGTAATGGCAACCGACACAGCACCCTGTTGTCGCGCAGATCGGACCATTTCTACGATATCCGGGCTCTGGCCAGACTGCGAAATGCCAATACATGCCGAATTCTCAAGTTTCAGTTTGGCGCCATATATCGAGACTATAGATGGTCCGATGGATGCGACCGGAACGCCGATTGTCAACTCGCAGGCATATTTGAAATGGGTTGCGGCATGATCCGACGATCCGCGCGCCACTGTAATTATCAAGTTTGGGTCTGCATCGCGCAGCTTGGCCGCCGCGGCGCGGATTTGTTCTCGACCATCCGTCAACAGCATGCGCGTTGCATCCGGAATATCGCGGATTTCGCGGTACATATGCGTGGTGGTGTTCACCATATCATCACCGGTCCGCTGGCAGTTGTAGCTCTGCCACGAAATCGTAGGCATCGCCGCGATAGATGGATTTTGTCAGTTCAACGATCTGACCAGTTGCCAGGTAGGATATGCGGGTGATTTTCAGTCCGGCGATGCCTTCTTCGACGTTCAACAGGTCAGCGTCCTCGGCCCCCAGGTTAGTGGCAGAAATCCGCTGCATTGCGCGCACAGGTTTGCGCCCCAATTTGTCTAGCATCTGGTAAAGCGACGTTTCCACCTCGGACGGGTTTGGCAGAATCCCGGCAGAAAGCGATGCCCGTTCAATGGCCAGCGGGGTTTCATCCGCCAGCCGCAGCCGGGCCAGGCGGGCAACAGATTCAGTGGCGCTCAGCCCGAGGCTCATGATTTCCTCCGGTGATGGCATGAAAATCCCCCGGGCCAGCCAGGTAGAAGTCACAGTCATTCCCCGGCGCGCCATGTCTTCAGTGAACGAGGTCAAGCGTGACAGGGATTGTTCGACTTTCACCACTTTCTCGGCGACGATTGTGCCCGATCCGCGCCGTTGCACGATCAGACCTTCGTCCACTAATGGACGCACCGCCTTGCGAACTGTTACCCTGGACAATCCGGTCATGGTCGCAATTTCGCGTTCCGGCGGCAGCGGCGTGCCGCCCGGCAACTGACCTTTTACAATGGCATTTTCAAGCCGCCTTTTCAGCTGAATGTATCTTGGCCCGCCAGTTGCCGAAAGCCACGTCGACGGATTGAGAATTTCACCAACAGTCACGCGCCCGCCCCTATCAGCTCAGTTTGCGCCAGCAACACACCCCCGGCCAGCGCGTCGCCAATCGGGTCTTTGCACAAACTCCGGAAATCCTCATCCAGCTGGCTTTGGTAGAATGGCCCCAGCCCGCCCAAAAGGTACAGCGCCCCGCAGGACCGCGCATCAAGTACTTCAAGCGTATTTTGCAACCGGGCGACCGCGCCGCCAATCAAGCTTTTTGCGACCGGATCGTCGTTTTCAAAGGCTGCCACCAGTTCAGGGGCGAATTTTCCGAACGCTTTTGGTGATGCGCATTGTGCAAACGCCACTAGCCCTGCCGCCCTGCCACCGAAGCGTTCCAATATTGCCCGGGTCAGGCGGCTGTGTTCAATCAGACCGTCATGGGCCTGTATGGTGCGGCGCAGCAGGGCATGTCCCAGAAAGGCACCGCTGCCATCATCGCCAAGCCGAAAACCCCAGCCGCCGATGTCCCGATATTCGCCTTGTTTGCGCCTGGTAAAAAACGAACCGGTTCCAATCAGCGCGACGGTCCCGTCGGCATCGCCAAGCGCTCCGTGCACCGAAGTTTTTCGGTCCGTCGCGACCTTGACGCGGTAAAAATCCAAAGTATCTTCCAGTTTCTGCGCAGCATCGCCGATCGAGGCACCGGCAAGCCCGAGATAAGCATAATCGCTGGTCGACCGGTCGCTTGGTAAGTGGGCTGCCCGATAGGCCCGTCGGACGGCTGCAAGAATATTTTCCCGGCTTTTCGCAAAGGCAGAATTAATGTTTGCCGCCTGCCCGTTAGCCCGACCAAGTACCTTACCGCACAGATCAGCAATGCAGGCGCGGCACGAGCTGCCACCGCCATCAACTGCCACAATATATCGGCGCGTCGCCAGATTCATATAAAACCCATACAATACCTTTGAGGATGTTGGAAGCAATTTTCCAAATTAGTGAGCTTGTCCAGGGAATAGCTGCATTGTTTCAGGCAAATACGGAATACACTGGACTTTCGGTATTAATTTGGTATTATACCTCTACGCTGGGAAGGATTCGGATGTCGGGGGCAAATACAGAAACCACACATGCGCTTGCGGCAGGGTTGGACCAGCTTGGTGGTCCAGAAATCCTGACCGTATTGCATGAAGGACAGGCTGCGGCGGCACAGGCCGTCGCCAGCGCCATTTCGGCTCTGGATGCCGGTGCCAGCGCAATGACTGACGCAATCAAATCCGGCGGAAATCTGGTTTATGCGGCAGCTGGCAGCTCTGGCCTGATGGCGCTGGCGGATGGGCTCGAAATACCACCAACATTTGGCATATCCACATCCCGCATTAAAATTTTGCGGGCGGGCGGGCTGGAAGATATGGCGCAGCCAAGGGGCGAAGCCGAGGATGACGCCGACGCCGCCCGTAAGGATGCGGCGGTGATCGCGCCACAAGACTGCGTAATTTGCATCGCCGCCAGCGGCAACACGGTTTATCCGGTGACAATCATGAAAATCGCCAAACAACTGGGTGCTGTGACAATTGGCATGTCCAACAACGACGCCACAGCCCTGATCACCGGTTCGGACATTCCGGTCTACCTGCCGACGCCGCCAGAAGTTATCGCCGGATCCACACGGCTGGGTGCTGGAACCGCCCAGAAAATTGCGCTGAACATGATGTCCACGTTGATGGGCGTTCGCCTTGGGCATGTGATGGACGGCCTTATGGTCAATGTGGTCGCCAACAACATCAAACTGTTCAGACGGGCGGAAAACATCGTGATGGATATCACCGGTTGCAACCGCTCCGTCGCCAAAAACAGCCTGAAAATATCAAACGGCGCAGTGAAGCCGGCCATTCTGATAACGTCGGGGGCCAGCGACCTGATTGCAGCCGAAAAATACCTGGACATCGCAGATCAGAATCTACGTTCTGCAATGTCCAGTATCATGTCGGGGCAGACCCGATAACCGCGCACTTGCGCAATTCAAACCGCGCCAAGAGCGCACAACTGGGAGACGAACCATGAAAAAGATACGAATCGTCAGCGGCATAATGGCGGCGACAATTCTGGGAACGGCAGCCGTTGCACAAGACGTGACGCTAACAATAGAAAGCTGGCGCAACGACGACCTGACGATCTGGCAGGACCAGATCATTCCGGCCTTTGAAGCGGCCAATCCCGGCATCAAATTGCTGTTCGCACCAACTGCGCCGGCCCAGTACAACTCGGCCCTGAACGCCAAGCTGGAAGCCGGGACCGCCGGCGATCTGATCACCTGCCGCCCGTTTGACGGATCCCTGGTGATGTACCAGGCCGGTCATCTGGAAGACCTGACCGACCTTGCTGCTCTGGACAATTTTGGCGGCGTGGCAAAATCGGGTTGGAGCACGGATGACGGCTCGGCCACTTACTGCATTCCAATGGCTTCGGTGATCCACGGCTTCATCTACAACAAGGACGCCTTCGCCGAAGTTGGCGTTGAAGCACCATCAACCGTGGACGAATTCTACGCCGTGCTTGACGCCATCAACGCCGACGGCAACTACACGCCACTGTCGA
The DNA here is from genome assembly GCA_047518005.1 of Brevirhabdus sp. GTDB lineage: Bacteria > Pseudomonadota > Alphaproteobacteria > Rhodobacterales > Rhodobacteraceae > JAKZRT01. Next base: position 6,025 of record JAKZRT010000188.1, read on the forward strand.
TGGGAACTGCAGACGAGTGGGAAGCGGCCACAATGGGCTATGCCAACGTCGGCACCAAGTACTGGAGCGGCGAAGCAGGCCGCGCCGCCTTGATCGCCGGGACAGCCAAGCTAACAGACGCTGAATGGGTGGCTGGCTATGAGGAACTGGCACGCTGGGGCCAATATATGGGCGATGGCTTCCAGGCCCAGTCCTACCCCGACAGCCAGAACGTGTTCACCCTGGGCCGCGCGGCGATATATCCGGCGGGTAGCTGGGAAATCTCGGGCTTTAACGCGAATGCCGATTTTGAACTGGGTGCCTTCGCGCCCCCATCCGTGGCTGGCGGCGAATGTTACATCTCGGATCACGTAGACATTGCCATCGGCATGAACCCGGCGACCGAGAACCCGGATGCGGTGAAAACCTTCCTAAACTGGGCAGGTTCCGCTGAATTTGCGAGCCTTTATGCCAACGCGTTGCCAGGATTTTTCTCATTGTCCGACCACGACGTGACGCTGGATGATCCGCTGGCACAGGAAATGGTCGACTGGCGCAAAAGTTGCAACTCGTCGATCCGTCCCTATGCCCAGATCCTGGGTCGCGGTACTCCGAACCTGCACACCGAGTACTGGGTGGCATCGGCCAACGTGATCCGTGGCTCCATGACGCCGGCCGAAGCAGGCCAGCACATGCAGGATGCGCTGGACAGCTGGTATACACCGGCGAACTAAGACTAACTTAAGAGGCCGGGCCACCACAGCGTGGCCCGGTCGCGATGACTATCGGGGGGAAAAGGATGAGCGACACAACCCGCCCCAAACGCCGCTGGCATATCGCTGTGTTCCTGGCACCAGCGGTGCTGGTCTACACAGCCCTGATGATCCTGCCGCTGTTTGGCACCCTGCAACTATCGCTGTTTCAAAAAGTGGATCAACAGCAGGTTTATGTCGGGTTTTCCAATTTCTCAACGCTGTTTGGTGATCCGAACTGGTCGGAAAGTTTCTGGCGCGCCCTGAAGAACAACACCTGGTTCTTTGTCGTCCATATGGCGGTACAGAACCCGATCGGCATCGCTATCGCCGCGATGTTGTCATCCAATGCCCTGCGCTTCAGCGCATTTTACCGCACCGCGATTTTCATTCCCACGATCCTGTCATTTGTCATTGTCGGCTTCGCCTGGAAACTGATCCTGAGCCCACTTTGGGGCATCGCGCCGGGGATACTGGATGCGGTCGGGCTGAAAAGCCTGTTCCTCCCCTGGCTCGGGTTGGAATCCACCGCCCTGACCACCATCGCTCTGATCAGCGTCTGGCAATTCGTCGGCATCCCGATGATGCTGATCTATGCCGCGATGCTGTCTATCCCCGACGAGATCATTGAAGCCGGCGAGATCGACGGGATCACCGGCATGTCCGCCTTCTGGAAAATCAAGCTGCCGCTGATCCTGCCCTCGATCGGCATCATCTCTATTCTGACTTTCGTGGGCAATTTCAACGCTTTCGACCTGGTTTACACCATCGAGGGCGCGATGGCGGCTCCGAATTTCTCGACCGAGGTGATGGGAACATTTCTGTTCCGCACCTTTTTCGGCCACCAGACGCAACCGGGCGATCCGAACATGGGTGCTGCGATCGCGATGATGATGTTCCTGGTCATCCTGGCCGGCGTCACGATTTATCTGTTCCTGATCCAGACTCGCATGCGGCGCTATCAGTTTTAGGGGGTTCGGCATCCAACGCGTCAAACACAACCCGCTGAACCTGGCCATCGCGCATTTCGCGCTGATTGCCTATACGATCATCGCGCTGTTTCCGGTAATCGTAATCATTATTAACAGCTTCAAGACTCGCAAGGCGATTTTCGGCGATCCCCTTGCGCTGCCAAACAGCGAAACATTCTCGCTGGTGGGCTATGAAACTGTTCTGAAACAAGGCGACTATTTCGGCTATTTCCAGAACTCGTTCATTGTCACCGTCGGTTCGTTGTTCTTTATCCTGCTGTTCGGCGCGATGGCGGCTTTCGCGTTGTCGGAGTACCGTTTCAAGGGCAATACATTGATGGGGCTGTATCTGGCCCTAGGCATCATGATCCCGATCCGGCTTGGCACGGTGGCGATCCTGCAAATCATGGTGGCCACTGGTCTGGTGAACACACTCACCGCGCTGATCCTGGTGTACACCGCGTCCGGCCTGCCACTGGCGATATTTATTCTGGCGGAATTCATGCGCCAGGTTTCGGCGGACTTGAAGGATGCGGGCCGGGTGGATGGCCTGTCGGAATACAAGATTTTCTTTGTACTGGTGATACCGCTGGTGCGCCCGGCGCTGGCGACGGTGGCAGTGTTCAATATGATCCCGATCTGGAACGATCTGTGGTTTCCGCTAATCCTGGCCTCGGGCGAGAAAACCAAGACGCTGACGCTTGGCAGCCAAGTCTTTATCGGCCAGTTCGTCACCGACTGGAACGCGGTATTGTCCGGGCTTTCGATGGCGATCTTGCCGGTGATCATCCTGTACGTGATTTTCTCCAAGCAACTGATCCGCGGCATCACCTCGGGTGCGGTCAAATGATACGGGTGCTGGTGGCCGGGCTGGGCAATATGGGGCTCAGCCACGCGCTGGCCTACCACAACAACCCGGAATTCGAGATTGTCGGGCTGGTGAACCGGTCAGACGTTGCTCTGCCCGGGGAATTGGTCAATTACCCATTCTACACCGAATTTTTCGCCGCCCTAACCAAAACCAAACCCGATCTGGCGGCCATCTGCACTTATTCCGACAGTCACGCCGAATATGCAATCGCCGCCATGCAGGCCGGGGCGCATGTATTTGTGGAAAAACCATTGGCAACTACAGTCGCAGATGCCAATCGCGTTGCCGAATGCGCGCGTAAAACCAACCGCAAAATGGTCGTCGGATACATCCTGCGCCATCACCCAAGCTGGCAACGCCTAATCGCCGAAGCCCGCGCCCTGGGCGGCCCCTTCGTGTTCCGCCTGAACCTGAACCAGCAAAGTCATGGCGCTGAATGGGATACCCACAAAACCCTAATGCAAACCACGTCACCTATCGTCGATTGCGGCGTGCATTACGTGGATGTGATGTGCCAGATCACCGATGCCACACCGGTGCAGGTACGCGGCATGGGGGTGCGCCTGAGTGATGAAATCGCCCCGGACATGTACAACTACGGCCACTTTCAGGTGCTGTTCGACGACAAATCTGTAGGCTGGTACGAGGCCGCGTGGGGGCCAATGATCTCGGAAACTGCCTATTTCGTGAAAGACATTCTAAGCCCCAATGGCGCCGTATCCATCGTGGCGGCAGAAAAAGGCGGCTCATCCGACATCGACAGCCACACCAAAGTGGGTTCATTGCGCATTCATCCGCAACACGGCGAAGACCGCCTGATCGAGCTGCCCGACGAACCCGACCATCAGCAACTTTGCGACGCCGAACAGGCCTACGTCGCCCGCGCCATTACCGAAAACACAGACCTGAGCCGCCACATGTCGGACGCGGTGCAATCACTTGCCATTTGCCTGGCTGCGGACGCGAGCATCCGCAGCGGCCAGCCCGTTATTCTTTGAACAGGGGACACTTAAATGGGTTCGTTAAGCCTGAAGAAAATATATAAATCCTTCGGTGATGTCGAAGTTCTGAGCGACATAAATCTTGAGGTCGAAGAGGGCGAATTCGTCATTTTTGTCGGCCCGTCAGGTTGCGGCAAATCCACGCTGCTGCGCATCATCGCCGGGCTGGAAGACGCCACATCCGGCGACGTGCTGATCGGCGACGACCGGGTAAACTCGCTGCCCCCCGCAAATCGCGGCATCGCTATGGTGTTTCAAACCTACGCGCTTTATCCGCACCTGAGCGTCAAGAACAACATGAGTCTTGGGCTGAAACAGGCCAAAGAAAGCGCCCAATACATCACCGAACGGGTGCAGGTCGCGGCGGACATGCTGGAACTTGGCCCCTACCTTGATCGCCGCCCGGCGGAACTTTCCGGCGGCCAGCGCCAGCGGGTCGCTATCGGGCGCGCCATCGTGCGCAACCCGAAACTGTTCCTGTTTGACGAGCCGCTGTCCAACCTCGACGCCGCCCTGCGCGTCAACACCCGCATCGAGATTGCGCGCCTGCATCGAGAATTGCAAACCACCATGGTTTACGTCACCCACGATCAGGTCGAAGCGATGACGCTGGCCGACAAAATCGTAGTGCTGCAGGACGGGCGTGTGGAACAGATCGGATCGCCCATGCAGCTCTACAACGACCCGGACAATATTTTTGTTGCCGGTTTTATCGGATCGCCGGCGATGAACTTTCTGGAGGCGAATTCGCTTGAAATGCCGGACGAAATCAAAAGTATCGGCATTCGTCCGGAAGCAATCACATTGGATGGTGTGGGGCAAATTAGCGGTGTTGTCAGCCACGTAGAGCATCTTGGCGCTGACACCAACGTTTATGTCCGGGTTGGTCAGTCACTGGTCACTGTCCGCAGACCGGGCCAGCAAGATTTTGATGTCGGCTCAACTGTCGGGCTTTCATTTAGCGACGGTGCGGTTTTTCGTTTCGACAAAAACGGCTCGCGCGTACGGTAGAGTAGTTCGCTGGCAAACCCATCTAAGTTTATCTTGGAATTCAGACTTGCGATGGTCTTTCCCTTTCAAATCTCTGAAAATTTGCTGGCGTTTACGTGTAAGCATCCCTCATCTCTGAGTTCCGATACATGGTAAGCGTCCGGTCTGACAGCCTTATTTCCTTGGTTTTCCGGGCTTCCAGTGTTTTGCGAGACTGAGGACTTCGAGTTTGAGTTTGTCGGTTTCGGGCTGATTGGGATCGAAGGTGCCGCCATACCAGTCTTTGAGATGA
>JAKZRT010000189.1:0-5163 GCA_047518005.1 Brevirhabdus sp.
CCGGAGTGGCGACGATTTGCGCCACGGCCTGAAGCGCGGCTGCATCCTGCTGGGAATAGGCATAAACCGTCGCCCGCGCCGCCCCTTTTGCCACCATCAGCCGGAAGGGTTGCAAAACACGCGGGCCAAAGCTCTCGCACAGCAGATGATGCAGCGCCCGGCCTTCGTCGATCCCGCCGCGCCCTGTCAGCCCGCGCCTCTCGGCCCATTCATGTAGCGCCCGCAGGTCAACGGGGACTTCTATCAGGTGCAGCGTGCTCATGGCAGGCTCCCAAGCGTGACTGGGCGGTTGCCCCCGTGCAGGCCGCTGCGCCAATTGCGAAGATCGGCCATGTCTTCTATGTGATCCCCCAAAGGGCCTTCGCTTTTAGGCCAGAGCGCGTGGCCCGGAATTTCAAGGATGCACAGCGCAGCATGAGCGCTTTCCGCCTCAACCCGGCCAGCCATCAGCGGCGCCGTTGGCAGACAGCTCTTGCGCCCGAGAAAAAGCGGCCGAGCGGGACGCTCCAGCGCCTCAGCGAGTTGGCCTAAAGTCGGAGTGTCCTCTGCGGGGCGCAATTGCAACACCACGTGCAGATCATGATCGGCCAGGTAGTCGCGGCGGCGGCGGTGGGGCGCACCATAGCTGGCCCCGGCGCGCCCTTCGGGCACACCAAAAGTGGTCCATCCCTTGTCATTCTTGGCCAGTTGAGCGTTCTGCGTATCGGTCAGCACGCGCCCCTGCCTGGCAACCACTGCGCCGAACACCAGCCGGTCCTGAAGGCGCTGATGGGCGCCATGGTCCGACCAGTGCCAGCCCAGCGCATTGGCCAGCAGTCCGGTCAGCATCGAAGCAGCCGGAAAATCGCGCGTCGGGCCGACCTGATCGACGGCAACGCCACCAAAGGACATCATCGGTGCCGCAAGCCGGAGATGCAGCCAACGCCCGTTCATGACAAGCGTTTTGGCAACCCTTTGGCCCAGGTGGCCAGTTCAGCCAACGTGGCGCGCTCTGCGGCGGGAATATCGCTGTTGGAGAGCGCCAGAAAACGCCGTTCTTCGCCTGTAGCATAGACATTATCTAGCGTTTTCAGCTGATTGCTCAGGCGGGTGAACGCGATACCGGTATCGGGCGCACAGGCCTTACGATAAGCCTCGGCCAGAGAGCGGGGCTGACGATCTCCGACCTCAAGCAGCATGAGGCTTGCTCGTCCGTAAGGTGCGGTCGAACCCAGCTTGGCCCCGGGCGAAACCTCGGCAATCAGATAAATCAGATTATGCAGAACCTGCCCGGCCATCGCCGCGTCACCGCCCAGATTGCCCAAAAGTAGTGGGATATCCACGACCACATAGCCATAGAACAGCCCCGAGGTCAGCTCGGTTTCCTGGATGGTGTCGGCGCCGGTCTCGTCGTCACTTGTCAGATCGTCGACGGCGACGAAATAGTCACTTTCGGCCTCCTCGGCGTGTACTGTGAAGGCGTGGGCCACATGCACCGGCGCGGTGATATTGGCGTCTGGGTCCGAGGTGACCATGCGCCCGAACAGCGCGCCGACAAGACCGGCGGGCAACGTCGTGTTTTTGCGCATCGCCTTGATATTGGCACGGATGTCCTTAGCCCAAGTGCCGGCCAGCCTTTTAGCGGCCTCGGCATCACCGGCAGCCTCGTTCGCCAGCTTGTGCACTTCGCTTGCCAGCCATTCGAGTTCCGGCGCTCCCATCAAAAGAGTCTGGCGGGTCTTCTTTACATCCCCCTTGTCTCCGTAAACCGCCTTTTGCAAGATCGGTTCGAGCGCGTCCACAACCTCCTCGGCAAAATCCGAACGCAACGATTCAATCACTTTTTGCGTCACCACACCGCGCGACCGAAATGCCGCGTCCTTTCCCTCGATCTTGTCCAGCCCGTGGGGATCGTCGGCTATACGCCAATGCCGTTTTAGGCATTGGGAGCTGACCCGTGTGCGTAGACTTCCGCCATAGGGCAGACGCTTGGCCAGCCCGCTGTCGTCGCGGTTCAGCAGCGCCGCCGTATAGGGGGCAAGAAAATGGATTTGCAAAAATCGCGGTTCAGGCATTTTGGGCCTCCTTGATGTGGTTATTTTGCGCCCGGTCGAGCCGCGCATAGTAATCTTGTGCAATCCGGCTTGAGCCAGAGGGGTTCAGAACCGCCCAGGCTATTTCGGCCACATTGACAAGCGGGCCTGGCGGACGGCTCCGCGCCAGCATCCGCGCTGCGCGTTCCAGCGCACTCCGCCGTTGGTCGTCGCGCGCCGCCAGCAGTCGGGCCAGACGCTGTTGGCTCAGCATCGGGCGATCGTCGGACCAGTGCCTGTCGCCACCATCGCACAGAACCGTACCAAGGTGGCGGTCGCGATCATGCAGGGCTGCGCGGGCCTCCTGTGCGCCGGTCGGTGTTAGTAACGCCAGAATACGCACGATGGCCGCCCAGTCATCCCGGCGCCGGCCGATTTCGCCATGGCGCGAGGCCATACGCCAGAACAGCGGCGCGGCTCCGTCATCGCGCATCCGGCGAACCGCGGCCAGATCGCCGGGGCTGGCGTGTTGCAATGCACGCGCAACCTTCTGTGCCACTTCACCTGGGCCTTTGGTTTCGTTTTCAAGTTTCTTCATTTGCACCCTCAATTGACTGAATAAGTCCCTGCTTTCTCAGTCTGCCCCAAAACGCCTGATGCGCCCGCGCTTCGGCCCGGGGTCGCAGGATATTAGTGCAGGGAATGGTGGGAAGAGCCGCGTTGAATTCTCCCTCTGCGTATTGCACTAGCCGGGCGGCAAAACGACTGCGGGCGGCGAATTGTTCTGCCTGATCAGCCTGTGCCGCCGCCAACCCTTCCCATAGGGCCGGAAAAAACGCGGCGTCAATCTGGCGGTCGAATTTGCGGCTCGCGCCAGATATGGTGAAACTGTAGGTTACCTTTTTTTTTGCTTTGTCCCAGTCGCCCCGCGCTGCGACCAACACCAGACCATTGCACAATGCCCCGTCGGCACTGGCGATCATCTCGATTAACTCTCTGGTGATTTCTGCCGCCTGCGGACTTTGAAACATCGGCAAAACATGCCGGGGCACGGGGATGACGCGAGTTTTCAGGCCGCCGGTCTTGCTGTTGCCGCGTGACAGCGCCTCGGCAATCAGCAGCATGTTTTGACTCTCATCCGGCCCAACCCGGGCCAGAAGCGGTAACTCCCAGTCACCTTGAAACAGCAGTTCCACAAGGCGTTTGAAAGTAAAACTACCCTCCTCACCCAGCGTCAAGCTTTTGCTTTTGGTTTTGTGAACCGGCGCCCAAGGGTCCCCGATCGCACCGTTGAATGCTTTGGCGTCAATTCGCGCCTTTTTTGAGGTTGACCGGCAGGACGTGATCCGCCCGTTTGCCTCGGTCAGACGCACCCGGCGACAAATTTCGATGAACAGCGGGTCCAACGTGGAAAGGTCGATCTGTTGTCCTTCAGGCCAGCTTTGGCACCAGATCAAAGCGGGTCCGCCATCCTGACCGGGGCCATGGCTGTTCCCGGCGCGCCGATCCACAAGAAGCCGTTTCACGTCACGCCCCCACCAGCGTGATGGATCAGGGGACTCGCCTACATTACCAGCGGGAGCCAGCCCCAGCAGCGGACGGCTGGACGCGCCGCCATTCATTCGCGCGATGCCCTGATTTCCGGCCCCGCCATAGCCCTCCATAGTTTGCAAACTGACCAGCGCGAACACCCAGTCCTCAGGTTTGGCGTGGCGCGCTACCTGCGTTTTCAGGTCATGATTGCGCGAGGTGATCAGCATATCCAACGCATCCGGGGTGGCCACTTGCGACCATTTCAGGCCGCCCGGATCAGGCGGCTGCATGAAGGCGGGTTTTGCGCGATCCCCAACCACAAGGCACCAAGGTTCATCTTGCGAATATTCAGGCGTCAATCCGCGCAGAAGCGCACGCCAGTCGCCCACGGCTTTCGGCAGTTCACTGCGCCCGGCGCGCCACAGGGCCACAGCCGCAAGCTGCACTAAAAACATATGCCAAGCGGCCCTTTGGTGCGGGCGCAAGGCGACAAATCCGCGAACCTCATCCCGAGCCATGGCGGCCAGAAGGTCGGCCAAGCTGAGCCGCCGGTTTCGGGCAATCGTGACAACTTCATCGCTCAGAAGATTTATCGACGTGCCGCTGGCGTCATTCTCAGACAACATCCGGGATTTATCGCTTTCTCTTACCCTGTATTTCCCCCGCCAATCCAACCCTTTTCGATCACCGCAATATTGGTGATAACGAATTCATTGGCCAGATGGTATGCAGCAGAGAGCCCATGCCCACCCCCACCGACCATCACGGCCTGGTAATTTGATCTCGGCTCCGCTGAACGAAATTGCTTCGGCCAGTTTTTTTGCCCGGAAAACGCATTGCGGAGTAGGGATGCGGCGGAGAATCGATACATCTTCTTCGTTTCTTTAGGGTTATGCCTCAGAACAATCCGTTGCTCACAGCAATTAGGTTCTCGCCCTAAATATAACGGGGAGAATTTGAAAAACATTGAAAGAAATGGTCAAAGTTCAGAACATATTCCCGCGTTTTTGTATATTTTTCTGTGTCTGACGGCGGCGCAAAAGTTTGCCAGATGGCAGCGGCGTTTTCCGCGAACCCAAACTGACGATTTACTCTGAGTTTGCCTGGAAACCGTTTCGACTTTAGGTACCTTGACTCAACTGTCGCGAACAGTATTGACATGACTATTAGAACGAGAAGAACCGACAAGAGAGAAAAGCACTTCATTTCAACACCGATCATTATTCGGTGTTTTTAAGTGTTACTTCGGCAAGTGCCGAATTAACTACATCACACCTGATAAGGTGCGATTATCACGTCTGTTGATATATGCCGCGAAACGATGCAGAATCGCGGCCTATTTGCACGAGAATTCGGGAGAAGGCCCCTGCCCTGCTTCCGCTATTGTATGAAATCGTCACCAACAAAAAAATAGTTGCCAGCGCGTCCGTCATTCCCTGCAGACACGCCCTACTGCAATTCCAGCCGTATGCTGCGCCCGACGATCTGAGCTGCACGAGACAGAACACTCAGCGTCACCCCATCATTCTGCGGATCAAGAAGCCGATCGAGCTGTGAGCGGCTGGTCTCAAGCCTTTTGGCCATCTCAACCTTTGTGATTTTCTGCTCTTTCATCGTC
>JAKZRT010000190.1:0-8824 GCA_047518005.1 Brevirhabdus sp.
CCATGAAATCGATGAACATCGCCTGCTGCTGGCCGTAATATTCGGGGTCGGAGGTGGCAAACTCGCGGGACCAGTCCAGCGACCAGCCCAGCGGTTTCATCTGGGCCTTCATCTCGGCGATATTGGCGTAGGTCCAGTCGCGCGGGTGTCCGCCCGAGGCCATTGCGGCGTTTTCGGCAGGCATTCCAAAGGCATCCCACCCCATCGGGTGCAGCACCGAATGCCCGGTCGCGGCTTTAAAACGCGCGATCACGTCGCCCATTGTATAGTTGCGCACGTGGCCGATGTGGATACGGCCCGAGGGATAGGGAAACATCTCGAGCACATAATACTTGGGCCGGGTATCGTCGCGGCGGGCCGCGAATAGTCGCGCGTCGTCCCACGCGGCCTGCCATTTGGGTTCGATTTGCGCGGGGTCGTAGCGCGACATGGGGCTTCGGTCCGTTGCTAAGCTTGCCGGTCGCCCGGTCTTAGCCCCCGTGTGCGGGAGGGTCCAGAGCCGATCAGAGCGATCGGTCGGCGATCTTGAGCTGGCGCGCGCGGGTCAGAATCGCGTCTTCGACGGCGGCGCGGGTGTCTTCGCTGACCGGACCGGAACGGGTCATCAGCGCGATGTTCAGCGACCGCGCATCGAGCGCCGGATCCTGGATCAGGATCGTCGCGCGATAGGCGGTGCGGCCCCCCGGTGGCGTGCCATAGCCGGTAACGATCACGCCTGAGAACGGATCGGCGGACTGGATCGGCAGGAAATGCAGCACCTCGAGGCTGGCCCGCCAGATGTACTTGTTAACCGCGACGGTGACGTTTGGGTCGTCCTGGGGGCGAAGAAGATCGAAAAGCGAGGTGCCTTTCTTTTCCTCCTTGACCGCAGGCGCGGCATTGGGATCGGGTCTGAAAATGGAATTTTCGCCGCAGCCGGTCAGAATCAGCGCCAGAGCCAGAAATACTGCCAATTTGACCGGTCGGATGTCTGACATTCTGCGCCCCAACGCCCCAATTACCCGGTTTTGTCTATAGTGTCGCCGATATGGCGGCAACCGCTTTCACCAGACAAACAAAGGCGATCGTGGCGTGAAACACAGGACCATGTCAAAACTGTGGCAAGACTGCACCAATTGTGTTGCCAATCGCTATCACCTTGCCCTTCGCCTTGCTTTTAGGCGGGTCAGACGCGAGACATTGACCAATCTCAGTGGGGGATTCTCCGGTGAGATACACCTTTTATGTCAACGAGGGAAAATCAAATGAAAAAGGTACTTCTTGCAACCACTGCATTGGTTGCGACCGCCGGTTTCGCCATGGCCGACGTTTCGCTGTCGGGTTCGGCCGAAATGGGTATTGCGGTTGGTCCAGATATGTCTGCTGACGATGATTACGTTGTCGGGAACAACAATGACGGCGAATTGCACGTTTACAGCGGCGTGACGCTTGACGTGACGTTCTCCGGCACCACCGACAACGGCCTGGAATTCGGTGCATCAATGGACGCCGAAACCAGCAGCTCGGACTACGACCCGGGCGACTTCGAATTCGACGAACCTGAAAAAACGCTTGGCTTCGGCAACGTGTGGATTTCGGGCGGTGGTCTGACGCTCACCGTTGACGACAACGGCATTGACGATCTGGAAAACGGCGACAACGCTCACGACGTTCAGATCGGCTATGCTTCTGGCGGCTTGTCGTTTGATCTGACCAGTGATGTCGACGGCGACAACGATGGCGGTACGACTGATGATGACACCGACAACTCGCGCATGTCGTACAGTTTCGGCTACACGCAGGACGGCATCTCGGCCAGTCTGTCGGGCAACGACAACGACGATGTGACCCTGTCGGCTGGCTACGAAGCGGGCGCCTTCTCGACCGGCATCGAGCTGAGCGACGACGGCACCACCCAAGTCATCAAGCTTAAAGGGTCGTTCTCGGCTGATGCGTTTACGCTGAGCGTCGAAGCCGCTGACGACGATAGCTGGGAAGTTGGCGCGTCGTTCAGCCAGGACAGCCTGACCGTTTCGGCATCGACCGACAGCGGCAGCTATTCGGAAATCACCGGGTCGATGGATATGGGCGGCGGCGCGTCGGTCGAAGCCGGCTTCAACTCGGATGATGCCTACTACCTTGGTGCGGCTCTGTCGTTCTAATCCAAACGGATCAAAACTAATTGGGAAGAGCGGGCTTTGGCCCGCTCTTTTCTTTTGATGGCGATGGTGGCACCTAGGGCGCCATGGCGCTGAGTGAGATTCAAGGTAGAATTGCGAAAGCCGAGACCCGCGCCGGGCGTGCGCCGGGGTCGGTGCGGCTGATCGCGGTGTCGAAAAAACAGCCCGATGCGCGGGTTGGCGCGGCGCTGGAGGAAGGCCACCGCCTGTTCGGTGAAAACCGGGTTCAGGAAGCGGCGGGCAAATGGCCGGGGCTCTTTGAGAATTTTCAGGATGTTGAACTGCACCTGATCGGCCCCTTGCAGACCAACAAGGCGCGCCAGGCGATGGCGTTGTTTGAGGCGATCCATTCGGTCGACCGGCCCAAGCTGGCGAACGCCCTGGCGCGGCTGGCGCAGGATCTGGGGCGTTGCCCGGATGTTTTCTTGCAGATCAACACCGGCGAAGAACCGCAAAAATCCGGGGTCCTGCCGCGCGATGCGGATGACTTTATCGCAGTGTGCCTATCCCTTGATCTTCCGGTCCGGGGTCTGATGTGCATCCCGCCGGTTGACGAAGAACCCAGCCTGCATTTTGCGCTTTTGGCCAAGATCGCGGGCCGCAACGGGCTGTCCGGGCTGTCCATGGGCATGAGCAGCGATTTTGAGGTCGCCATCGCGCAAGGCGCCACCCATGTGCGGGTCGGTTCGGCGATCTTCGGAGCCCGGGAATAGCGGCGGATACTGTCGAACCGCCGTCCCGGCCCCCGCGCAGGGACCTCGCGGCGAGAGGCCCCGGATCAGGTCCAGGGCGCGAAATGCATTTTTCGACGCGAACAACAAAACCTCTCCCCCATCCCCTCTCCCAAGAGCGAGGGGGGCCAGGCTTTGCCAGCCGCGCGAAGGGGGGGGGGCGGCCCGATCACCCGCGAATTTCGATCACGGTCCCGGGCGGCGCTTGGCGGGCGATCCTCACCAGATCGGACCACCCATAGGCCAGGCACCCCGCTGTTGGTTGGCGCGGTGCCCGCCAGCGGTGGATGAATATTGCCGACCCGCCTCGCGGTGTCGCGTCGGGCCAGTTCCAGTCGGTGGTCAGGATCAGATCATAAAGCCGGTCACCGCGTCTGAGCGCCTCATAGCGCGCGGCGATGGGCCCCCGGACCATCAGGTTATAAGCTGGATGCGCTGGATCATCGCACCAGAGATCGCGCGGCCCGATTGCCTTCGCCCAAGGCACCGGACGGGCCATGCGGTCGGCGCGGTAGAGCGCACCGGTGATCGTCAGCGTTCCTGCTGGCGTCGCGCCGTCGCCCTCGACCTTGTGGTCGCTGACCCCGCCGCGCCCCAGCGCGTGGGGAACGCGGCGGCCCCGAAAACTGGTGTGCCACCGGGTCACGGTCAGCCGGTCGCGGATCACAGCAGATGCCCGGATTTCCTGGCCTTGGTGTCCAGATAGGCGGTGTTCTGAGGGGTTCGTCCAACCTTCAGCGGCACCCTTTCGGCCACGTCGATCCCCTGCGCGGTCAGCATCTCGACCTTTCTGGGGTTGTTGGTCATCAGGCGCACGGCGCTGAACCCGAGTTCTTTCAATATCGCGCCACCGACACGAAAATCGCGCTCGTCGTCCTCAAAACCAAGCCGGTGATTGGCCTCGACCGTATCAAACCCCTGATCCTGCAACGCATAAGCGCGCATCTTATTGGCCAGACCGATGCCGCGCCCTTCCTGGTTGAGATAAAGCAGCAGCCCCGCGCCCTCGGCCCCCATCTGCTTGAGCGCGGCGTTCAATTGCGGGCCGCAGTCGCACTTCAGCGACCCCAGAATATCGCCAGTGAAACAGGCCGAATGCAGGCGGGTCAGCACCGGGCCGCTGCGGGCCGGGGCACCGACCTCGACGGCATAATGTTCATCGCCACCATCATCGGGTCGAAAGATATGCAGGCAGGTCCGGGGCGCGGCGCTGATCGGCAGGCGGGCGGCAACCACCCTGGCGAACGCGGGCACCAGCGTTTTGAGACAATCAAGGTCGCTCAGCGCCAGTTCGGTCAGCCCCACGGGTGCGGGGCCGGCCATCGGGGCCACCAGTGCGGCGGGCAACAGCCGCGCCGATTTTGCCAGCAGGATCGCCGCGCGGTGCAGCGCCGCGTCGCCGTCGCGGTCCTGGTCAAACGGGCCTTTCATTGGGCTCGCCAGATCGCCCGCCGGATCGGCCAGTGCGCGCACCCAGCCGATATCGGCCGCCTCGGGCAATATAATGCGCGCCAGATCGCCATCATAGGCGCGGGCTTTCAGCGTTCGCGCGCGCCAGTCGGTCAGCGCCAAGACCACACGCCCCGTGGCGCGCAGGGCGTCCAGCCGGTCAGCCCGCGCTACTTCGGCCGCCAGCACCAGCGCCGCCCGATCACCATCGCGCAACACAACCGGCACGCCGATCCGCAGATCGGTGCGCGCGCGCGACAGAAGTTCGCTGGGGCGCAGGCTCAGGCTCATGCCCCCCTGAATGTTGCAAAACCCCCCCCCGGTCAAACCGGAACCCGCCCGGGACTGAAACATTTCCCCGAAATCCGACACGAGGGCGTGAGATAATGGTGCCGTCCCTTGCCGAGCGGGCGCATCGCGCGCATGTCTCGGCCAGTGACAAACGGAGGTTGCCATGAGTACCGTGAAGAAAATCCTGTTGGTTGACGATGATGATGACCTGCGCGAGGCGCTGGGCGAGCAGCTGGTGATGACCGAGGATTTTGACGTGTTTGAGGCCGAGAGCGGCTCGGAAGCCATGGAAAAGGTCCGCGCGGCGATCTACGATCTGGTGATCCTGGATGTGGGGCTGCCCGACACCGACGGGCGCGAGCTCTGCCGCCTGATGCGCAAGCAGGGCGTCAAATGCCCGGTGGTGATGCTGACCGGCCATGACAGCGACGCCGACACCATTCTGGGGCTGGACGCGGGCGCCAATGATTATGTCTCGAAGCCGTTCAAGTTTCCGGTGCTGCTGGCCCGTATCCGCGCGCAATTGCGCCAGCACGAACAATCCGAGGACGCCGTGTTCCAGCTGGGCCCCTATACGTTCAAGCCGTCAATGAAGATGCTGATTGATGAGGCCGAGAAAAAAATTCGCCTGACCGAGAAGGAAACCAACATTCTGAAATTCCTTTACCGGGCGTCCGAGGGCGTTGTCGCGCGCGATGTTCTGCTGCACGAAGTTTGGGGATATAACGCCGGGGTAACAACCCACACGTTGGAGACGCACATCTATCGTCTGCGTCAAAAAATCGAACCCGACCCGTCGAATGCCCAGCTTTTGGTCACAGAATCAGGTGGTTACCGCCTTGTCGCCTAAGGTCATAATTTCGTCAGATTTTGCAACTATAGTTCATAAGCGAAGGTATTGTTCCTTCGCTGACTTCAATCCCCTCCGTGTCGGGGTACGGACACGGACCTCCCTGTTGGACTGGCCCCGGCTTCGCGTCGGGGTCTTTTTTGTTGCTGAGCGCGGGGTCGCGCCCTAGCGTTGCCCCCAAGGGGGGTGCCGCCATGACCGCAGACGACTGGGCACAGGTCACGCCGGATGAGGTCCTGGATTTCTGGTTTCCCGATAACGCTCACTGGCAATCACCCGAGACGCATCTGGACTTTTGGCGATGGCGGATGCAGGGCGGGGCGGACGATGACATTCGCGCACGGTTCTCGGCGGTGACCGAGGCCGCGGCGCGGGGGTTGCTGGATCATTGGGTCGGTGTGCCCCGCGGTTGGCTGGCGCTGTTGATGGCGCTGGATCAGTTTCCGCGTTCGGTTTGGCGGGAAACGCCGGGCGCCTATGCGCAGGACATCAGGGCGGCAGATCTGGCGCTGGCTTCGCTGCGAAACGGTGACTGGGCGTCATTGGACAATGTCTGGGAAAAGCAATTCGTTCTGATCTCGATCGGGCACGCGGAAGGCCCCGGACATCTTGGACGCATCGAGCGGGTGCTGGCCGCTGCGATGGTTCTGGTGGACGAGGCGCCACAGCATTTGCGGCCCTTCTATTTGATCGGTGCCGACCAGAACCTGAAAGTTCGTGATATCATCACCCGGTTTGGCAGACATCCGCATCGCAACGGTGTTCTGGGCCGGGTTTCGACGCCCCAGGAAGAGGAATATATCGCCGCAGGCGTCTTCCCGCACCAACGTCAGGTCGATACGTCGCCCGATGGTTTTGCCGCCGAAATTGACGCGATCAAGGCCCGTCTTGCGGCCCATGTGCGCGCCGACTAGGGTCGCACGGCAAATCAGTCGGAGCCCGCATATGCCCTTTACCCTTGCCACCTGGAACATCAATTCGGTGCGCCTGCGCGAACCGCTGGTGATGCAGCTTCTGGCCGAGGCCGCGCCCGATATTCTGTGCCTGCAGGAATGCAAATCGCCGGTCGACCTTATCCCGACCGAGGGGTTTGCGAGCCTTGGTTACACCCACATGGTTGCCTGTGGGCAGAAGGGGTACAACGGCGTCGCGATCCTGTCGCGGCTGCCGATTGTCGAGGTGGCCAGCCACGATCACGCGGGCCTTGGGCATGCGCGTCACGTCGCGGCGCGGCTGGAAAACGGCGTGGTGATCGACAATTATTATGTGCCTGCGGGGGGCGATGTTGCGGATCGCACGGTGAACGTGAAGTTCGGCCAGAAACTCGATTATCTGACCGACATGCGTGATCTTTTCCACGCCGAGAAACCGGTCAGGCGCATTCTGGTGGGCGATCTGAACATCGCGCCGCGCGAAGATGATGTTTGGGACCACAAGAAATTGCTGAAAGTCGTCAGCCACACACCGGTCGAGGTTGAACATCTGGCCGCTGTACAGGACGCAGGCGGATGGGTTGATGTGACCCGGGCCGACATTCCGCAAGGCCGCCTCTATTCCTGGTGGTCTTATCGTTCCCCCGACTGGGACGCTGCCGACAAAGGCCGGCGGCTCGACCACATCTGGGCCACGGGCGACATCGCCGGCGCGGCGCATGGCTCGCGCGTTCTGCGCCACGTGCGGGGGTGGGAGAAGCCTTCAGACCACGCACCGGTTTTGGCGACGTTTGATTTGTGAGGCGGTTTGCTTTTGATCTGCGCCAACCGCGCACCGGACTTGATCCGGAGCATTGCGGGGACGCAAGAGGTCCCGGATCAAGTCCGGGACGTGGGCGCGGCAAATGGCGGGGATGCGCCCGCTGGTGATCTGATCAAGAATGCGACTGAGGCAGCCTTTATGGACGATGGTCGGTTGGGGCCCAAGTTGCACAATGCTGCAAACAAAGCGAATGTCCGATTCTAAATATTTGGTGCGGTTAGACTTATGCAGATCATGTGTCTCAACGGATGGGGAGGAAATCTTCACGAAGGGTTTTTACCATATGTCGCGGCGTCAGCCCCCGACGTTCTTTGCTTGCAGGAGGTGGTTCACAGCCCCGCCACGGACAAAGATTGGTTGACCTATCGGGACCGCGACCATGTTCTGCCGCAAAGGGCAAATTTTTTTCGTGACGTCTGCATTGCGTTGCCTGATCACGTGGCAACTTTCTGTCCTGCTGCCCAAGGCCTTTTATGGGATGAGGATATCTCGGTTCCATCGCAATGGGGACTGGCAACCTTTGTTCACAAATCCTTCCCGGTCATCAGTCAAATGCAAGGTTTCGTACACAAAACCTATTCGCCAATTGGCTATGGCGATCACCCAAGGTCGCGCAGTGCCCATGCGGTCCGTGTTTTCGATTACAACCATGGCCGACCTGTCAGCATCACTCATATGCACGGACTTCGAGACCTGAACGGAAAAATGGACACGCCTGAACGTACTGCACAGGCCCATCGATTGCTGGATTTGTCACGACAGGTGTCAGAAGCGGAGGACGTCTGCGTCATTTGCGGCGACTTCAATGTTGAGCCAAACAGTGAGACTTTGGACATCCTTAAGGGTTTTGGAATGACCGAGTTGGTAATTAGTCGAGGCTTCACCAGCACACGAAACTCGCATTACAAGAAACCGGGCAAATTCGCAGATTACATGCTGGTTAATCTCGAAAACGAGGTCAAAGACTTTCAGGTCGTTTACTACCCGGAAGTATCAGACCATTGTCCACTTGTTCTGGAGCTTTAAGCCGCTGAAAACCGAAAGCTGCCATAAAAACAGCATCGAAAAACGGCAGTTGTGTCCGTCACTGTGGTCGTTCCTGCCTCTATAATGTTGCGCAGTGCACCAACGGCAGCTTTTCACGCGGCATTGCGGCGTGTCGGAACCCGGGAATATGTGGGCCTTGGACCAGAAGCACCAACTTGATTGATCCGAGTGAAGGTCGGGTTCGTCCCACTGACCGAACGTAGGCAATTGTTTCAAACAATCAAATCCAAAAGACGAAATCTACGCATCGGTTGTGATCGAAGCAGCGACATATGGATCGTCCTTTCAGGCGTGTTTTCTGGGCTGCACTTCACATTTGCCCCAAATCGCCGCCATTCGGGATGCGCTGCGCGGTCGCGAAGCCTCAAAACCTGACAAATGAAGTCATCTGAAAACAATTGAGGTAGTGCCCCCGGACGTGGTGTAATTCCGACGTTAGCGCGGGCTGAGTGGAGCCTCGCGCGTAGCTCAGGCGAAGTCCGCGCGGGTTGCTGGGCGGCCATGGACGTTCTCCGGTAGGGTTTGGGTTGCAACCTGACCTA
>JAKZRT010000191.1:0-9647 GCA_047518005.1 Brevirhabdus sp.
GACCGCATTCGATCCATGGAATATTGACACCCGGTGAGGTCTATGAAAACAAAACAGAACCATTGAAATTGGCAGCCTAAATGAAACCATGATCCACCTTAATCAGGCTGCAAACTGGTCGAAAATGTAGGACCGCCTCTAAGCGCCGTGAACGACCGGGTGTCTTCCTCGACCAGAATTCGGTCACCGCTGCGCAGCGCGATGTCAAAGCGCGGATTGCGATAAAGGTCCTGCAGCCAAACCGTGCTGCGTTCGTTGCCGCGAATGATGTTGACCTGCGCGATCTCGGGCGGAATGGTCACGCCACCAGCGCGCGCCAGCATGGCGGTCAGTGTGCGGGTCGGGCGTTCGATGGCATAAACCCCCTGGCTGCCAACGCCGCCGACAATCGAGACCGTCGATCCGTCGCCGGCCAGACGCCGGACCATAACCTGCGGATCGGGGGTCTGCGCCTCAAGCCGTTCGGTCAGGATAAGCCGCAACTCGTCGGGCGTGTTTCCCGATGCCTTGATGCGGCCCGCGTAGGGCACAAAGATAAATCCGCGCCCGTCGACCTGAACTTCGTTAATCGGCGTGGCCAAACCCGCGGTGCCCAATATGCCCTCTTTCACGTTTTCCCAAACCAGAATGCTGAGCGTGTCACCGGGCCGGATGATGTCGGAACCGATCACGCCAGCCCTGAGAAACGCGCTGGTAAAACCCAAAGTCGGGACCAGCGCCGAAGCGCGCGCAACATCGGCTGTGACGGGCACCACAAAGGCGTCACCGCCTTTTTCGGTGCTGCCGCTGACAAGTTCGCTGCGGGTGGGACCGGGTCGCGGAAGCGCGCAAGCGCTCAGCGTTGACGCGACAAGCGTCAAAACCGCGAAGTTTCGGAAACTCGTGGTAAGGCTGCGCACTGCTCGCGCTCCTGCTATTTTCTAATCTGCCTCAGTATTTTTTCGAATCTAAGCGGGATGTTTTCGAAAATCTACCCCCTTGCTTGGGGACTTAGCCGACGACGCTAAGGTGTTGCGCTGCCGCCTCGCCAAACGATTGCGTGCGGTACGGCCCGTGGCTCGACAGCATCATATCGACGATGCGCCGCACAAGTTTGCGCCGCCCCAGGGCCGAATAAAAGCCACCGGGCACCTGGCATGTGCTCAGCAAATAACGGCGATAGGCCCGGTAGGCCGCCAGATCAGGGGGCGCAGGGTCGGCGAAAAACCGCACCAATGCCTGGCCGGAGGTAAATCCGTCGCGGCAATAAACGGCGCGACCCATGGCCTTCAACGGCAACCCACGGCGCAGAACCTGTTGGCCGGCGGTTGAATTAACGGTGACAGCGCTCAGCGCGTCGTCCAGCAATCCGGCCAATTTGCCGCCGCGCAGATAATGGACCCGGCGCGCGATACCCTGCGCCCGCGCCGCGTCACGGATCGTTGCGCGCAGCGGGGCGCGACCGTCTTCCAGCGGGTGGGCCTTAAAGAGCAGGTGATGATGGCGTGGCGCGCCCCTGGCAAACCCGGTGACGACCTCGTCCACGAATTCGGTCATCGAACCATAAGGCGAATGATCCCGAAAGCTGGCGTCATGTTCCAGTTGCAACAGCACCAGATGATAGGGGTATCCGCCCCACCTGATACGCGCTGTGGCGATCCGGCGCGTCACGCTGTGATAGGGCAGAGCAAGAAATTTTACCGCGCTCAGCCAGGCCTCGCGCGCCACCGATATTCCCCGGTGCCCGCGATAAGACGGGTACGCGTGCCGCCCGGCCAGCAAGCCCGCGTGATACGCCGCGCCATAGAAAATATGTTCTTTCATATCGCCCCAGCCAGTGGCCGGTTTCTCGCCCGTGTCGGTCAGGATGCCCGGCGCGTCAAAAACGCTTTGTGGCATTTTCATCAAGGGCGACCGCCCGTTGGCACCATCGCGTTCATAGGTCACCCAATAGGGGCGCAGATAGCCTTCTTCAAAGATGTGCGTGGTGATCCCCTCTGCCTGGGCGATCGTCAGGGCCTGGGCATGTGGCGGCCGGGTGTCGCCGTAAACCACCAGGTCGGTTACGCCCCGCTCAGCGATGATCCGCGAAAAAGCCTCGGCCCAGCTGTCCGGCGAACCGCGGAACGGGATATACCCCCGCCGAGGCCACCAGAACGCGCGGTCGCCGCCGTTGAAGCCAATTTTCAGGCTGGCGCATCCGGCTTCGTCCAGCGCCCGCGCCAGGTGACGGAAAAACGGGCCGTGCGGGCCTTGCAGAAACAGAAATCGGCGCTGGTTCAAAGGGGCCTCGGCAATTCTTCGTTCCCGCTATAGCAGGCCCGTTGCCTCTTGTCAGTTAACAGCGCGCGGGTTAGGCCCATTTCAGGAAAATACCGGGAAAGCGCCATGTTCACAGGGATTGTCACCGATGTCGGGCGCATTCGCAGCATCGAACAGAAGGGCGACCTGCGCGCGCGCATCGGCACTGCCTTTGATGCCGGTGGGATCGACATCGGCACCTCGATTGCCTGCGACGGCGTCTGCCTGACCGTGGTCGACCGAGGCCGCGATGATGGCGGTGACTGGTTTGACGTCGATGCCTCGACCGAGACGCTTTCCAGGACCAACTTGACCACATGGGCGGCGGGCAGTTCGGTCAATCTTGAACGCGCGCTGCGCGTGGGCGACGAGCTGGGCGGGCATATCGTTTCGGGCCACATCGATGGTCTGGCCGAGGTGCTGAGCCTGACGCCCGAGGGCGACAGCACCCGCGTCAGTTTTCGCGCGCCCGACGGTTTTGCCCGCTTCATCGCCCCCAAGGGGTCAATCACGCTGAACGGCACCTCGCTGACCGTGAACGAAGTGCAGGGCGCGATATTTGGCGTCAACCTGATCCCGCATACGTTCGCGGTGACCACATGGGGGCAGGTTAATTCGGGCGATTTGGTCAACCTCGAAGTCGACACAATGGCCCGATACGTGGCGCGGCTGGCTGAGGCGGGGTGAGGCGCTCGCGCCGATCAAACGTTTCGCCGGGGCCTCATCCCCGGATCGCGGTTGCACAGGTATTCACGTTCAACAACCAAGTGAGCAAGGAAAACATATGACTGAACACCTCTACAATCAATCAGGAAATGCCGTTGGATTTCGACGTGGGAAGTACATCCACGACATGCGTGGTAATGCGATTGGGCAAATCAATGGAACACATGTGCATAAACTGACGGGGTCTTATGTTGGTGAGCTTGATGGTGACATGGTCTTAAACAAGAATCTTGGTAACTTTGGGAATATCGGGAACCCAGGAAATCCAGGAAACCCTGGAAGTCCGGGCAACCCAGGGAATCGCGGTAATCGGGGATATTCCGGCCATGGCGATGTCTTTGACCAGCTTCTTGAGTAACGGAAGAGACGGCGGATTCTGCATGGATCTTTCAACCTAATTTGCAGCAAGCCGTAGGCTGATCGAGAGGTAGCGAATTTTGAGTCAAATCAAACGCAAACCGCTCTAAATTGCCCAGGGCAGGAATACAAATGGGTGCGTCAGCCAGACATACCAGTCGTAGTGCAGGAATTGGCCGATGAATATCTGAAACGCCAGGGCGAACCAGATAACCGCCAGGATCACCGAGCGCATCCAATGCGTTAGGGTCCATCCCCGGTGCCCGCGCGGGCGTCCATCTTCCAGCGCCGTCGCTGACCAAAGTGCCGCACCTGGTCCCTCAAGCGCACGCGCCACGGCATTTGAATAAAGCCGCGCGGCCCAGCTTCGCAGGATCACCAGCGCGACGAACAGGTAGCCTGATTTGACCAGCATTACGGTACTTGCCAAGTCCGCGGCTTGCTCGGGCGTGAAGGTGTCAAAACCGGGAATGATCCCACTTGCAAAAACCACAAGCCCGCGGCCCGCAAAGACTGGAAGTGCGAAAACTACCGTGGTAGCCGCGAGCATGACATACCCCCAGCCAGAATGCCGCACCGCACTGCGCACCATGCGCCACTCGAATACTGCCAATGCCCTGTTTTCGACTGCCTGATGTGCCAGCGCCATTGGCAGCCAGATCATGATCAGACAGAAAATCGCGACACCGAAAAGGCCAAGGCTTGGGCCAACAAAGGCTTGTTCGTAGCCTTTTTCGAACGAGTTTTCCCAACCGGCCCACCAGGAAAGGCTCCAGATCGCGGTGAACGGCAGTGTCGCCACGGCAAGGCTGACCGCCGCGCTAACACCGGTCCTGATATTCAATGCCAACCCGCCAGCGAGGCGTGCAAACCACCGGCCCCCGCCTGGCCCCAGTATCCAGCCGGGCCGGTCCATCTCCAACCCGGCACGCCGATGGGCGACAAAGCGCATCCGCCGCATCAGCCAGCCAAGGACGACAACTGCTGTCACCGGTGTCATGCAGAGCAATGTGCCTATGATCAGCGTCTTGAGAGCGCCGAAAAGGCGAACCAATGCGCCACTATCGCCGGGAATATCGGCGGCCACACTCATGAGAACAGCCCTGAAAGCACGTCACCTTCGGCACGTTCGGCCCGGACGCCCATGACTTCCGCCAATGTCGCGGCGATGGAAATCTGGTCAATCGCGCGGTCGTATACCCGGCCCTTCGCCACACCTGGTCCAACCACCAACGCCCAGACCTCGTGCGCGGCGCGACTGTTGAAATGGTGCTGAAACGGCACCGACATCAGCGGGTTCGCGTCGCGGCCGCAATCGGGTGTGATGACGATGATCGTGTTGTTCCGATAGCGGTCATCATGATCAACCGCCTCGACAATGCGGCGGATACCATCGTCAATGATCGCAATCGCCCGGGTGTAATGCGAGGCATTGCCCCAATGCACATAGTCCGGGTCCTGATAGTTGATCATCATCAGGCGCGGCTGAAGGTCGCGAAGCGACCAAAGCGCCAGCTCGGTCAGCAACCGGTCGCCGCGGGGGTTTTTGAAACCATCATCGCCGTAATGATCCCGCCATTTCGCCCACATCGCCTGAATTTCCGGCGATTGGTCGGGCGCGAATTCACGCGCATCGACCGCCAGAAGCTGGTCAAAGGCCTTCTCTGCCGCCAGCCTTTCTTGATCGCTCAGCCCGCCGTCTTCCAGAATGCGGGCGAATTTATAAAGCTTGAAGCGGTGCAGGCTCAGCATTTCGGACCGGAAATCAATGCCATAATGCCCGTGGATACCGTAGGTAAAGAATTCCTCCTGCGGGCGATCTTCGCCGTTGATCAACAGCGCCTGATGCGCGGGGATGTCGTAGGTGCGGCGAAGGTATTCGAAAAGCGTCGGCTCGGTCGGCTCCAGCCGGTCTTGGAAAAAACTCGAGCCCGCGTCGCGATAGGCCTGATACCGACCTGTCAGCAGGTTCAGTGTGCCTTCTGCGTGGCTGGTATTTCCGCCTTCCAACCGGTCGATCCTGAGGTCAGGGATCAGCACGCCGCGTTCGGCGAGAACTTTCCGCATGTAGGGCGCGTAGGTGCCTGCTTCGTCAATGGTCTCGTGTCGGCGGACACCGCCACCGAACCGGATCAGGATGACGTTTGGTCCGCGATAGGTCTTTGCCTCGGTGGCAACCGGGATTGCAGTGGCCGCAATTCCGGCACCAAGCGCGGTATTGAATGCGCGTCGCGTAATCATTTACACCTCCCTTTCAATCTTAATCAGATTAACATAATGGCCGCTTTGCCCAAATCAATGTCCGCTACTGCGTTGTGGAACCAGCGGAAACGCGTCGTTCTCGATTTGCGTTCAAATTGAACCAAATTTCGCTGCCGCTCAATCAGCATACTGCCGATTCCAAACGCGAATCTTGATACATTGTCCATCGACCGCAAGGCCCGGCTGGGCGGCGTGTCGGTGCATACCGGCACGATCCCCGTCAAAAACCCTGCGCGAGACGGTTCTGAACCTCAGCGGCTGGCGTGAGCGGTCGTTTTACGGGCGATCCTACCGGGTGAAAGAGGATGTCAGCGCTGACGACCTGCGGGTGCGGCTGCACAAGACGCTGGACTATGAATTTGACGTGCTTGAGCATCAATTCAACCGCAATCACGTTGAAACCCTAATTCAGAAACTTCGTGCAAGCCATTGAAATTCAGGCCCAAAGCGAACAGCCGTTAATGCTGCATTTTCGATCGCCCGTTCCGGGCAGGCTCTCAAACCCCCATTAAGGCTAACGCCCATTAAGCGGAGATTTGTCGGCGACTGACTAAGTTTTGCGGCGCCTGCGAAACACAGCAATTGCGCCGAGGCCCACCATCATCAGTGGCAGTGTCGCAGGAAGCGGAATCACGGTTGCCGCTATCCTAAATTCGCCGAAAAATTCGTTGTCGTTCGTCCCAACAGTTTCAGTGATGACAATTTTGTCAAATCCACCGGCGTCGTAGAAACCAAAGAAATCCGCCAGGTCAAAACTCGGCGCTTGAATAAAACTGTCCAAGAGGGTGGCACCGGAATAAATGCTAAAACTGAACGTACTTGCTACGCAGGCTGCATTGCACCCATCGACAATGGCGGTCGACGTGCCTGGTTGGTGGAGCAGGAAGGACAGCGCTGTTGTCCCGCCGGCGATTTCCAGTGTGAATTCTTCCTTGCCGCTGATCGCCAATTCCTCGCCCGCAATAAGTGTCGACCAGTGGTCCGTTCCGCCGAAAAAGAGGGCGCCAGAATTGCTGGTGAATGTCAGCGGGCCGACTGCGTATGGCCCAACACCCACGTCATCCGCGTCAGGCAAAGGCACCGAAATTGTCGTGCCGGCAAGAGCGTCAAATCCAGCCTCATCATTATAATGGAACGAAGCTGCGTTTGCGGTTGATGCTGTCAGACATACTGCTGCAGCAACATAAATTGTTCTTCCAAACATTTTTGCCCCCCAGGCTAAGAATAGTATTAAATTAAAGCGAAATTCGGCGTGGAGTAAAGAACCTTCGTTAAATATTCGCATCGATTGTTCGGGAATTACGAGCAATATTAAGGAAAACACAAGATTGTTGAATTTCTGGCTGATATTCCCCAAGCAGCGGGGCATACTGGCAAGGTTAGCTGCTCGGACGCACTGTCACAACGGTTTTGGCGTTCGTCCATGTCGTGAAGGCTGTTCTGCACTTTGGATTTTGGCCTGTCATCGTGTTGCAGCGCCCGATTTGGTGAAGGGACCGATTTCCGAACAGGCCAGTCGAGCCGCTTTCCTCCGGATATTGCCACTGACGCCCTCGAAGCGGACGCAATGGCGCACGACGTCGCCCGTCTGGCCGAAGCTCGGGATTGTTCATTCGTGCCGGTTCTGCCCGCGCATCCCGGACGCCCGTCACGCGATACTCTCATATGGCTCAGTGATCCGTTTTACAATATATAGCAACGGGTTAAATAGGGTTTCAACCTTGAAACCATTCGGATTCCCCGATCCCACTTTCCAACCCGCCCGCCTTGCGTTAGACGGCGACGAACGTGATGGAGCGCCTCATGGCCTACGAAAAACCCGGTCCGGTCGAAATTGACTGGCGCGATGCAATCTCGCCGGCAGACGAGATCATCGACGCCGCCCGCAACGGCCGGATGTTCATCCTGGTCGATCACGAGGACCGCGAAAACGAAGGCGATCTGGTGATCCCGGCGCAGATGGCCACGCCCGATGCGATCAACTTCATGGCCACCCACGGGCGCGGGCTGATCTGTCTGGCGCTGCCTGCCGAACGGATCGAGGCCCTGGGTATTCCAATGATGTCGACGTTCAATTCGTCGCGCCACGAGACCGCATTTACCGTGTCGATCGAAGCCCGCGAAGGCGTGACCACGGGGATCTCGGCGCGCGACCGCGCCCATACCGTGGCGGTGGCCATCGACCCGACCAAAAGCAAGGTCGATATCGCGACCCCGGGCCATGTCTTTCCGTTGCGTGCCCGCAGCGGCGGGGTTCTGGTCCGCGCTGGACACACCGAGGCCGCAGTCGATCTGGCGCGGCTGGCCGGTCTGACACCGGCCGGCGTGATTTGTGAGATCATGAACGAAGACGGAACCATGGCGCGGCTGCCCGATCTGATCGGCATTGCCCAGAGACACGGGCTGAAGATCGGCACAATCTCGGACCTGATTTCGTACCGGCGGCGCTATGACAATCTGGTGCGCGAAACCGCCAGCGATACCGTGGTCTCGGAGTTTGGCGGTGAATGGCAGATGCGCATTTTCACCGACCAGACCCACGGCGTCGAGCACGTCGTGCTGACCAAAGGCGACCTGACCACACCGGAGCCGGTTCTGGTGCGGACCCACGCGCTGGATGCGGCGGCGGATGTGATGGGGCTGGGCCCCAAGCCGAACGACCTGCTGCCGCGCGCCATGGAGATCATCGCCGCCGAGGGCAGGGGCGTCGTCTGTTTGTTCCGCGAGCCACGCAAAAAGGTATTTACCGAAGAAGAGGAAGGCCCGCGCACCGTCCGGCAGACCGGTCTGGGCGCGCAGATTCTGTCAACGCTTGGTCTTGGCGAGATGATCCTGCTGACTGACAGCCCTGACGCGCGCTATGTCGGGCTTGACGGATATGGTCTGACCATCACGGGCACCCGCCCGATCCATCCTGAGTGACGCCATGGCTGGCCCCACCCACCACAACCTCCCGCGCCCGCGCCTTGATACCCCGCTCAGGCTCGCCATTGTGGTGGCGCCCTACTACAAGGACATCGCCGACAACCTGATCGCCGGTGCCAGCGCTGAACTGACAGCGGCAGGCGCGGAATACGAGGTGATCGAGGTGCCCGGCGCGCTGGAAGTGCCGACCGCGATAGCCATCGCCGACCGCAAAGGCGATTTCGACGGGTTCGTGGCCCTTGGCTGCGTGATCCGGGGCGAGACCACGCATTACGATACTGTTTGCAACGACAGCTCGCGGGCGCTGACCATGCTGGGGTTGGCCGGGGTCTGCATTGGCAACGGCATTCTGACCGTGGAGACCTACGATCAGGCGGCGGTTCGCGCTGATCCGGCGGTCCAGAACAAGGGCGGCGGCGCGGCGGCAGCGGCGCTGCATCTGATCGCGCTCAGCCGCAACCTCGGAAAGCGTGAAAAAGGCATCGGGTTCAGACCGGCATGAGCGGCAAACCCTCCCGCCAGATGAGATCTGCGGCGCGGCTTTACGCGGTTCAAGCGCTGTTTCAGATGGAAGCCTCGGGCCAACCCGCCGAGGTGGTGATGTCCGAGTTCGAAAACCACCGGTTTGGCGCGCATTATGAGGGCCACGTATTGGCCGGGGGTGATCCGGCGCTTTTTCGTTCGCTGGTGGACGGGGCGGTGAACCTGCAAGCCTCGATCGACCAATCAACCGACCGCGCGCTGGTCGCCAAATGGCCGATTGCCCGGATCGATCCGACGCTTCGCGCGCTTTTCCGTGCTGCCGGGGCCGAACTTGTCGCAGGCGAGACGCCGCCGCGCGTTGTGATCAGCGAATTCGTCGATGTGGCGCACGCGTTTTTTCCCGAAGGCCGTGAGCCAAAGTTCGTGAACGCGGTGCTCGACCATATGGCGCGCGATATGCGCGCGGACGCGTTCTAGCAGTGTGTCGGACTTGCGCGTTGGATTTCGGTGTTGAGTGATTTCGCTGTCGTCTGTCAGAGGCGCGATCGAAGTTCGGCGAAACCGCGAGGATTTGTTCGGACGGAGCGATGGGGCGGCGGATCTCCGAGGCTTCT
>JAKZRT010000192.1:0-14201 GCA_047518005.1 Brevirhabdus sp.
CTTCCCCACAGGGCCAGAAACCGCAACAGAAGCGGTCAACTCATATGGTACATAAACCGGTCAACTCAGAATGTTCTCGATATTGCGAAGATCCATTTCGATGCCTGTGATTGCCTTGGCGCGCGCTTAGCCTGTGGCCGCAGCAATGGCCAGCCCAAAGCGCAAGCTCAATGCGTGGCGGTCGCGGAAAAAAGCTGAATGACCACGATCCCGACCAGGATCAGCCCGGTCCCCAGCACCGCCGCCCAGTCAAGCCGCTGTCCAAAGACCGCAAAGCCGATTATCGCGATCAGCACGATCCCCAGCCCGGGCAGATCGCATACATGATGCCGACCGGCATGACCTTCAGCGTCAGCGCCAGCAGGTAGAACGAAACGGCATAGGCCACCAGGACCAGAACCGACGGCGCCAGACGCGTGAACTGGTGGCTGGCCTGAAGCGCCGTGGTGCCGATGGTCTCGGCGATCACAGCCAGGATCAGAAAGACAAAATGCTTGGGCATGGGACCCCCCGCGAGCTTGACCGAATGTCCGGCCTATCACTCGCCGTTAGGGCGACAAATTTCAACCCGGTTCGCGGCGGCCTGACCCCTTACGTCCCCCGGTTGTGGGTCTGGCCGTACATCCCGGCAATCATCCGGCTGGCGGTTTTTTCAAACAGGCAGGGGATCAGCGCGTGGATCAGGGCGGCAATGCCCGCCCCAAAAAGCCGGGCGGCGAATTTGCCGGCGAAAATCAGGTGCTCGACATAGCTTTCGTCAACGCGCCGAGGGTGGTCCAGGAAAACACGGGCGATCATTTCGGGCCTCATCAGGTTCGGTTGCTTTCAAACACCCTAGCCTTGCTCCCGGTTAATACCTTCCCAAAATTAGCGCAAAAATTCTTTTCTTTGTGAATATTTCCCCTATAATACCCGCCATGGTGGAAATAGATACATTTGATCAAAGAATTCTGCACCAATTGCAACATGACGCAGATGTGGCGCTTGAAAAGCTGGGCGATGCGGTTGGGCTGTCACGCAATGCGGTCTGGCGCCGGGTTCGCGCGCTGGAAAGCAAAGGCGTTATCGCGCGCCGCGTGGCGATACTGGATCCGGAAAAAATTGGCCTGGGCCTCAGCGTCTTCATCTTCCTGCGCACCCGCTCGCACGAACCGGGCTGGCTCGAGACATTCGCCCGCGCCACCCGTACGATGCCCGAAATACTGGGCGCCTATCGAATGACCGGTGATCTCGATTACCTCGTCCGCACCCGGGTGCGCGACATGGCGGATTATGACGCGCTCTATCAGCGGCTGATCCGCAAGGTCGAAATGTCGGACGTGTCGGCCAGCTTTGTGATGGAAGAGATCAAGGAAACCACCGCGCTGCCGGTTTGATACGCTGCGGCGACCCCGAAACCCGCCCCAATCGCGCCGATGTTCCATCCTCGGCTGGCTTGCGTAAGTCAGTAATTACAAAGACTTACTGATGGTTTCAACCTTGAAACCCGTCAGTTCAACGCGCGATCAAGATTTTCGTTGATCTTTTCAAGGAACCCCGTCGTGGTCAGCCATTTCTGGTCGGGTCCCACCAAAAGCGCCAGATCCTTGGTCATGTCGCCCGCCTCGACGGTCTCGACCACCACCCGCTCGAGGGTTCCGGCAAACCTGGCCAGCGCCGCGTTGTCGTCGAGCTTGGCGCGGTGCTTCAGCCCGCCAGTCCAGGCATAGATCGACGCAATCGAATTGGTCGAGGTTGCCTTGCCCGCCTGATGCTGGCGAAAATGCCGCGTGACCGTCCCATGCGCCGCCTCGGCCTCAACCACCATCCCGTCGGGCGTCATCAACTGGCTGGTCATCAGCCCCAGCGATCCGAACCCCTGAGCCACCGTGTCCGACTGAACGTCACCATCATAATTCTTGCAGGCCCAGACAAACCCGCCCGACCATTTCATTGCCGAGGCCACCATGTCGTCGATCAGCCGGTGTTCGTAGGTGATGCCGGCCTCGGCGAATTTGTCCTTGAATTCCTCGTCGAACACCTTCTGAAACAGGATCATGAACTGGCCATCGTACTGCTTGAGAATGGTGTTCTTGGTCGACAGATAGACCGGCCAGCCTAACATCAGGCCATAATTCAACGACGCCCGTGCGAAATCGATGATCGAGGCGTCGAGGTTGTACATCCCCATGTAAACGCCCGACGACGGCGCCTCGTAGACTTCGTGTTCGATGACTTCGCCGTTGTCGCCGACAAACTTCATGCTCAGCGTGCCGGGGCCCGGGAATTTCATGTCAGTGGCGCGGTACTGGTCGCCGAAGGCGTGACGTCCGATCACGATCGGCTTGGTCCACCCGGGCACCAACCGGGGCACATTGCGGCAGATGATCGGCGCGCGGAACACCACGCCGCCCAGAATATTTCGGATCGTGCCGTTGGGGCTGCGCCACATCTTTTTAAGGCCGAATTCTTCGACGCGCGCCTCGTCCGGTGTGATGGTGGCGCATTTGACGCCGACGCCGACCTCTTTGATCTTGTTGGCGGCATCAATGGTGATCTGGTCTTCGGTCCGGTCGCGCGATTCGATACCCAGGTCGTAATAAATCAGATCGACATCCAGATAGGGCAGGATCATTTTTTTCTTGATAAAGTCCCAGATGATACGGGTCATCTCGTCGCCATCAAGCTCAACGATCGGATTTTCGACTTTGATCTTGGTCATGGCATCTCTTTCCGCATCCTGGGGAATCATCCTGGCGGCGGAATACCCCATAAAGCGGTGGCATTAAAGTGTGGTATACACTTGTATACAAATAAACCGCAGTTCGAAACCAGGCGTGTCGTCGGGTCTGTGAGGTCAGCTTTGCGGCTTACTCGCGCTGGCCGTCGCCGACCGTGCCGCTGCTTTGTCCGAAAGTTCAGCCAAAAACTCCCTTGCGCGCGATTCGGCCCGAAAGACCCGAATTGCCGTCAAATACGCCTCTTGCAGGGTCGTCGATGTATCACCGATCATAGTCGAAATATCATCGACCAGCTTATCGTTATCGGACGCCAACGCGAGCGTATCGCGGGCCAGGTCTTCGGCAAGACGTTCCAGCAACGACATCTGCGGTCCTATCGTGAAGTTTCGGTCAGTCGGCGCCGGACATAGCCGTCAACAGTGCCGATCATGGTTTCCATATGCGGGTCTTCAAAAAAGTGCCCGGCGCCATCAATCTCGGTGTGGGTGACGATAATACCCTTTTGTTCGTGCAGCTTATCGACCAGCGCATAGGTGTCTTTGGGGGGTGCGACGCGGTCGGCCGATCCGTTCAGGACCAGGCCCGACGACGGGCAGGGGGCCAAGAACGAGAAATCGTAAATGTTGGCCGGGGGCGAGGCGCTGACGAATCCAGTGATCTCGGGTCGCCGCATCAACAGCTGCATGCCGATCCAGGCCCCAAACGAAAACCCTGCCACCCAGCAATGCTTCGAATTCTGGTTCATCGACTGAAGGTAATCCAGCGCCGAGGCTGCATCGGAAAGCTCGCCGATGCCCTGATCATATTCGCCCTGGCTGCGGCCAACGCCCCGGAAATTGAACCTGAGCACCGTAAAGCCCATGTCGAAGAACGCATAATGAAGGTTATATACAACGCGGTTGTTCATGGTGCCGCCGAACTGAGGATGCGGGTGCAAAATGATCGCAATCGGCGCGTCTTTTTCCTTCTGTGGGTGATAACGGCCTTCCAGTCGGCCCTCGGGGCCAGGAAAAATTACCTCGGGCATATGGTCTTCCGGTCCTTGATGCAGGTATCACCCGGTCCGGCGTTGACCGGTTTTGGCGAATACCTTAGAACAATTCTAATCTCTGGCGGCCTTACACCACCCGGGCTTTCGTGAGGTAATGAACCTCTGGCGCGGCGTCAATAACTTAAGGGACACAATGAAGCTGAGTACCAAAGGACGTTACGCCATGGTGGCGTTGACCGATCTGGCGGCGCAGCCCGACGGTGCTCTGGTCGCGCTGTCTGAAATTTCCCGCCGCCAGGACATATCGCTGCCCTATCTGGAGCAGTTGTTTGTCAAGCTGCGCCGCGCAAATCTGGTCAAAAGCGTGCGCGGGCCAGGCGGCGGATACCGGCTGGCACGGCCCGCTTCGGACGTGCGGGTGGTCGAGATACTGGAAGCGGTGGATGAAACCGTGGATGCGATGCACAAAGGGGCTGGCGCCTCGGGCGGGGCCAGTGGATCGAAAGCGCAATCGCTGACCAATCGCCTGTGGGAAAGCCTGTCGGCGCATGTCTATGTTTTTTTGCACCAGACCCGGCTTTCCGACGTCACCGGCAACGATCTGGATCCGTGCCCTGCGGTGCCCTCGCTTTTCGAGGTGGTAGACGAATGAGGGACCGGATTTATCTGGACTGGAACGCCACCGCGCCTTTGCGCGTCGAGGCCCGCGCGGCGATGATCGCGGCGATGGATGCGGTCGGAAATCCGTCATCGGTGCATGGCGAAGGGCGGTCGGCAAAGGGAATCGTCGAACGCGCCCGCGATCAGGTGGCGGCCGCTGTCGGGTGCAAACCCAAAGAGGTGGTCTTTACCTCGGGTGCCACCGAAGCCGCGTCGGTCTTGGGTCGGGTGCCGGACGGCACCGCAGTCATGGTCGATGAAACGGCGCATGACGCGCTTTGGGCGCATGTCGACTTGACCGGGTCAAACCAGCGCCCCACGGGGCCGGGACATGTCTTGGCCATGGGTCTGGCCAACGGCGAAACCGGCGTGATTACCGCGCCACCCGAGAAGATCGACGGACAGTTCGCCTTTGGGGCGCTCAGGGCCGACAGCCTATTTTTGGACATCACCCAGGCCGTCGGGCGCATCCCGTTCGCATTCGCGTGGTCTGACGCCGATCTTGCGGTGCTGTCAGCGCATAAATTCGGCGGCCCCAAGGGCGTGGGCGCGCTGATCGTCCGCGACGGGTTGAATATCCAGGCGTTGTCGAAAGGCGGTGGCCAGGAAATGGGCCGAAGGTCGGGGACCGAAAATGTGATCGGGATCGCCGGATTTGGTGCAGCGGCGGCGGCTGCGATGCGTGAATTAGACGCCGGCGAGTGGAAAAAGGTTGCGGAACTTAGAAATATTCTAGAAAGCACTCTCGCATCCCGATCAAAAATGACTATTTTTGTCGGGAATAGGTCTGATCGCCTGCCCAACACGTTGTGCTTTGCCACACCGGGCTGGAAGGGCGAGACCCAAGTGATGGCGATGGACCTTGCCGGATATGCGATCAGCGCCGGGTCGGCCTGTTCCAGTGGCAAGGTGCGGACAAGTCGAGTTTTGCGCGCCATGGGATTCGGGCCCGATGTCGCGCAATCGGTGGTCAGGGTTTCGCTTGGATCAACAACGACCGAGGCCGAGGTCAGGGGTTTTGCCGACGCCTGGACTGCGGCCTTGGATAAACACTGCCAGCGGGCAGCGTGAATAAAGGGGGGACCGATGACGGTTCTTGAGACGGGCATTCGCGACGTGGTTGATCGCGAAACGGTGGAAACCGTGCAGGCCATGGCCGGCAAGTACAAGCACGGCTGGGAAACCGAGATCGAAATGGATTACGCGCCCAAGGGCGTGAACGAAGATATCGTGCGCCTGATATCGTCGAAGAACGAAGAAACCCAGTGGATGACCGATTGGCGACTGGCGGCGTTTGCGCGCTGGAAAGCCATGCGCGAACCCAAGTGGGCGATGGTCGATTATCCCCGGATCGACTACCAGGACATCTATTACTATGCGCGGCCCAAGAGCATGGCGGTCAAGCCCAAATCTCTGGACGAAGTGGACCCAAAGCTGTTGGAGACATACCAGAAATTGGGCATCCCGCTGAAGGAACAGATGATCCTTGCCGGTGTAGAGGGGGCCGAGGACGCGCCCGCCGAGGGCCGCAAGGTAGCGGTCGATGCGATATTTGATAGCGTCAGTTTGGGGACCACGTTTCAGGCCGAGCTGAAAAAGGCGGGCGTCATTTTCTGCTCGATCTCTGAGGCGATCAGCGAACATCCTGATCTGGTTCAGAAATATCTGGGATCAGTGGTGCCGCAGTCCGACAATTTCTTTGCCACGCTCAATTCGGCGGTCTTCTCGGACGGCTCGTTCGTCTATGTTCCGCCCGGCGTGCGCTGCCCGATGGAACTGTCGACCTATTTCCGCATCAACGCCGAAAACACCGGTCAGTTCGAACGCACGCTGATCATCGCCGACAAAGGGTCGTACGTCAGTTATCTGGAGGGCTGCACCGCACCCAAGCGCGATACCAATCAGCTGCACGCGGCGGTGGTCGAACTGGTGGCGCTGGAAGATGCCGAGATCAAGTATTCGACCGTCCAGAACTGGTATCCGGGCGACGAGAACGGCGTCGGCGGGATTTACAATTTTGTCACCAAGCGCGCCGATTGTCGCGGCGACCGGTCCAAGGTGATGTGGACCCAGGTCGAAACCGGTTCGGCAGTGACGTGGAAATACCCGTCGTGCATTCTGCGCGGGGACGAGTCGCAGGGCGAGTTCTATTCCATCGCCATCGCCAACAATTATCAGCAGGCCGACACCGGCACCAAGATGGTGCATCTGGGCAAAAACACCAAAAGCCGGATCGTGTCGAAGGGCATCAGCGCCGGGCATGCCCAAAACACCTATCGCGGCCTTGTTTCCATGCACCCACGGGCGAAACACAGCCGCAATTATACGCAATGCGACAGCCTGCTGATCGGCGACAAATGCGGGGCGCACACGGTGCCCTATATCGAGGTCAAGAATAACTCGAGCCGCGTCGAGCACGAGGCGACGACCTCGAAGGTCGATGATGACCAGCTATTTTATTGCCGCAGCCGGGGCATGGACGAAGAAGCGGCCGTAGCGCTGGTGGTGAACGGGTTCTGCAAAGAAGTGTTGCAGGCGCTGCCGATGGAATTTGCCATGGAGGCTCAGCAGCTTGTGGCGATCAGCCTCGAAGGGTCTGTGGGCTAAACAATGTCTGGCAACGCGTTAGAAGAATGGCTAATGACCCGGCTGGACCATCCGAGCCATCTGGATCCGACCCGGATCGGTGGTTTGGCAGGGTTGGCTGCTGGCTTTTTTACCGGACTGATTCTGTTTGCCTTTTTGGGTCCCGTGGCCGGTGTGGTCGGCGGCTTTGTGGTGGCCGTAGTTCTGGGCAGCCTTGTGGCCAAGCGCCTGGCGCAGCAGTCCGAGGCAAAACGTAGTGCCGCGATGATCGCGAAACGCGCGGCCCAGGTGCGCGAGCAGGAACGGATGATCGCAGCGATGAAGCGAGAGGAAGCAGAATGACCCGCGCCGTTAATATCCCCATTGCGCTGTCCGATTTGAAAGGACGCGCCGGCGACAAAGGGGCAATCGCCGTGGTGGGCGCGGACCCCGATTGCGAAGCTATCAACACGATGCTGATGGCATCTGCCAACGGCACCGCAGCGACGCTGGAGTAAGCCATGAATCACCCCGTTGTCACGCTTGCAGATTTGCCGGTTCAGCCGTTTTCGCCGCACGGCGAAAAGCACGAAAAGTTCGGGGCACGCATATCATCCATCATCGCGGATTCTGAAGAATTCGGTCTGGGCGCGATGTATGTTCGCGTCGCGCCCGGAAAGCGCGCCTTTCCGGTCCACAATCATCTGGCCAACGACGAGATGTTTGTCGTTCTGCTTGGCCAGGGCACCTATCGATTTGGCGACGATGAACATCCGGTTGCGGCAGGTGATGTCTGTCTGGCCCCCAAGGGGGGCAATGATACGGCGCATCAGTTGATTAATACTGGCACGGAAGACCTTGTTTATATTGGGCTTTCAACTATGTCCGACCCGGATATCGTTGAATACCCCGACAGCGGGAAATTTGCCGCAATGTCCATCTGGCCAGGCAAGAGCTTCTTCCAGGCGCACCTTCGACATATCGGGCGTCGCGAGGACACCCGCGACTATTGGGAAGGCGAGCTTTGATGCAACAACACGTGAAATACGGTTTGGTGGTTTTTGTTGCGCTTTTGTTTGTTGGCTGGATCACCGGCATGGGCGGCAGCCTGGTTCCCAACCTGGCGTTCAGCGCTGCAATGGGCGTTATGGCGGGCGGATGCTTTTGGCTTGTCGTAAAATACGTGAGAAACCGCAACGAATAGCATGGCCTTGGGGCGAGTAAGGAAAAAATGTTAGAAATCAGTAATCTGCACGTCAAACTTGAAGAAGAAGACAAAGCGATTCTGAAGGGTGTCGACCTGACGGTCCAGGCTGGGAAAGTACATGCGATCATGGGGCCGAACGGGTCGGGCAAATCAACTTTGTCCTACGTGCTGTCGGGGCGTGGCGGGTACGAGGTGACCGCGGGATCGGTGCGCCTGTGCGGCGAAGACCTGCTCGAGCTCGCGCCCGAAGAACGCGCCGCTGCTGGGCTTTTTCTGGCGTTTCAATACCCGGTCGAAATTCCCGGTGTGGGCAACATGACTTTTCTGCGGACGGCGGTAAATGCACAGCGCGCGGCGCGCGGCGCGCCCGAAGTCAGCGCCGCTGAATTTTTGAAAGACATCCGGGCAAAGGCCAAAGAGTTGAAAATCGACGCTGAAATGCTGAAGCGTCCTGTCAACGTGGGTTTTTCGGGTGGCGAGAAAAAACGCAACGAGATTTTGCAGATGGCCATGCTCGAGCCAAGAATGTGCATTTTGGACGAAACCGACTCGGGCCTTGATGTTGACGCGATGAAGCTGGTTGCGCAGGGCGTAAACGCTCTGCGCGATGGCGGCCGGGCATTTTTGGTGATTACCCACTATCAGCGGCTTTTGGACCATATCGAACCGGATGTCGTGCATATCATGGTCGACGGTCAGATCGTTCAATCTGGCGGGCCGGAACTGGCGTTGGAAGTCGAGACCAACGGCTATGCCGGATTTCTTGAGGAGACCGCCTGATGGCGTTGGCCGAGGCCATAATGGATGCAACCGACGCCCGGCTTGCGGCGCTCGACCTTCCGCCATTCTCAGGATGGGCCGGTCCGGCGCGTCGGGCAGCGCTGGCGCGGGTTCGCGCAATGGGTCTGCCCATGCGCCGCGACGAATATTGGCGGTTCACGCGCCCTGACTTGCTTGTCGCTCTGCATCCTCAGCCGGCGTATGTGCTTGAACACGACGAAGCCCCGTTGTTCGATGCGATCGATTGTCTGAAGATCGTCTTTGTCGATGGCATCTATTCGCCCGAAGCCTCGGACAATCTGGTGACCGAGGGTGTGACTGTCGAGCGGCTTGCAGATGTGGCTGACCGCGACATTCATTGGGCGAGCGATATCTACGGGGTTCTGGAAGCAAAGGGTCAGAACCCCGTCAACCGACCCTTGGCGGCGCTCAACACGACCGCAGCAAACGATGGGGTTCTGATTAGGGTTGCATCCAAAGTCAATAGGCCGATTTCGCTGATTTATGTCCATGCCTCTGAATGCTCCGACGCTATTCTGCACCATGTCGTCAAAGTCGAGGCGGGTGCTGATGTGACCGTCTTGGAAAACGGCCCCGCGGCGGCGCGTTTTAACACTGTAATCGAGGTCGACCTGGCCGAAGGCGGTACTTTTCACCACATCCGAGCCCAGGGCCGCGATCACAAACGCCTGGCCGCGACCCACATATTTGCGCGCCTCGCACGCGAGTCTGTGTTCAAGTCGTTCACGCTGTGCGTCAACGGTGCTTTGACCCGCAACGAGGCGGTCATTGATATCCAGGGCGATTTTGCCACCGCGCACATCGCCGGGGCGGCGGTCGGCGACGGCGATTTTCACCATGATGACACCGTTTTCGTGATCCATGATGCGGTGGGCTGCGAAAGCCGCCAGGTGTTCAAGAAGGTGCTGCGAAATGGTGCCACCGGGGTTTTCCAGGGCAAGATTCTGGTCAAGCCGGGGGCACAGAAAACCGATGGCTATCAGATCAGCCAATCACTGTTGCTGGACGAAGATTGCGTCTTTCTGGCCAAGCCCGAACTCGAGATCTATGCCGACGATGTCGTCTGTTCGCACGGTTCGACTTCGGGTGCGATTGACGAAAGTGCAATGTTTTACCTGCGATCGCGCGGTATCGGGCAGGCAGCGGCGCAAGACCTGCTGGTCTTGGCGTTTCTTGCCCAAGCGATCGACGAGGTCGAATCACCTGAAATTTCCGGCGAGATATTGCGCGTGCTGACCGGCTGGCTGGAACGTAGGCGGTAAGTCGGATGTCTTTGGTCGCTGATATCGCAAAAAGTTACTGGGCTCCGGGTGTTGTGGTTGCGACACGTCTGCGCGTCGTCAGCGAACCACAGGCCCTTGCCACGCTAATGGGCGCCTGCCTGCTGATTTTTGTCGGCCAATGGCCGGTGATCGCGCGCGCGGCATTCCTTGATCCCGAGATCGAGCTTCAGGCGCGGCTTGGCGGCGCTATGCTGGCCTGGATATTCATCATGCCGCTGGTCATCTATGTGGTCACGGCGGTGATCTGGGCCGCGACGCGGACGCTCAGAATTGATATATCGGGGCTGGCGGTCAGGTTTGTGGTGTTCTGGGGGCTGCTGGCGGCAACACCGATTTGGCTTTTGCATGGTATGTTCCGCGGATTTGCCGGCAACAATTGGGTGACCGACATCGTAGGAATTTCTGTTTTGGCCGCGCTTGTCTGGGTTTGGTTCGGCGGATTTCGGGCGGCGCTGCGGCTATCCGGGGGGCTGGACGAATGAAATTCGACACCAGAACCCTGACTGCGCTGGCACTCTATTCGGTCCGCAACCCCAAAGACGGTGCCGCCCGTTTGCTTGGACTGGGGCTGACCCGCGACGTGGTCTGGCCGCTGATGTTGCTTGTGGCCGTCGTGTCGACCCTGCTGTTCGCGATTCAGAATGCCATCCTGCCGCCGCCGGAGGCGCGGGTCACGCTGTCGCCGGTTGGCGCAGCGGTGCTGACGGTGGCCTCGATGATTGCGATCGCAAGCAGCATTCACCTGATTGGCAGGTTGTTGGGGGGCGCGGGTCGGTTTTGGGACGCGGTTCTGTTGATTACTTGGATGCAGGCCATTCTGATCGTCCTGCAGCTGCTGCAAAGCCTTGTCAGTTTCTTCACAGCTGCTTTCGGCGGTCTGTTTTTGGTGGCAGGATTGGGCCTGACTTTGTGGCTGCTGATCAATTTTACCGCCGTCCTGCACGGGTATTCGTCAAGGGCCAAGGCTTTCGGGGTGGTAATCTTGGCATTCTTCGCGACCGGCTTGACGCTTGCGCTCCTTTTCGGCCTGGCCGGCGTTGGTGGTTAGGGGGTCTGGGCGATGATGGACGTATCGACGCAATCTCTGGATATTTCGGCAATCCGTGCCGACTTTCCGATCCTTGCGCGCACCGTCAACGGCAAAGCCCTGACGTATCTCGACAATGGCGCGTCGGCCCAGAAACCACAGGTGGTTATCGACGCCGTTACGCGCGCATATTCGCAAGAATATGCCAATGTTCACCGAGGCTTGCATTACCTTTCTAATCTTGCGACGGACAAATACGAGGCGGTCAGGGGAACCATTGCACGGTTTCTTGGCGCGGCCGATCCGAAAACAATCATTATGAACTCGGGCACGACCGAAGGCATCAACATGGTCGCTTCGGCTTGGGCCGCGCCGCGCATTCAACCCGGTGACGAGATCGTTCTGAGCGTCATGGAACACCACGCCAATATTGTGCCCTGGCATTTTCTACGCGAACGGCAGGGCGCGGTGTTGAAATGGGTCGCGCCGGACGGCACCGGCCACCTGGACCCGCAAAAAGTGATTGACGCCATCGGCCCCAAAACACGCCTCGTCGCAATTACACATCTTTCCAATGTTTTGGGAACCAAAGTTGATGTGAAATCCATTTGCCGTGCGGCGCGCGACGCAGGCGTGCCAGTGCTGGTTGACGGCAGTCAGGGCGCCGTTCACATGCCCGTCGATGTTATGGACATCGGCTGTGATTTTTACGCGGTTACCGGGCACAAACTTTACGGTCCCTCAGGGTCGGGCGCAATCTTTGTGCGACCCGAGCGTCTGGCCGAGATGCGCCCCTATAGGGGCGGCGGCGACATGATCCGCGAGGTTACAACAGAGAATGTGACCTATGCCGACCCGCCGATGAAATTCGAGGCCGGGACCCCGGGGATTGTTCAGCAGATCGGGTTTGGTGCTGCTCTGGAATATTTGATGACTATCGGGATGGACCGCGTCGCGGCCTACGAGGACGGTTTGGCGGCCTACGCCGCACGGCGGCTGGGCGGCCTCAACTGGCTGAATTTACAGGGCACAACGGCCAACAAGGCGGCTATCTTCTCGTTGACGCTCGACGGGGCAGCCCATGCCCACGACATTTCCACCGTGCTCGACAAAAAAGGCGTTGCGGTTCGCGCTGGCCACCATTGTGCTCAGCCCCTGATGACCCATCTCGGCCTGACCGCCACCTGCCGGGCCTCGTTCGGGCTTTATAACACCACCGACGAGGTCGATACGTTGATCGAGGCCCTTGAACTTTGTCACGAATTATTCGCATGACGTTCGCGCCGGCTGGCAATTCGGGACATCGCGTGGCGCCGGCGTCGGACCTTTGTGCGGCGCCAAATAGAGATTGATGCCAGCAATCGAACCCCCTAATAAGCGGCCAGGCACCCGTAGCTCAGCTGGATAGAGCGCTGCCCTCCGAAGGCAGAAGTCACAGGTTCGAATCCTGTCGGGTGCGCCAAATAAACAAGACTTTTCAGTCGCTGCAGTCGTTGAGTTTCTTTGAATTTGGCAGGAAGCTCTCGGTCTTCGCTCGTCCATGGCGTCCACATCGACGGTGTCGATTGCTTTTGCCACTTCTCCAATCGGTGGCTGGCCGGTTCAGCGCGGCACCCAAAAACTTCGAACTGCAACTCAATGAATGCCGACGGCGATGCGGCAGACGTCGGAACACTCATCCACGAACCCGCTAAAATTATGGTCCAGAGCCCAAATTAATGGATCAGAGCGCGTGGTAGCGGACGCACCAGCAAGATTTTTTCAGTATTAAATCCACGATTTACGATTGAAAATTGGCTGTGCAACCAGTCCTGAGTGAACCAGTTTCAGTCCAAAATTCCCTGTTAACAGGGAATTAGCAGGGAAAAAAGCGCGTTTTCCGGCGTTTTCCCCGGATTGGGCCCGATAAGCGACGTGTTTACAGCGCCTTACGGCGTATTTTCCTAAGCAATTTAACAGGGGAATTATTTTAGCGTATCAGGGAAAGAGTTTGGTCTAACCGGGAAATCAAATTTCTTTAGGCGGCCCAAACGAGCCAGGACCTTAATGTTTTCTTGAGAGCGTTTCCCAGCTTGAAGCAGTCATTCGTTGATGTCGCAGCGATCGGCGGCTACGAGCCTTTCAAGACCTTGGACATGAGCGCAGCATCCAATACGTAGGGCGGACTACGAAGTTTCGCTGCGAGTGCAAAAACACTCGGGCAATTTCCCAAGACCGGCCATTCGCCAAGAAATGATGGAAATCAGCCGACGAGGGACTGGGTTGCGAGACAAACCGGACTTTCGATCTCCGTCGTGGGATGGGAAAGACGGCACTTTTATCACCGACCGTACTACGCTGCACTTTTTTGCAGCGCCGCTAAAAAGCGGTCCTTCGCGCGCCCCGCAGCTAAATCCGGCGTCGGAACGACGGCAGTGCGGGACAAATCCGACCTTCGCCGCAGCCGCGAAATCGGATGCCGTTGAATGCAAACCCCGTCACGAAGAGCGGATTGCGGAAGTTTGCTGCTGTTGGAACCAACGTCGGCGATGCGATACAGTTCTGCCAATGGGTCAATAGATAGTTAGATGTGAAGATGTCACCAGATAACGCACAGATATCAACGAGCTAAAGCTGACCACGCAATAAGAGCTTGCACATGAGTACATTTACCTCGATTTGCACCTGCAGCAAAGCGCTGGATATTCGATCCAGACCAATCGCTTTCAAAAATGCACCGTCGACGGATTTGGGCATGAATATTCTGCCGGGACAGGCTTAGCCGTAGGTTGAAATTAGGCTCGTCATGTTGTCAAAAAAACCGGACCTGTCGAGAACATTCTGAGTTGACCGGTTTATGTACCATATGAGTTGACCGCTTCTGTTGCGGTTTCTGGCCCTGTGGGGAAGTGGTCGGTCGCGGAGCGGCTGTCCACTTGTCCACAGGGCGCCGGTCGGTCGCGTCGAA